>DATLBB010000137.1:0-12753 GCA_035527155.1 Sedimentisphaerales bacterium
GTCAATGCGGCACAGCAGGACAAGGAGAAATTGGTGAATCAGGCACTTGAGGAATATAACAAGATTATTCCCAAGGCAAGGGGTCAGGCACTTCAGATGGTCAAGCAGGCTGAGGGTTATGCAATAGACCGGACAAATACGGCCATTGGCGACGCGAGCCGTTTTCTGCAGATATGGACCGAGTATTCGCTGAGCAAGGATGTTACGCGAAGGCGCCTTTACATTGAGGCGTTGGGTAAGGTGCTGCCGAATCTGGAGAAGAAATATATCATCGATGATAATGTCAAGGGGCTGTTGCCTCTGATGAATGTCGGGGAGAAATAATCATGCATAACGTGAAATTGATTGCGGTTGTAATAGTGGTTCTGATTGTGGTCGTGATTGCAGGTTCGGCTCTGTATACGGTTTCCGAGACCCAGCAGGTTGTGATAACTCAGTTTGGAAACTTCAAGCGGGAAGTCAAGGATGCGGGGCTGCACTTTAAGATACCGATCTTTGAACAGGCGAGCTACTATGAGAAGCGGATACTGGAATGGGACGGCAAGCCCGAACAGGTGCCGACAGTTGACAAGCGATATATCTGGGTCGATTGTTTTGCGAGGTGGCGGATAGACAGTCCATTGGTTTTTCGTAAGACGGTGGGTCGTGAAGAGTCGGCACACAGCCGGCTGGACGATATTATCAATGGTGCGGTCCGCAACCAGATATCGAGCCATCTTCTTATCGATGCAGTAAGGAGTTCGGCAAGGCCGATGAAGATGATGGAGGGGCTCGAAGGAGGGCGAATTGCTGAGGTGACCAAAGTGGAGCTCGGCAGAGACAAGGTTACGGAAAAGATTCTTCTCGAAGCCGGGCCCGCTGCTGCGAAGTTCGGGATCGAGCTTGTGGACATTCGTATCAAGCGAATTAACTATGTGACGCAGGTGCAAGAGTCGGTTTATCAGCGGATGATAGTTGAGAGACAGCGGATTGCGGCGAAGTTTCGCAGTGAGGGCGAAGGCGAGGCAATGGAAATCGAAGGTCGCAAGGAGGCGGAAGAAAAGCAGATCACCTCGGAAGCGTATAAAAAGGCCGAGGAGATCAGGGGCAAGGCCGACGCCGAGGCGATCAAGATTTATGCCGAGGCCTATTCGAAGGATCCGGAGTTTTATTCGTTTCTGGAGACGCTCAAGAGCTATGAGGCGAATCTTGGCAAGGGTACTGTGGTTATACTTGCAAGTGACAGCGACTATTTGCAGTACTTGAAGTCATGGGGGGAAGAGACGAAGAATTGATTGCTTTGCACGGGAGGAGGACAATGAGAGTTCATCGTGACGGATGGTCGAGAAGGTTTGGGAGGAGTGGGGGTTTTTTGTTTTGCGTTATGGGGGCGATGTTTGTACTGTCGCTCATGGCGGATGCGGGAATAAAGAAGTATATTAAAATGCAAGGCGAAGAAGACAGCGGACAAGCGAAGCTTGAATTCTAAATGCTACAGGTGAAACCCGTAGTAGTTTACTTAAAATATAAAATCAGCCCCACAGGTCTCATCCTCAATAGTTTTTAGATTGTTTTAAATGCTGAAGAAGAGGTTGAAGAAGAAGAGGGGGGAGTATAGACTACGGGATTGAATTTGCTAAAATTTAAGTAACATCAAATATTATAATTTTGGGCAATCATGTCAAAGTGTAAAATATCTGGAACAACCCTATATATGTTTTCTCTGTTAGTTGTTTTCTATTTGCTGTTTATCGTCAGTGCTTGTCGTCAATCTGGTGGACTAGTTAAAGATATACAAGGTAACGACGAATCGGCGTTGAAACCTGAAAAGATCATCTGGAGCGATGATTTCGAGAGTTACAAAGACGATACGGACCTTTTCGGTAGAGGCGGTCAGATGTTAAATCACTGGTATGGACATGCTCATGGGTGAAGGTGATGCGGAGGCGATTAAAATATACGCCGAGGCTTTTGAACAGGACCATGCGTTTTATTCATTTGTGCGCACTTTAGAAGCTTATGAGAAGTCGCTTGGCAAAGGCACAACCATCGTTCTGCCCGGTGGTTCGGAGTTTTTCCAGTATTTAAGCCCACCGATAAAAGAATAGGCTTTGGCGCATCTTGGGTGGGTTTGCTGGTCTGGCCTGCAATCGACGATATCGAGAAGGTAGAAGCAATATGCAAGGATGGCGTGTTGACCATCACCCTGCCAAAAGCTGAAAAGGCAAAGGCAATCAAGGTAAAGGTTAAGGGATGATTAGCCAAGGCGCCCAGGGGTTTGGGCGTTGAGTAGATAACCCATACCTGTGCGATAAAAGATTGTAAGATTTCCCATTCTGCAACGGACCGCAGAATAGGAAGCCACTTAACTTATCAGAGACTTGTGGACGAAGGCTACATCGCGAAAATGCGGTCAATACGTTTGACCAAATCGATCAGGTAGGCTTCGTCACCGCCCCTCAATTCGGGGGTCAGGAATCCATCAAAGCCCACTTCATCCAGCGCGCGGCGAACTTCGCGCCAATTCACATCACCATCGAGCAGGTTGGTCCATTTGTAGCCGCTGCGCTTGAAGTCTTTAAGATGAATTTTGACAATGCGTTTGCCGAGCGTGCGGATCCAATCCTGTGAGTACCCAAAGAGGATTACGTTGCCGATGTCAAAGTAGGCCTTGAGCCACGGGCTCTCGAACTCGTCCACGTACCGCACGAACTCAAGCGGGCTCAGCAGAAATTTGTTCCATACGTTCTCCACTGCGATAATCACGCCAAGCTCCTCGGCCAGAGGCAGGAGTTTGCGGATGTGTTCCTGCGAACGTTTGTACGCGTCGCCGTATCCCACAGTCTCCGTGACTATCGCGGGCACCAACAGAACCGTGTCGGCACCCAGCGCTTTGGCGCTGTGCAGAGCCGTTTTCATCCCCGCCAGACCCTTCTCAATCACTCTGGGATTGGAGTCGGAAAACGGTGCTCCCCAACCGCCGTACACGATGGAGTGAATCGGTACCCCGGCTTCACGCGACAACTTGCCAAGCTGCCTCGCTGCATTGAGGTCCTTCATTGGGGAAGCTTCAATGCCTTCGAATCCGCATTTTCTCGCCAGCTTGAATTTGTCCACATTCGAGAGTTCTCGGGGTAGCATGCCTAATTGGAGCGATTTGCGCAATTTAGCCTTCTTTTGCTTGCCTTTGGCCAACATGGACTCGCCCAACAGGCTCGACCCGATTGTAACCGCGGCCGTATACTTCAAGAAGCTGCGACGTTCGATACTTTTTTCTTTCATAGGTTTATATCCAATATTTGTACAATGGTTACACTGAGCCGGTGAGAGTAAGGCCAACACCGGCACTCTACATGCGAGATTTCGCACAATATATCAATTTGTCTTACGGGCCTAAATTGAACACCTAAATTTGTTGAAAGCAAAATATTTATCTGCAGGCTCAACGAACATTGATAACCGCACAGACCTTTATCTGTATATTGTAGCTGAAAACGCATTTTTGGCAACACTTTTTGTGCCTTCGGGACCCCAAACGCATTCTTTGGCGTTTGGAGAATCCATTCCATAGCCTCGCACTTGTGGCTGTGTTTACCTCTGTAGGCAGTGGAAATGCTTTTATTAGAACTGCTATTAGCCTTTTTTATCGGTTGGTCCCATAAAAAGATAAAGTTTTTCATATTTCCTTGCCGAATAACATAAATGGGTATTTAGCTGTTTTTTAGGATTGAAAACGCGTTTTTTGTGGTGAAATGGGCTTAGGATTCCATTTTGCCTCCTTTCTTACTTTCGCAGGAAAGCAGGGGGCGCGGCAAAACGGGAACCCTTTTAGAAGGCCGGGAGAGGATGAACTATGAGAACGATAGCAGTTGTAAATCAAAAAGGTGGTTGTGGCAAAACGACGGTGTCGATAAACCTGGCCAGTGCGCTTGCTGGAGCGGGCCAAAAGACCTTACTTGTCGATATGGACGCCCAGTCGCACTGCGCAGTCGGCCTTGCCGTGCCGGAGGAGCAGATTGAACAAAGCATCTACGATGTACTGATAAGCAAAAGCAGAAATGAGCCGATAAAGCTGACAGAAATACTCTGGCAGATTAGCGATAGGTTGGAGCTGGCGCCGGCCAGCATAGACCTGTCTGCATTCGAGCAGCAAATGACCGGCATTGCTGAGTGTGAGGGCTGTTTGAGAAATGCCTTGGCCGAAATAAAAAGCGAATACGACTACGCAATAATCGATTGTCCCCCGGCCGTAGGGCTATTGACCTTCAATGCACTAAGGGCTGCTACCGATGTTATTGTCCCTGTTGAGACCGGTTACTTTGCGCTGCATGGGCTAAGCAAGCAGCTTGAGACCTTGAGTATACTTTGTAATCGATGTAGCCAGCACGTAGATGTCAGGGTCTTGGCCAGTATGTATGATATAAGGACAAAGATGGCCAGGGAGATTTTGGCGGAATTGCAAAAGCACTTCGCCGACAAGATGTTCAGAACAATCGTTAATTTCAATACTAAAATCAAGGAAGCAGCCAGTTTTGGCCAACCAATCAGCGAATATGATTCAGCCAGCAAGGGCCAGAGGGATTTTCGCTCACTGGCCGACGAAGTTATTGGCGCTGAGGCGAAGCAGCAACGCCGCGAGTTCGTCACATCCCTGACGGATAAGCTCGAATCCATTAGCGCCACCGCGGATGAGTTGTTGCAGGCGGCGAAGCCCGCGGTAGAGGCTGTGCAGGCCCCAAAGGCAGAAGAACTAAAGCCAGCCGATACTGATGCCAGGCTTTCTGACTATTATGGCGTCAGCCAGATAAACGATGCTGTGGTATTCGTAACACTGTACCCGCGTGCCAAGAGCGTCCAGATTGCTGGCGACTTTAATAACTGGCAGCCGGAAAAGACGCCCATGCAAAAACTCGCTGACGGCGGTGTGTGGCAAACAAAGTTGAATTTGCCTGTCGGTAAATATCGCTACCGGCTGGTTGTAGACGGCCAGTGGCAGCAGGACCCCTACAATGAGCTAACGGAGTTGAATCCGTTTGGCGAATTTAACTCGGTTACTGAAGTAAAATGACATTTATGTCATTGCGGGGCCTGCCCTTGTGGGTCAGGGTGTCGGCCGTGGCAATCTTATCCGTTGTCTTTTCAATTTATTCTCTGCATTTTAAGCATTCTCGGTGGTTATTTTTTTATTTTTACTCCCCAGCATTGTTTAATGAGGTTATAATCTCTGCTACGTAAGCAGAATCCACTGGAGGGTGACTGCTTGCCCCCGTAAGGCCAACGGCTAACTTATGGGCTTTGCACATAAAATTTGCTGGTTGACTGAGAATGGATGCTCGCAGCGCAATGCAATGGATTGTTACAATTCTTGTCGTTGTGGTGGGGGTCTCTTTTCCTGTTTTTGCTGGCCAGGTTTCTATTTACGGCGGCGACTTCAATACCCCTCTCCTCGACCCAATAGGGCCTGGTAGCTCACTGACCGAGGTAATTATTGAAGTGCCTGACGATTTTATTGTCTCCGACCTTGATGTTCGAATCAGTATTACACACACCAATGTATTCGATTTGCAAATTTTTCTGCAGAGCCCTGCCGGGACGAGAATATGTTTGAATATGTACAATCTTCGTGAATTTTTTGAGGCTGCAAATTACACACGAACCATATTTGACGATGAAGCACAACTGTCGATTGAGCAGGCTGAGCCACCTTTTACTGGCCGATTCCGGCCTCGAGCTATTGACCCTCGAAACCTGCTGGACATTTTTGACAGAGAGAGTGTTTATGGCCCTTGGCGGCTGCAGATTTACGATATGTGGCCTGTTGACACTGGCACCTTAGATAGCTTTGAGCTTGTAATTACAGCTCCTGAACCGGCCACAGCAATACTTTTACTCCTCGGCACAGCCCTAATAACCCTACTCAACCCCCGTCGAACGTGATCTTCGGTTGTTATTGCGAGGAGGCTGCAAAGCAGCCGACGCGGCAATCTCAATCCCAAAACCGAAAATCGTAAATTGGAAATAGTAAATCTAAAATTATTACCTGTCTATAAGTCAGCCCGCCCCGCACTTTCCGCCAAAAAATAAAATCCGTGTGTCGGCGGTTCAGGGTAAGGAAATGCTCTTGAAACGTAGTAAATTTTGGGTATAGTTACGGTATCTTGGATTTCAGAAAAGTCCTGTGAGGCAAAATGAGTGTATATGAAACCAGATTGTAATAAATAATTATGAACGAGCGTGAGAATAATAAAGAGAAAAATGATAACACCGATGATATGCTGACCAACACTGCTGGCGACCCATTGGATAAAAGCATCATTGGCAAATATATTGGCGGCTTTCATGTAAGAAGAATCATAGCTACTGGAGGCATGGGAGTAGTCTACGAAGCTACACAAACGAATCCAAGGAGAACTATTGCTCTAAAAGTCATGAAGCGGGGGATCGCTTCTCGAAGTGCTTTGAGGCGGTTCCAGTATGAAGCTCAGATCCTGGCTCGATTACGACATCCCGGTATAGCAGAAATCTATCAGGCGGGGATTCATTCCGAAGAAATTCCGCGATATGGCAAGATTGAAGAGCCCTATTTTGCCATGGAATATATTCCCAACGCCAAATCCATTGTCGAGTATGTGAAAATAAATAATTTATCTATGCGCGAGCGCCTGGAACTATTTGCCAAAGCGTGTGAGGCCATCCATCACGGTCATCAAAAAGGGATTATTCATCGGGATCTTAAGCCCAGTAATATCTTAGTAGATACTTCCGGTCAGCCCAAAGTAATTGATTTTGGAGTGGCTCGATCGACTGATTCCGATATGGCAGTAACCACATTGCAGACTGATGTGGGAAAGTTAATCGGAACTTTACAATATATGAGTCCAGAGCAATGTGATGCCGATCCACACGATCTGGATACTCGAAGCGATGTATATTCTTTAGGTGTTATTCTCTATGAACTGCTGTGTAACCAACTCCCGTATGATGTTAGCGGTACTACTGTTTATGAAGCCACTCGTGTGATCAGGGAACAACCTCCACCAAAGCCAAGCACAATCAATAAGGTGCTGCGCGGTGATGTGGAAACCATTTTATTGAAGTCTCAGGATAAAGATCGGAATAGAAGATATCAATCTGCCGCGGAATTAGCCCAAGATATAAAACGCTATCTCAATAATGAACCCATTATCGCCCATCCACCAAGTTTAGCATATCAGATACGGATGTTTGCCCGGCGGAATCGAGCCGTTTTTGCCGCTCTGGCAGCCGTATCGGTAATTTTAATTCTTGCCACGGTAATAAGTGTAGTCTTTGCCATTCAAGCCGAGATCGCACGAAATTCGGAACAAGAGCAACGTATTGCGGCTGAAAACGCTGAGATGGAAGCAGAGAAAGCAAGAGACACTGCCGAAGAGGAGAAACAAAAAGCATTGACCGCTTTTGAGAATCTCCAAAAATCCAGTTATGTAGCTAATATCAGACTTGCAGATCACTATATCAAGGCAAATTATTCCTTTTTGGCGAAAGATTACCTTGATAAATGTGATATAGATTTGAGGAACTGGGAATGGCACTATCTCAATTTTATCGCAGATACGAGTATTCAAACCCTCGTTGGCCATTCGCACGGTGTATCCTCCGTAGTCATCAGCTCGGATGGCAAACGGATCATTTCGGGTTGTCGTGATAAGACCATCAAAATTTGGGATGCCGAATCAGGTCAAGAACTACGGACCTTAAAGGGACATGAATACTGGATAACCTCAGTAGCCATCCATCCGGATGGCAAACGGATTATTTCGGGTAGTCTGGATAATACCATTAAGATTTGGGATGCCGAATCGGGCAAAGAACTAAGGACCCTACGAGGGCATACAAGTGGTATAGAATCTATATCCGTCAGCCCGGATGGCAAACGTATCATTTCGGGTAGTGATAGTAGGGATAAGATAATCAAGATTTGGGATGCCGAATCGGGTAAAGAACTAAGGACCCTAAGAGGGCATGAAGACGGTATTAGATCAATCGCTTTCAGCCCGAATGGCAAACGCATTATTTCGGGTAGTCTGGATAATACCATTAAGATTTGGGATGCCGAATCGGGCAAAGAACTAAGGACCTTAAGAGGACATAAAAGTGGTATAGAATCTATATCCGTCAGCCCGGATGGCAAACGGATCATTTCGGGTAGTAGGGATAAGACAATTAAGATTTGGGATACCGAATCAGGTGAAGAAGTAAGGACCCTAATAGGGCATAAAAGCTGGGTAATCTCAGTAGCTATCAGCCCGGATGGCAAACGGATCATTTCGGGGGATGGGTATAATTGTACCATCAAGATTTGGGATGCCGAATCGGGTGAAGAACTAAGGACCCTAAGAGGACATAATAGCTGGGTACTTTCCGTAGCAGTCAGTCCGGATGGCCAACGGATCGTTTCGGGGGGGGGTGATACCGTTAAAATTTGGGACGCCGAATCGGATCAAGAAAGAAGAATCCTAAAAGGACATAAAAGCGGGGTAACTTCAGTAGTCTTCAGTCCGGATGGCAAACGAATTATTTCGGGTAGTAAGGATAATTCTATTAAGATCTGGGACACCAAATCGGATGAAGAACTACAGACCTTAAGAGGGCATGGAGGTTCAATACTCTCAGTAGCCATCAGTCCGGATGGCAAACGGATCATTTCGAGTAGTTGGGATAAAACTCTTAAGATTTGGGATGCCGAATCGGGTGAAGAACTAAGGACCCTAAAAGGGCATGAAGGCCAGGTAAACTCCGTCGCCATCAGTTCGGATGGCCAACGGATCATTTCGGGTAGTGTGGATAAGACAATTAAGATTTGGGATGCCGAATCGGGTGAGGAACTAAGGACCTTAAGAGGACATGGAGGTTCTATAACCTCCGTTGCCGTCAGTCCGGATGGCAAACGGATTATTTCGGGTAGCTGGGATAAAACTATCAAGATTTGGGATGTCGAATCGGGTAAAGAACTAAAGACCCTAAGAGGGTATGGAGGCCAGGTAAACTCCGTCGCTATCAGTCCGGATGGCAAACGGTTCATTTTGGGTGGTTGGCAATTACAAAAGACTATTAAGATTTGGGATACTGAATCGGGTAAAGAACTAAGGAGCTTAAGAGGGCATGGAGGTGCAATATTCTCCGTAGCCATCAGTCCGGATGGCAAACGGATCATTTCAAGTAGTGAGGATAAGACGATCAAGATTTGGGATACCGAGTCAGGTGAAGAACTAATGACCTTCTTTGAATATGAAACTTATGCAAATTGTGTAGCCATCTCCCCCGATGGAAACACCATTATTGCTGGTCATGAAGACGGAAGCATTTTCATATGGGAAATAAAAGTTATAAATTACGATACACAAGATACGGCACCTCCGGATATATCTGACTGGTTGGTGAGTAATGATAGTAGTGGAAATGTGACGATCCAGTTAGTAGCTTCTGACAATACAGGAGTGGCAAGAGTTAAGATCGAATATGTTGCAAACTCTGAAAACTATCACCGAGAAACGTGGTTGGACTGGCAGGGCGGGGAGACCTGGTCCGGTACTTTGGGCGATAAATTCAGTAACAACGATCAGGTATATTTACGGGCCTGGACACAAGACCAGAGTCCGCAATCTAATATCACAACCGAATACTATTCGTCAAATCCGTACATGGTTTCAACAGTTCGATAAGGTAAGATATTTTTCGTGGCCTGCTACCCAAATCTTGAACCACCTGTGAAGAGGAGGAGATATTCTACATTCTTGAAGGAATCGCGGAGTTTTCATTCACCCAGACATCCAATGCCATTTTGTTCTGGCTTCCAAGATTGAAAGGCAAACACTCTGGCGAACAAACGGATGTACTCGATTCTGAAAAGAGGATGCCTTTTCAAAACGAGTGATACATATCGTTATTCATTGAATTGGCCTCTACTCTGGTGGCACGATTTTTTTGATAAGCAGGTCCGACTTAATGCCAACGCAATATTCCGTGGTGCTAGAAATCTCAACATAGAAGGGTGAATTTAGAATTGGCGACCAAAAAGAATTTCTGTCCTCCGCCGCCTGCCCGAGTCCGCATCCCTGTATGTTTTAGACAGGGACCCATTAGGCAGGGACCCAGCGCCAGTCCCTGCAAGTCGTAGGCAGGGATCCAGTATAAAGCACTTTTTTGGCCTTTTGTTTGTCCCTTTTCTGCATTTTGTACCTTTTTTTGCCCAAAACATAATCCGCGAAATCTGTGGCTAATTTTCAATCAAAAGTGCAGCACCCTGGAACCTAAAATCGAAAAATCTAAAAAATTCTTATCTCCTTTTCTCACAACGAGTTAATCCTGTTTATCCTGTCAAAAAAGCACCAAATTTCGACTCAAACGCGCATGTTCGCCCAATTATAGAGGCGCGTCTTTTTTTGCCCCCGGCCGAAAACAGGCCAAAACAATAACCAATGAACAAATTGCCCAATTTACCAATGAGCCAATAACAAAGGAGTGTTCTCAATGTCGAAGACCCGGCCTTTCTTAGTGCCTTTGTTCCTTTGTGCCTGTCCTCGGCACCTCTACATCTGTAGAGAAAGCTCTACAAATCAGCCCTTTTTATGCAAAACAAACCCAATTTCCGAAAGACCAAAATGAACATAAGTAGTGTATTAACAAAGGAATATGAAAATGTACCACGCCTTCCTGCTCCGGGAAAACAAACCCAATCAAACCCAATCACCCCGACCCCGTTTTTACCCCAAAAATCAACGTTGCCCCCGAAAAATCCAATTTTTCCCCAAATCTGGATAATTTCAGTTTTCAATTCTGTTAATCTGGGTTGCCAACTTTACTGCAGGGCCGAATCCTTTTCGACCACCTTTTTTTCCTGGGCTTTTTTGAATTCAGCTAATTTTTCCCCAAGGTTTTTATCAGTCAGTGCCAGGATTTGCACCGCGAAAATGGCTGCGTTTTTCGCGCCTGCTTTTCCGATAGCCATAGCTGCCACCGGCACGCCGGGCGGCATTTGTATCGTGCTCAATAGCGCATCAATCCCCTCCAACCCGCCTGCCGAAATTAATGGTACTCCAATGACCGGCAGCGTCGTTCGTCCAGCTAAGGCACCGGCCAGATGAGCGGCCATACCGGCGGCGGCAATTATCACCTTTATCCCGTTTTTAGCGGCATTCTCGGCGAATTCAGCGGCTATCTGCGGCGTCCGGTGGGCTGAAATCACACGCACCACCGGCTCAATACCAAATTTGCCGAGCTCCTCAATACACCTCTGCATCACTGCCATATCGCTGTCGGAACCCATCAACACTGCTACGGTGCTCGTTTTTTCAGAAGCCATTTGTTTTTCTTCCCCTAACAGGTTACAATATGCCACGGCCTTGAATTACGCCGTAATAATATCGAACTGGTGCTGGAAATGCAAGTAATAGGTGGTAGAAATGCAAACAAGAAAACCTATTGTTGCAGGCCAATTTTATCCCGGCCGGCACGACTCCTGCGTGGCAGAAATCAACGAATGCCTCGAGGCAGGGACGCTAAGTGAGTCGTTGCCTGACACTATAGTAGCTGGCATTGTTCCGCACGCCGGCTGGACATTTAGCGGCAGTGTGGCGGCATTGGTCTTCTCCGCAATAAAACAGCAGCACGAGGAGGTCCATACCTTTGTAATATTTGGAGCCGCCCACGGCTATTTTGGCCAATTGCCGGCTGTTTATGAGGCCGGCACCTGGCTCACACCGCTCGGAGAGGTCGCCATTGATGAGGAGTTGGCCAGTGCCGTATTGAGCAGCGGCGCAGCCGTCAGCGACTATATGGCCCACAGAGCCGAGCACAGCATCGAGGTACAGCTCCCATTTATACAGCATCTCTTTGTCGGCACAAAAATACTGCCCATTTTGGTTCCGCCGACCGAACAGGCGGTGGCTTTGGGTGCAGGTGTCGGTGACGTTATCAACCGGGATGAACGCAAGAAGGTCGTCTGTATCGGCTCGACAGATTTGACGCATTACGGCCCGCGCTATGGCTTTACTCCAATGGGAACAGGTGCGGAAGCTCTCCAGTGGGCCAGCCGGGTTAACGACCGGCAGTTTATTGATTTGGTCTTGAAACTTGAGCCGCAAAGAATCCTCGCAAACGCCGCGGAGAACTATAATGCCTGTGGCGCCGGAGCCGCAGCCGCGGCGGTCGCAGTCGCAAAGAAACTTGGCAAGACCGAAGGACTGCTGCTTGCACACACTAACAGCAATGAAGTAATGCTCCGCCGGATGGGTACCACAAGCGCCGACAGCGTCGGTTATGCGGCAATAATCTTCTAATATTCTATCGTATATTCTGCTTTGCTGGCATTGCGTCAGTTTTTTCGCAACACTCAGTACGAAAAAAAGCCAACGGTCGGATTCGAACCGACAACCACTGGTTTACAAAACCAGAGCTCTACCGTTGAGCTACGTTGGCATGACTATTTTTAGAATTTACGCTCAAATTTGTTTTTTTCGGTTTTGATTCTTTCTTGCTATAACCAATACTGTTGTGCTTTAGGGTACTGTCTATGGCAGAATCAAATTATAAAAGGCAAAAACGCCCTGGTAAATTTTCCTTTACTTTACATCTGACCGGGCAATATTGCAAGAAAATTAAGGGCAGGCTGTGCTACTCCGGCGCGGATAGGCAGCAAGCCCCGTAGAGATACCTCGAACAAGCGTAGATTTGCATGCGAAGCATAACATCAAGACCGGCGATGGGTCCGACCGAATTGTTCTGAAGAGCTTTTGT
>DATLBB010000138.1:0-4131 GCA_035527155.1 Sedimentisphaerales bacterium
TGGTCGAGTTGCAGGCCGAAGCGGTCAAGCTTTTTATGGCCTTCATCGTATTGACTGTAAGCATTTCGGATATGCTTGCCAAGAACGTCCCAATTGGAAAGAAAATCTGCGAAAGAGGCGTTTAGTCTTTTCAAGTTCTGGCGGATTTCGGCAGCTTGCTTTTCTATCTGCAGACCATGCAGGCCCATCGCCACCGTCATAAGATAAGCGTATAAAAGGTTCGGCGATACGGGTATTACCTTTTTATCAAGTGAATGCTGTAAGATGTCCTGCGTCTCGCCGACATATTTGATAATTGTTTCGTAATAGACGTTCTCGGCAGGTATATAGCAGAGAGCAAAATCCAGCGTGCCCTCCGCCGGTCTTATATAGTCGGAGGCAATCTTATCGATATGGATAGTCACATCTTTCAAAAACTGTTTGCGCAGTTTGCTTCTTTCCTGGTCGGTCTCCGCCGTTACAACTTTTTCGAAACTGGGCAGCGGGAATTTAGCATCAACAGGCACCGAGAACTCAGTCATTTGTATCAGCGCATCAACCATTTTGCCGTCTTTGAAAGTATACTGGAGTTTGTAGCTGTCCTTCGGCAGGATATTGGAGAGAAGATTTTCCAGCGACCACTCGCCCATTTGGCCTCGCAGCTTCGGTGAGCTTAGAATATCCTGGAGCCGTCTGACTTCAGCTCCGACCTGGAGCATTTGCTTGTTCGTGCCCTGCAAATTGCCAATTTGGCTGTGCAGCTCGCTGAGTACTTTCTGACTGGACTGCAGGCTCTGAGTGAGCGTGTTTTGGCCGGCCTGCAGCGAGCCTTGCAGGGCTTCGCGAGTGCCGTCCTGAGAAGCTTTCAGGGCCTCGAGCTGCTGCTGGAGAAGGCTGATACCGGCGGCCTGGCCGGCAATCTCTTTTCTGCCGGCAAAATTGGAACTGATCAGCCAGACCAACAAGGCCAAGACAACCAATATCAAAACAATGCCCACGGCAATTAGGATTGATGCCATCTTCTTTTCCTTAATAAACGTCTTGATTATAGATTCCAACGGGCCATTCGTCAAAGAACAACCGCCAGAAATGGTGAGCCAAAACGGGCGTAAATAATCTTGATATGTAAGTTGAAGCTTTGTATCGTCTTGACAGAACATAATAAAAGCCGGCTGGGCCTGGACTATTTGCGATGGAAGCAATAGAATCTGTCATATTCGACTGGGGAGGGGTGCTGATAGAGGACCCGGCTCCGGGCCTGATGCAGTACTGCGCCAAGGCCCTGCGAGTAACCAAAGAAAACTTTATAAAAGCACACAGCAAATTCGCGGATGATTTCCAAAAGGGTCTGATTTGCGAAGATACATTCTGGGAAAGAATATGCAGCGAATTAAAAGTCACGAAACCAAAAGTCCCCTCATTATGGGCCGAAGCTTTTAAGGCCGCTTACATGCCCAGAGATGATATGTTTTCAATGGCTGCTTCGCTGCGGGCAAATGGCTACAAGGCCGCCGTTTTGTCCAATACGGAAGTGCCTGCAATGGAATATTTTCATCAACTGCGATACGATATGTTTGACGTGCTTGTCTTTTCCTGCGCAGAGGGTGTAAAAAAGCCCGGCAGGAAAATCTATGAACTAACATTGGAAAAACTCGGCTCACAGCCCGAGCAATCAGTATTTATAGATGATAAACCCCAGTACATAAACGGTGCCAAAGAAGTCGGGATAAATACAGTCCTTTTTCAAAGTATAGACCCGCTCAAAAATGAATTAGCCAAGCTCGCCATCAAAATAGATTAAGCAGAGAGGACAAGCTGCGAGACGAAACTATGTCAAATTATCATCTGGTAATATTGAAGAAGCCCTATTTAGATGCGATTTTGAGCGGCCGCAAGCAAATCGAATCGCGTTTTACCAAGACAAGACGTCCCGCTTTCGGGCGAGTATTTCCCGGTGATAAATTATTTCTCAAGATAAGCAGCGGGCCGGTCTGTGCGGCGGCCACCGTAGAGGCGGTCAAAAACTTCGAGAACCTGACGCCAGGACAAATAGCTGAAATAAAACAGCAATACAACAACTATATCGTGGGCAACGACGAATACTGGCACAGCAGGACGAATTGCAGGTTCGGCTTTTTGGTCTGGCTGAAGGACGTAAGAGCCATCGAGCCTGTGCGAATCAGCAAGAAAGACTGGCGGGCGTGGGTGGTTCTAACAGAGAAAGAAAACTTCGGCCTGCTGAAAATTGGAGCTGCAAAAAAGCCCAATAAATGAGCATAATCTGTGACTTCTGCAAAATTTTGTTAAGAACCGCAATAATACCCTCTCCGAATCCGTCTGTAACTGTGCAAATCCAGAATGTCGAAAAACGACAAATCGTAATTTGGAAGGCAGCAAAGATATTAAGCAAGATGATGTTGGTTATACCAGTGGTGGTTCCATTAGTGATGGCCGCGAGCCTGGGTAATCGAAAGAAAGGTTCCGGCTATGCCACGGCGACAGTCTATTGGGTAATTTCAGCCACACGAAAAAGAGCGTTTTTTGAGAAAACACGGCAGGACGTGTAACCTTTCGGCGTAGGCGCTCACTATCATATCAGAAGGGCCCTTGTAGGGGCACGAAAACGTAACAAAAGCAAACTTGTACAGAAAGGAGCCAAAAATGAAGAAGACAGAATGCAAAGCAGCGATTCTAATTCTGCTGGCCGTGCTGGTGCTAAGCACGCAGGCACTTGCTGGTCGGCGTGGTCCAGGGCGAGGCGGAAGGCGCGGACTAGGGCTTGGGTGGAATATGCAAGGCGGACCCCGTATGGAGCCGCCGTGTGGGCTAATTGGACCCGCCTGCCCGCTCATGCCCGGCATAGGTGGCGGACCCGGTGTCTGTCCGATGCCATTGATGATTCTTCGCCAGTTAGACCTGACCGACGAACAGGTGGAGGCTATCAATGAAGCCCTCAAAGAAAACAAGGAAAAGGCTGAAGCCGCAAGAAAAGCTGTAGCGGAGGCAACAAAGGCTTTACATGAAGCTGTGATCAAAGGCGATGAGGCAGGTATCCGCGAGGCAGCGACGAACTTGGGCAAAGCGATTGGAAACGGGGCCGTTCTAAGAGCATCCACAATGACCTCCGTTAAGAAAGTTCTGACCGATGAACAACGCGAAGAGCTTGAAGAATTGACAGCGAAGCTGAAAGAAAGAGCTGAAAAGTTATCTGAACAGATGGAAGATCCCAATATTGGCCCAATGTTTCGGCCGTTCGGACAGCGAGGCAACTTTCGAGGGCAGGGAATGGGCCTTGGCAGAGGTTTAGGATTGGGTACCGGCAGAGGCCCAGGAATGGGTGCCGGCAGAGGCCCAGGAATGGGTGCCGGCAGAGGCCCTGGAAGGGGTGCCGGCAGAGGTTGGGGAGCGGACGCCTATCCAGAAACCTGGAACAGAGGATGGCAAAGAGGACCGACAGAAGAAGATTTCAAACGCCCAGGGCCAAGATGGTAGGTTATTAACAGTAACGCAACAAATAAGAAAATTTGCACAACCAATAATATTTCGACTCCGCCGATGAGCCTTGTCGGCGGAGTTTTATCGCCCTTGAAGGGGTGGATAGAGAAAATAAGGACGTTCGAGAATCAGGTTGATGATGCAGTGAAGGCAAGATATCCCATAAATATGGCTTTCGCAATTTGTCCAGAGCCAACGATAGGCCTCCAGGCTGCCCAGTTTTTGGGTGAATTGGTGCGGGCAGTAACAGAGCCGTTGCCATCACCGGCTAAAAGCAGGAATGTAGCTGTACCTCTGGCGGTGGACTTAGAGGATATCCGGCAAAGCCGTAATGGTGATTCCGGGGCGTATCGGCGGCTGATTGAGCGGCACCAGGAGTACGTCGGACGAGTGCTGTGGCGTTTCAGCCGAGACCGCCGCGTACATGAGGAACTTGTGCAGGACGTTTTCGTCGAGGCGTACCTGGGCCTGGGCCGCTACCACGGAAAGGCGCCTTTTGCCCATTGGCTTTCACGGATCGCTACTCGCGTCGGGTATCGCTACTGGAAGCAGATCGACCGCCAGAAGAAACAAGAAAGTTTCACCTTAGAGGAATGGGACCAGTTGCCCGATGATCCTGAGGAAAAGATGGACCCCAGCCAAGCGGCAGTATTGGTG
>DATLBB010000139.1:0-13775 GCA_035527155.1 Sedimentisphaerales bacterium
GCCGGCATGTGAGTGGACACGCCAACCATAAGGCCGGCATCGCGAACACGTTTCAGGTAATCATGAATCTTGTCAAGCTGGCCTGCTTTGAACAAGCCGTCGGTACGTTCTCCATGATGGGCGATTCCTATAGCGCCGGCCTTGGCCAATTCTGCGATGTCGGCTGGGTTGGAGCTAATGGACAGGTAGTGCATTTTGCCGCCTTCGTCTATAAAACGCCGGTACAATTTATAATTATCGCCACTGCCCTGCCAGCAATTGATACCCACTTCCCGGCAGCGGCGCAGAGTCTTGAGGACTTGTTCCGGCGTGTAGTATCGCCGCATCTCGTGGTTAACGAATACAGACAGGTGCGAGCCGGCGTTGAAAGGATTGGTTCCACATACCAGCCGGGACAGCGAATACTTCCCGAACTTGATGAAAGGCAGCCTGGCCTCGCCGGCCTCGGCGGAAGATACAGTACTTACTTGCCCCGCGGCCATCGCAGCAACCGGCAAAACGCCCAGCCTTATCAGAAATTCGCGACGAGAGGTTTGGTCGTGTTGCGCTGGACTACGTTCGCCCTTGGCACCGTCTTGATTTAGAGTAAGCATATTGCACCTCCGTAAGAATCGCTAAAAGACCGCATTTATGCTCATGACTGGGAATTGGTATGAGAATATGAGTCCAAATCTTTGGCCAGGCACCTTTTATGGTTTTTAGGCCTATCAGGATTCTTTCCATCTCTGACGGCTTTCAACAGTAAGGTCCTGGCCGTTCCATATTTTTTGCCCAAGCCAAGCACTAATCCTCCTCCTGTAACTGTAGGAGGGAGCCGGATTGTTCATCTGGCTCCCTCCCAAATAAATACTAACTTCTTCCCGGTTCCGCCTATACGTCTTCAGGCTCTTCGTCTGGTGTTTCTTCAGATTCTTCCTCGGATGTCTCTTCTGCATCTTCCTCTTCCGGGACTTCAGGTGTTTCTTCACAAACCATAGAATTCACTCCTTTCAAAATAAACTCAACTTGTAACATCATCCTTACTTACAATAAATGATTTACCATTATCCCAAAAAAAGAATACTGGTCAATAACTTTTTTAGATAATTGCCTGCTATTCGACAGAATTTTAGTCTCTATGGCCTGCAAATCAAGGAAAATATAAGCCAATTTAAGAATACTCCCACCAACTTTCCTGCTGAGGACGCCAAATTCCTATGGCCGGAACTACTCTTGACGTTTCCTCAAAACAGCAGCCAGGTGCAGGGAAGTCTGTGTTGATACAGCGGGCTTGAAATTCTGTCACTTATTATGTAGAATGTGTACTCGATATAAGAAAAATTTTATGACATCAATGAAAGGTGTACAATGTTGACAGGAAGAAAGACGCTTTTGTATTTACTAATCTGCTCGATGTTTTGTGCCCACGCTACCATTTACACGGTCTCGGCTGATGACCAGCCGCAGTGGGGGCAGAGATATTCCCGGAACATGGTGTCAGAGGAAACCGGCCTCCCCGACACCTTTGACCCGGCCACCGGCACCAACATCAAGTGGGTCGCTCAATTAGGCACACAGACCTACTCCACCCCGGTAGTAAGTGGCGGCAAAGTGCTGATTGGCACGAACAACAACAAACCGCGCGACCCTCGGCACAAGGGAGACCGCAGCGTGTTGCTATGCTTGGACGAAAAGGACGGGAGTCTTTGCTGGCAGCTTGTCGTTCCCAAGCTTGGGACCGACCCATATATTGATTGGCCACGCGTGGGTATCGTGTCGCCAGCTACTGTTGAAGGCGATCGAGTATATGTCGTGAGCAATCGTGGGGAAGTAGTATGTCTCGACCTCAATGGACAGGCCAACGGCAACGATGGACCATACCGCAACGAGGGCCGACATATGGTCCCGAACGATGCTGGGCCAATGGAGGTGACCAAAACCGATGCAGATATCATCTGGCTGTTCGATATGATTGCCGAAGTGGGAGTGCACGTACATGATTCGGCACACGGCTCGATCCTTGTGCACGGAAACTTCCTGTACGTCAACACGAGCAATGGTCTTAATAGTACCCATACAGGTGTTTACTCTCCCGACGCCCCGAGCCTGATAGTGCTCGACAAGACAACAGGACAACTCGTAGCCCGGGAAAATGAGCAGATTAGTCCCAGGATATTCCACTGCACATGGTCATCACCCGCATTAGGTGAAGTCAAAGGCCGACCGCTGGTATTCTTCTGTGGCGGCGACGGTGTATGCTATGCCTTTGAGGCGGCACAATCCAATAAGCCCATAGCAAAGGAACTAAAGAACGTCTGGCGGTTCGATTGTGACCCGACCGCGCCAAAGGAAAATGTGCACAAATACATTAAAAATCGCAAAGAGAGTCCAAGCAATATCAAGAGCATGCCGGTGTTCCACGGCAACCGCGTATATGTAACCGTCGGCGGTGACATCTGGTGGGGCAAGCACCAGGCATGGCTAAAGTGTATCGATGCAACGAAGACAGGGGACATAACCAATTCCGCAGAACTTTGGTCGTACTCGCTTCAGCAACACTGCTGCTCTACGCCGTCCGTTCACAATGGTTTGGTCTTTGTTGCCGATTGCGGGCAACGTATCCACTGCGTTGATGCCGAGACCGGCAAGCCTTACTGGACACATGACGCAAAGGGAGATATGTGGGCTTCAACGCTTGTGGCCGACGGAAAGGTCTATATCGGCACACAACGGCGGGAGTTCCTGGTGTTGGCTGCAAGTAAGGACAAAAGGATTATAAGCTCGATCGAGTTAGACAGTCCCACGAGCAGTACACCGGTAGCTGCTAACGGCGTGCTCTATGTTACCACAATGAAAAAACTCTATGCGCTGAAAAAGTCCACAGAATAAATTGTGCTAATTATACTTGAGTGGGAGTGAAGAAAGGGTAAAGAAATGCGATTGTTTGGAAAAAGACAAACACAGTCACCCAGTCTGAAGACAAAAAAGTCTCTTAAGCACAACAGGAAACACAGTTGGTTTATATCGGTGTTCCCTCTTGGAGGATTGTTAGCGCTGGTATGGTTCCTGCTTCGTGTGATTCCGAAGCCTTCCCGTGCAACGTATCCGTGCCAACGGGTGGCTTTCCCGTTGGCCTCAGGCTTTGTGGTTTGGCTCATGGGGGCCGTCGGTTCAATCATGGCTGTTCGCAAGGCCAAACGCTGCTTTGCACAGTCACGTTATGTACTATGTGTAATACTTGTTGCCGCCGGCATCGGGTCGATGTGGTTAGCTCAAATTATTACAACAGAGGATGTAGTTTTAGCAGATGAACCCACCGTAAATGCTCCAATAGGAATTGCCAGGGGGATGTACCCCGGCCGTGTTGTTTGGGTACACAATCCCGATGCGACCGATTGGGACGGCCCCGGAGACGGACATTGGTGGGAAAGCAGCCACACGGAGCAGAAGGTTGTGGATAGTATGATGGCCCGGGCAATACGGGCATTTAGCAATGAGGAAAAAAACGCCGCCGCCTGGGACAAGCTCTTTAGGCACTTCAATAAAACGAATGGCAGGGGAAATGTCGGATATAAGCCGGGAGAGAAGATTGTAATTAAGATAAATTATGTAGGCTGTATTAGAATTTGGGACAGACGCCCGGTAACAAAGCCCGAAGACTACAACCTCAGGAGCCTTGATTATATGAACACCTCTCCGCAAATGATAATCGCCCTGCTGCGGCAGCTTGTGGACGAAGTGGGCGTCAAACAAACCGACATTACCATTGGCGACCCCTTATGCTACTTCCCGAACGAATATTACAACTTGTGCCATGGCAAGTTTCCAAACGTCAAATACCTGGAGTACCTGGGAAAATTCGGTCGGACCGCCGCGAAGTTATCATCGGTCCCACTGTACTGGAGCGCGCCCGATGCCGCGGGAAAGAAAACGGATTATGTGCCTGTGTCCTATGTCCAGGCCGACTATCTAATCAACATGGCCAACCTTAAGAGCCACAACGACCAGGCCGGCATAACCCTCTGCGCAAAGAACCACTACGGCTCTCTGGTGAGGAAGCCGGCCAGGGCCGAAGGCTACTACGATATGCATAAAGACCTGCCCTATACCACACCAGGCAATGGGCATTACAGGCCGCTGGTGGACCTGATGGGGCACAAACACCTGGGCGGCAAGACCTTGCTGTACATAATCGACGGGCTTTACGCAGGCAAACACGCAAAAGAAAGGTCCCCAAGAAAATGGAACAGCCCGCCCTTCAATGGCGACTGGAGCTCGTCTCTTTTTGTCTCACAGGACCCGGTCGCCATCGATTCGGTCGGCTTCGATTTTCTTTGGAACGAATGGGATGATGCACCCCACAGAGTCGGCACAAACGACTACCTTATCGAGGCGGCACTGGCGAATAACCCACCTTCAGGGACATTCTATGACCCCGACCATAAGGCAAATGTAGTTCGTCTGACAAGCCTGGGCGTTTATGAGCACTGGAACAATCCGAAAGACAAACAATACTCCCGTAATTTAGGAACGGGCAACGGTATCGAACTTCTGAAGGTAACAAAAGCCGTCAAAAAAACAGCGGCTGCAGGCGTTTGCAGCGCTGAGAATAAAGAAGTCTGCCTTGTTGCAGGAACGCAGGAAAATTAGCCCTGCCCTGTTCTGCTGTGGCAATGGCTGGGCGTCCTTCGGTTCCGGAGGAAGATGACAATGTTGTCTGCCTGGATGCGCGTAAGGTGGTGTCTGGTTGTTCCGGCACTTTTTTGTTTCTTCCCGCACCTATTAGGCGTAAGCCTAAGCTCGACTGGTGTTGAGCAAAACGCCAACCCACAAAGCAGCCGGAGCATTTTGAAGAGTGAGGCGCGGAACCGATTCGCCACCCTCAATACACTCATCGACCAATTCCAAAAGGATCCCAGAGTTCGCAATCGCTGGGAAACTATTGCAGCCCAAAGCCTTCGATCCGAATCACTGCTCCTGGCCTCCGACCGAGATCCGGCGGACATTATATTGCGCCGCTCGGACGCTCTCCTAACACATCTGAAATCCATGCCCGGTGCGCCAGACCTCTCGGCTGAGCAAACCCGGATTACTCAGTTGAAGATAGACAATTCCAGGGTTCCTCTCAAAAACAGTGCTGCACGGTACCACCTCTTTGAGCAAGTGCTCGGACTGCGGCGAAAGATTGCCTTTTCCAACCCATTGTTGGGTTTCGACCGCATCCTGTTTATCAAGCGTCATTTCCTCCCGGCGACCGCGACATGGGGAAGCGACATGCGCGGAAACCACATGTGTGATCAGTACTTCGGGTTTCATGCGATTCCCGGGGGCGGGCTCTTTGTGCTGGAGAATCCTTTCGGAGAAAAGCCAACCATCCGAAACATCCTGGCCGATTCAGTGTGCGAAAATGGTCGGTTCAAAGGCAAAAAACTTAAGACCGGCGGATTCCTTTCTCCGGAGTTGTCCTATGATGGCAGTACCATCCTGTTCGCCTATACTGAGGCTGAGCCGACGCGGTACAAGTGGACCGAGAAAAGTACGTTCCATATTTTCAAAGTCAACGTGGACGGCTCAGGCCTGGTGCAGCTAACCGATGGGCCGGCAAATGACTTTGACCCATGTTGGCTGCCTAACGGCCGGATTGTGTTTATCTCAGAACGTCGCGGCGGCTACGGACGCTGCCACCCCCGCCCGGTACCACTCTACACGCTGCACTCGATGAACGCTGACGGCGGCGATATCATCCGAATAAGTCACCATGAAGCAAACGAGTGGCACCCTAACATTGACCGTAATGGAATGATTATCTACACACGCTGGGACTATACGGACCGCGGCAACATCCAGGCACACCATCCATGGATTACCACGCCGGACGGCCATGATGCGCGGGCGATTCAGGGAAACTACGGCAAATCCAGGGCAGCTCGGCCAACGATGGAAATGGATTTGCGCGCCATCCCCGGTTCCCACAAATACATCGCCACCGCAGCGGCCCATCACGGTCAGGCCTACGGTCCGCTCATCCTGCTCGATCCGCGCATAAAAGACGATGATGCAATGGCGCCCATCCGACGGCTTACGCCGGAGGTGCCTTTCCCGGAGGCCGAAATTGGTTACAATGATGGTCAAGTGTACGCCACAGCCTGGCCGCTTAGCGAATATTTTTATCTGTGCGTCTATGACGCCGATGGAAGCGCCCGCCGAGGAACGAAGAACGACTATGGCATCTATCTCGTGGACGCCTTCGGCAACAAGGAACTCATCTACCGCGACCCGGCAATCTCGTGCCTGAGCCCTATCCCGCTGCGACCGCGAAAAAAGCCGCCGGTGCTCGCCGATGTAACTACAACCCCGGAACAGTTGTCATCCAAACTGCCGCAAACAGCCTCGGTGGGTGTCATCAACGTCTATAACAGCCGGGAGCCATTCCCGGAAGGTATAACTATTAAAGCCCTGCGGATAATTCAGGTGTTGCCCAAGACTACGCCGCTCATTGACGAGCCGAAAATTGGATATGGCAGCGAGAAGGGAGCCCGAGCGGTGCTCGGCACCGTGCCGGTGGAGGCAGATGGCAGTGCCTATTTCAGCTTGCCGGTCGGCAAACCTGTGTATTTCCAGGTATTGGATGAACATCGTCTGGCGGTTCAATCTATGCGGTCTGATACTTATGTCCATCCGGGCCGGCAGCTTCTCTGCGGCGGCTGTCACGAACCCCGTCACTCCGCTCCACCAATTCCAAACAGGTTTCCACTGGCATTCCATCGCCCGCCATCGAGAATCCAATCCGATGTGACAGGCTCTAATCCTTTCAGCTTTCCCCGTCTCGTCCAGCCTGTACTCGAGCGGAATTGTGTGGCATGTCACATAAAGGAGCCTAAAGCGCCCGACCTGCGAAAAGGCGACTGGAAGAAGAATCCTGATTACAGGTACACCTCTTACGATAACCTCAGGGAATATGCCTTCTTTTTTGGCAGTTTTCGCAACAAATACGACCCATGGACCGTTCCGCGGACCATACCCGGCCGGTTCGGCGCACGGGCCTCAAAACTGTACCAAATCCTTACACACGGACATCACGATGTAACACTATCCAAAGAAGATATGTATCGTATTACCCTCTGGCTGGACTGCAATTCGGACTTTTTCGGCTCCTACCAGAACACCGAAGCCCAGGCCAAGGCAAACATAATCCCGCCGACGCTCCAGTAACATTGGAAACCCATCAGTACGTAGGGGCGGTTCGCGAACCGCCCGTACTCTGTCATCACAGCAGGATATCTCCGCGGCCATAGAGGACCCGGATTTCAATATCGCAGTTGACAGTTTGACCCGCAGTCTATGGCGCGATTGTACGCAACAATTATCTTCTGGAAGACCGCGAGCGTCTGACCACGGGTTGTGACTTGCTGTCCTTCTTATGATTCTGCCGCAGAATCCTCATCGCTTTTTTCACGTCGGCGATTTTTAAGACGCCGGTTGTCCGCCCTCCCTTCGCGCCTGCAGTACAATATGCATAGGAAATATTTATGTGGTTCTTAGCCAGTCTTTCCGCCACCGTCGCCAGAGCGCCGGCTTTATTGGCCAGGTTCACACACAAAACCTCTGTCTCGTTATAGGGCATATTTAGTTTTGACAGCACTTTTCTCGCTCTCTCCGGCCCGGCAAAAACTACCCTCATAACACCGTGTTCAACCGAATCCATCATCGTCATTGCTATGATATTAATCTTAGCTTGCGCAAATTCGCCGAGTACCTGAGCCAACACCCCCGGCTTATTGACCATAAAAATGGAGAATTGCGACGTAACATACATATCTTCGGCCCTCCAGGCAATCATCTCATAAACCACCCCAGCTATAATAGGTAACTTTTCCTGTTCGCAAACTAACAGCTTACCTCCCTGACAGCGCTTTCCCTGTCAGGAAAAAATTTGAAAATCTTATCGAGATTGGTTATCCTGAAGACCTTGTGCAATTGTGGATTTATCGCACTTATCGCAACTTCGCCGTTATAGATCATCAGTTTAGACCGGATCTCCAAAAGTACCCCCAACACCAGGGATGAGAAAAACTTGACTCCCCCAAAGTCAAATATCAGCTTGCTCGGACGCTTCTCGTCAACAAATTCTTTTATCTGTTTAGAAGCAGCAGCTATCCTTTCTACATCACTTATCGAAGCGGTCTTGAAAGCTACTACTGCAACACTATCTTCACTCGTTATTTTGACATCAACTTTTTCTTCCATAGCGATTGATACATCTCCATTTTCAAGAACAAAACTTCAACCAATTATCTCAATCTTAGAGCCTATAGTCAGATTATCCTTTATCTTTATACATTTGTCAACAACCAATTTTTTTTTGCATTTCCAACAGGCAACAAAATGCGCCGTTTGAAATTGGGTTTGATTGGGTTTGTATTGGGTTTGTATTGGGTTTGTTTTGGCATTTTATTGGCTTTAATTGGGTTTGATTGGGTTTGTATTGGGTTTGTATTGGGTTTGTTTTTCCCACGTCTGCTAAGTGTCTTATTTTCATAATCGGCTGTTATAAAATTACTTACGTTCATTTGAGCATCCGGCAAATTGGCTTTGATTGGCTTTGAATTGGCTTTGTTTTTTCGGACTTTCCAACTGGGTTTATTTACATAATCCTTTGTTAATACTTTATTTACGTTCATTTGGTCATCCAGCAAATTGGGTTTGTTTGTTATAAAATGAGCTGATAAATTCGTACGTAATCTTTCGTATTGCGTATTGCGTATTGCGTACTGCGGACAGAACCTCGTATTTCGTATAGCGGATAGAACATACATAAATCACCATTTCCTTCTTTTTGGCCTTCTGCAAAAAAAACTGTCCCTCTATAAATGCACGAATGTGCGCGTTTGATGCGAAAAATGGGGTGGATTTTGGAGGCCGGGTTGGTGTAAGTAGAAGCCGGGAATGGAGATAAAATTTTTTTATTTTTTTGGGATTTTGTCGTTAGGTATGGCCGGTTTTGGTTGATATTCTCGATGCTGGATTCTGGATACTCGAAAAAAGTTTTATCGCTGATAAGGCGGTGTTTTATTAGCTACGAAAATGCACAAAAGAGGCAAAAAAATGACCAAAAAAGTGCTTTTTTTTGGTCATTCGAATTTGATTTGACCCCAGAGAGATAACCCCAGTGAGATAACCCTATTGAGATAACGTTTCACTATCTCACGGGGCAGGCGCTACGCTATCTCACCCCAATGAGATAACGTTTCACTATCTCATGGGGCGGGCGGGGCAGGCATTTTATATTGTGTTGCCGTGGCGGTGAGGGGAAAATTGACTCCCAAATAAATTTGGGGGCTAAACGTGTATTCCCGGCTTTGTTGCTATTAGGGATTTTTATGGAGAAAAAGCTTGCGTGACCAATGCAACTTCAGTAAGATATCAGTTGATGGGAACATGTTATATGGGAGACACTAGCGAATTATAAAAAGTTAAAAAAAGTAAAGCGCAAATTTAAGATTCATTAAGGAGCGAGGAAGTGAATGTGAGAACATACATATCGGTGGCGGTTGTTTTATGTGTAGTGAGTGTCGGATCGGCAGCCACTTATGTCGTTGATCCCAATGGTTCAAGGGATTTTACGACAATTCAGGCGGCGATCGATGCGCCCGGTACAGTTGGCGGCAGCAGGATTATCGTAACGGCCGGGACGTACAGAGAACATATCAACCTTAAAGGGAAAGCAATAACGCTGAGTAGCAGCGATCCGAATGATGCGGCCGTTGTTTCAGCGACGATCATAGACGGCGTGGGCACCGGTCGATGTATCACGTTCAATTCCGGCGAGGACGCTAACACCGTTGTAAACGGTTTTGTAATAACCGGCGGCCATGCAGCAGGTTCCTATCCTAACGGCTTCGGGGGCGGCATATTCTGCTTCGGAAGCAGCCCGACAATTCTCAACTGCAGTATCAGTGCAAACTCGTCCGATTCGTTCGGCGGTGGGATGGGCTGTGATACCGGCAGCAGCCCGACACTGAGAAACTGCTCTTTTACAGGCAACTCAGCCGCCGAAGGTGCCGCGGTGGTGGCCAAAGACAGCAATCTGACTTTTGAAAACTGTAACTTCACCTATAACTCGGCCTCTCAGGACGGCGGCGGGATCAGCAGCATATACGGTAACAATGTGACTGTTACAGACTGCAGTTTTACAGGCAACTCGGCAAAGGCTGGCGGGGGGATATTTAGCGCGCTAATCAACAACCTGACAGTCACCAACTGCAGGTTCAGTGCAAACAGGGCAAGTTTAGAAGGAGGGGGGTTACGCTGTAGTGCCAATACCGTGACAATTACAAACTCTATCTTCACTTCCAACTCGACGAATTATGACGGGGGCGGAATATCTTGCGGGAGCTCTACGACAATCCAGGATTCATTGATATGCGGGAACTTTCATGCTTACTCGCTGGCTTCCAGTCAAATTTCCGGCAGCTATACCGATAAAGGCGGAAACACAATAAGTGATTACTGTCCACCGCCCCGTGCGGTAACCGTTTATCATGGCGACCTCGACGGTGACGGCGACGTGGATTTCGACGACGTCGCAAAACTGGCCAATAACTGGCTATCGGGCACGCACTAAACGGTCAAAGTCAAATGACAAATTCGAAATACGAATGTTTAAGATGGATCCCCGCTTTCGCTGGGATGGGGGCGCTGGTGATATTTTTTCCCATAGTGAAACGGATAGTGTATAGGATTGGTCTTCCGTGGGTGAAGACGGCGGAGCGTTATTCGGAACTTTGGCGGCATGAGGTTGAGCGGTGGTTGGACGAGGAAGATGAAAGGCGGGGGTTTGATCCTGCGGTGAGCAAGGCGGCAAGCGAGGCGCTGCTTTCGGAATTGGAAGAGACGACGGAGAAGGACAGCCGGGAAGCTTGGGAACGGCTGATGGCGATTATGCGCAAAGATGAGCAGGAGTAAGAAGGGATTAAGGAGAAGGGAAAAGTGACCCCAGAGAGATAACGCTGCGCTATCTCACGGGGCAGGGAAGAAATAAGGGAAAATTATTGTTTATCCTTAAGTGAATTGGCGAGCTATTTGTTTTGGAAAGGAGGCGATAAATGAAGAAATATGTTTATGTATGGTTATTACCTTTTTTTTGGTCAATCTGTTCTTTAGTTTCATTTGAGTTTCCAGGCGATGAGTATGCAATCTATGCCGTATCATCAATGGCAGGGACCTGGGCCGTTTTTCTGTTGAATATTCAGGGTGATATACATAAATTTGCTTTTCGCGGAACAATAACAACAACCGGGATAATTGTCATGTTGATCGTGGGCTTTATATTGGCGAAACTCCGAGTTAAGTTGATACTATGGTTTGTTCTCTATATTACACTTGCTGCGGTGATTTTAGCGATAACGATAAGTTCCTATCCATCTATAGAAAAAGCCCTGAGCAAAAACGGATCATGGTGGGCATATATATTCGGTTCATTGAATTTGGGATTGTATGCTTCAGTGATACTGTCGGTGATTATAACCTTGATAGTAAAACTTTTTGAGAAGAAAAAAATAAGATCACATAAGACTGAGCAAGCATAGTGGTGAGGCAGGTATTAGAGGATTTGAGGTGCTTTAAAAGCACATAAATAGCGGTGCCTTAGGCACGTGGGGCCATAGCCCTTGACAAGTACCCACGTTCTGAATAATTCCCGAAAAGCCTGCTTGACAGACGTCCATTGTCTGCTGTATGCTTTTAGAGTTCTACGTTAGAGGCTGCAAATAAAGAAAGAAAAATAGTTGCCGGAGTTTCCCTTATGTTGAAAAAAAGGTTTTTTACATTTTTCACTTCCTGCCTGGCCCTCGTGTTGGTCTTGCCCCCGGCACCCGTGATCGGGGCCCCCAATCAGATTCAGAAAGGAGAGATGGCCGGATACCTGCTCGTCCCTCACGGGAAAGTTCAAGAGACTTATAACGCCGGGTTCTCCATGTATGTAGCAGCCTGGCCTTTGTTGCAGGAATATCCGGGGCGTCGTTTTCAAACAGGTCTGTTCGGCACCTGGATGCACGCTCAGTATGACGGTCCTACGCCTGGCAAACTGTATTCCGATATCGAGGGCGGCTTAGGCTGGTGGCGTGACACGCGATTCGCCACGGAAACGCCGAAGTTCATTATGGGCGGTGTGGCCCTGAATTTCAGTGCATGGGCCAACGGCCCCGGGGCCGGCAAAGGAAGGGACTGGGACAAACCGAGAGGCAAGTACGGCGTGGCACAACTCAGTCCCTGGGTGCTGTGGCCCCCCGATGGCCTGAATCTGAAACAAGGCACCTGCGGTGAACTTTTCGGCTACGGGTACCTGCCGCTTCCGCTCACCGAGGCCAAGTCCACCACCGCCGGGAAAAGCGTTCCAACCGGAAATAACTGTTGGACCTTGTTTCTGAACACGCGAAACTTCAAAGGCCCGGTAGCTTTCTTCACCCCCTATTTCTGGTCCCGCGCGACTGTGGACGACCCTCGCCTGGGTGGAATGTTTCTGGATACCCGTCCCTCCGGGCCCAATAGGGCTTTGCAGATGGAAACCCAGTATGTCCCCAGCGTCCAGTCCATTGACGAGAAGGGGGAGACCTACGCCCGAATAGCGCCAACCTCGTTCCCCCGAGGGCCGGAGGGCGATTCGGTGGTAGTGCACCGCGTTACCGCCTACAGCAAGAAGGCGCTCTGGGATGCCGTGAAGGCCTGGTTTGAAGGCGGAGCCCCGGCCAGCGGCGCCATCGACCCCCTGGGGGCCAGTGTGCACAGTTTTCCCGGACGAGGTCGGGCAACCTGGAAGATCTATACGCCCCGTGTCCCCAGGGAAAAAAAGGTACCTCTTGCCTGGAATTCTTTTGCGAGTTCCGTGGCGCCTGATTCAATTACCTACGGGTTCCGGTGGAACTACCAACTGGTTACGAGAAAAGATTCCAAGGATGGCCCACTGGTGACGCTCCCCGAATACTTTCACCTGGTGAAAGATAATAATAAAAAGGCGGAGTGGGTTGTGGTACACCCCAAAGACGTTCCGGTCGAAACAGGACTGGCCAAGGTTAGCTTTAATCGGCCCCTCGAGGATCCCCCCAAACCCTACGTCACTCCCGACGATGCGGAGAGTTGCTGGAAGAAGCCTGGCCCCGCGGCAGGACCTTTCCAGGCGCATCCGGGGGACGGCAGCGTGGTGACGTACTACTGGTATCGATTCGCCGACCAGCCGGCATTACTCAACGCCGATTTAACCGATATTGAGCGCCAGAGCCTGCAGACGCGGGTGGAAAAACTCCACCGGAACTGGAAAAAAGACCGCGAATACCTGGCACCGCCCACGATTGGAAAACTGGCGGATATTGACCCGGCCTTGATTGTAACCCCGCCGCCGGGCTTGGAAGCAGGGTATGTACCCATCGCCACACGACAAGCAGCGGAAGAATAGGTTAGCTTCGGCCCAATGTCGTTCGCAGCCTCGACTACCCACCCTTCCAATCCGATAGTCCAATTCCTGTCCAATTCTCCCTCTCCGTGCACCATCTTTTTGGTGCACTTTGGTGCACCGCGAAGGGACTCGAACCCTCAACCTTCGGATCGACAGTCCGATGCTCTATCCAATTGAGTTATTGGTTGAAGTGATTCACGAGTAGCATAAATAATGGCACTCCAGTTGCTAACTCTATCGTGGCTATGAAGGGATGACTAATCCGAAAGGTGTCAGGCGGAATTTAGAAGGGATAAGGGGAAAGGGATAAAGTGAAAAATTACAATGGGAAATCAAAAATGAGATT
>DATLBB010000140.1:0-6626 GCA_035527155.1 Sedimentisphaerales bacterium
CAGTTAGTTAAGCAGTACCTGAAGAAGGACTGTTGGCGCGATTGGAAAGGCCCGCAATTCGGCAACGAGGGCAGAATGACTATCCGCTGGGCGCACAAGAACATTGATAACTGGCTCTCGCGGCTGAAGCCGGAAGTGGCCTTAATTATGTTTGGAACGAACGACCTTACGTCCGTCGGGCTTGAAGAGTACAAAAAGAAAACACGGGAAGTCGTTCAAAAATGCCTGGATAACGGGACGGTGGTGATTTTGAGCACGATTCCGCCGAGGCATGGACTTGCTGAGAAAGCGGCGCTCTATGCGGATGCCGTGCGAAAAATTGCTCGCGAGATGAAGGTGCCGCTTACTGACTTTCATTCGGAAATTCTTAAGCGCCGCCCTGCCGACTGGGATGGTGCGCTGGATAAATTTGCCCAATACAAAGGCTACGATGTACCAACGCTTTTATCCCGCGATGGAGTTCATCCCAGTAATCCAAAATCGTGTTCCGACGATTACTCTGAGCAGGGGCTTAAGTGTTGTGGATTTTCGCTGCGTAATTATCTTGTTTTGATGAAATACGCTGAGGTGCTAAAAACGCTCGGCCTTGTTTCACCGGCAAAAAGCAAAGCTGCCACCCCTAAGCCACAAGCACGGCAGCGTGGAATCATAAATCCGCCTGCCCAACCCTGGTTTCCCAAGGCTCCCCCCCTACCACGGCGTGCAGGACAGACAATAGAAGTTTCGAGCGTGCAGGGACTAATCAAGGCCGTCGACCAGATAAGACCGGGGGGAACCATTCTGCTGGCGGACGGCCACTATATTATGCCCCATTATATAGAGCTCAAAACTGATAACGTATCGCTGCGCGGAGCGTCAGGACATCGTGAGCGTGTGGTCATCGATGGCGCCAAGAGTCGCGACGGAGAGCTTATCGGCGTCAGAAGATGCTCAGGTGTAACAATCGCCGACCTGACCATCCAGAACACCCAGTACAACGGATTCAAAATCAACTCTGATACCAATGTTCAGAGACTTACCATCTACAATTGCATCATTCACAATATCTGGCAGCGCGGCGTCAAGGGTGTTAAGGTGCCGAAAGAGAACCGCGAAGCAGTCCGTCCAAAGCACTGCCGCGTGCAATACTGTCTGTTTTACAATGACCGGCCCAAACGCTTAAGCGATGACCCGCGCGATATCGCCGGCGGAAACTACGTCGGCGGAATTGATGTGATGTATGCCAAGAACTGGGTGATTAGTGACAATGTTTTCATAGGCATCCAGGGCAGGACCCGTGAGGGACGCGGAGGCGTCTTCATCTGGTTTGATTCCCAAGACTGTGTCATCGAGCGAAATGTCATTATCGACTGCGACGCCGGCATCTGCCTTGGCAATCCACACCGTGCCAACGGTATAAACACCCACTGCCTGCGCTGTGTGGTCCGTAACAATTTTATTACACGAGCTACCGAAGGAGGTATCGTTACGGTCTATACGCAGGACTGCAAAATTCTCAACAACACCATTCACGAGCCCGACAGCCGTCTGGGCCGGCTGATTCGTCTTGTTTTTGACAATGGTGGCCTGCTCATCGCCAATAACCTGCTCAGCGGGCCCAAAATCAGAAACGAGTCAGATAGTAACATCAGGTTCATTAGCAACGTCGAGAAAGAGCTTACGAATGTTCTCGTTAATCCTTCACAAGGTAATCTGCACCTGACGACCCAAGCTGCCGACGCTATCAACAGAGCTGAACCACGGTCCGACGTGACCGGTGACATTGACGGCGAACCTCGCGGCACCGAACCAGATATTGGCGCTGATGAGTTGGCCCCTTAATATCAGATTTTGCTATAATTTGCTTTGAGTGAATAAGATGAGGTTTCTTAAAAATATGAGATTAAGAGTTAGAATTGGCTTAACTCGCGCCATCTGGATTGGAATGTTTCTTCTGTTTTCGGTGAGTCCGATTCAGATTGTGGCTGCTCAGGGCAAAAGGCATGCAGTCCCTAAGAGCCATCCAAGACTGCTCGGCTCGCGGCTTCGTTTGCAAAAATTGGCCGAGCAGCGTCCTGAAGCACATCGGCGTGTTGTAAGGGTGGCACGTGAGCTTGACGCCGATGACCATTCTAAAATGATATCGATGGCCTTAGTCTGTGCGATAGAGCAGGATGATCAGCTCGGCAAACTTGCAGTGCAGATGGCGATGAAATACATCAACGGCCCTATTCGAAAAGGGCATGTTACTTTTGCCCACGACCTTGCGCGCTGTGCGATTGTCTATGACCTGTGCCACGAATACTGGAGTCAGAGCGAGCGAGCAAAGTTCCATGCGTATTTGAACAAAACCGTCGATGCAAACATCCGCTCCGAAACACACGTGTTCCACAACGGCTGGTATGGGTACAAGAACTGGGGCATCGGGTTGGCCTGCTATGCAACGTTTTATGAAAATGAGCGTGCGGAAGAGATTCTCAAGAACCTCGAGCAAGAGTGGCGCAGCCGCGCAGCTCCCGCCCTCAAGCTGGCGGGGGCTGGCGGAGGTTGGGCCGAAGGTTATTATATAAACTACTGGCTATACGAGTGGCTGTTCTTTTGTGAGGTGGCCCGGTACTGCGAAGGTGTCGACTATTATGCTATGGCTCCAGGCTTTTTCAACAACCGGGCCATCGCGAGCATGTTCGAGGCCTATTCCGGCATCAAGATTTACAACTCGCGCCGGCCAATTCCTATGGGCGATGGTGGAGGACGCGTGTTCGGAGGCGACCGTGATAAGACCTTGTCTGCCAGACGCATCCTCGTCAATCACTTCCGCGACGATTCGAGCCATCAGGCTGTGCATGCGTTCAACGAGACTACGCCACGCTCAAGCGTCGGCGTCTATGCGTACAAGGATTTCCTCTGGCGTGACACCACTGTTAAAAAAGTTGACCTGAACGGCTTCAAATTGTCACACATCAGCCCCGGGCCCGGATACGTTTATGCACGCAGCTCCTGGAACGAAGACGCAACGTATTTCTTCTTCAAATGCGGAGACCGCTTTACCGCACACCAACACCTGGATGTAGGGCATTTTCTGATTTACAAGTACGAGGAGCTCATCGGCGACGGCGGCCACTATGACGCATTTGGCTCGAACCACGATGTCAACTATCACTTGCGCACCATTGCCCATAATACAATACTGGTGTATGACCCGTGCGAAACATGGTCCAGGATACGCGCCGGCCCGGTATCGGGCAACGACGGTGGGCAGCATCACAACTGGCCACATCATAACGGCGCCGTCTCAGACGTTGCCGAATGGCAGAAAGGACACCAACTCTACGATATTGCAGATATTTTAGCCTTCGAAGACAAGGGAGATTACGTGTATTTAGCTGGTGACTGCACGCGGTCTTACTCTCCCAAAAAGCTCGATTACTTTACCCGGCAAATTGTCTTCCTGCGGCCCGGCACATTTGTCATCTTCGACCGTGTAGGTTCCAAAAATCCTCGCTTCAAAAAAACCTGGCTGCTTCAGGCGATGAAGGTTCCGGCCAAAACTGAGGACGGGCTCGTAGTAACCAACGGCAAAGGACGATTGTTCGTCCAGACTTTGCTGCCGCCTGACCCGGATGTAAAGCTCGTTACGGGAGCAGAACTATATAGCTACGGAGGCAAAACCTATCCTCCGAAGCGAGACACCGGGCCAGCGCCGCAATGCCGTATCGAAATAACACCTGCCCGACAAAAAGCTGTTGACCATTTTTTACACGTCTTAACGGCAACCGATGCCGGTGTTGCTTCTGTTGAAAAAGCGATTGTGCAGGTGAAAGGCCAGGAGGTTACCGTAACAATCGGCAAGACAAATTTCACATTTAAGATGGCCGAAGTGGGAGGGCGCATCGAGCTTCCCGGACGGCGCACCAGGAAAGATAATACCTTTAAGCCTACGCATCCAAGGCAGTTAAACTAATTTGCCTTCGATTTGTTTCAGGACCCTCATCGACTCTTCCGCAATTTTCTTCCCGCCCGGAGAAAAATCAAATACTTCCAGGGATATCCATTTATCGTACTTCAAACCCTTGAGCGTTTGAAAGGCTTTCACATAGTCATTAACCGCTGTCCCCGTACCCAGGTGTTTGCCGTCCATTCCCTGGATATGAACATGATGAATATGCTTGTGGTACTTTTTCAACAGGACGTCAAACGGCTCAGTTTCATCGTTGGTGTTATGGAAATCAAACATTATTTGAATAGCTGGATGATTAACTTGTTTAGATAACTCCAATGCTTCTGCTAATGTGTTAACAACATCGGTTGCGCTCCTGGGTAAGTGTTCGATGAGTATCTTAACACCGCGCTGCTGAGCATGGTCGGCGACCTTGGCAAGACCCTCAGCAAAATATTTTTTTGCATCGTCAATAGAGATTCCCACCGTACTGCGCTGCTTGGGAGAGCCAAAAATCATATAAGGCCCGCCAAGGTCGCCACAAAAATCGATAAGTTTATCGAAGTAGGCAGTAGTTTTTTCGCGGACAGCAGTATCAGGCGTCGTAAAGTGCAATCCTTTCGGTGGCGGCGCTAATAACCAGTGCAATCCCACACATTCAATGCCGGCATCTTTCATAACTGAAACTATTTGGCTGCGTTCATCCCTGCTTATCTCCTGCACACCTTCCTTAACCAGAGTAAATGCTGCAACTTCAACTCCCTGATAGCCGGCATTGCTGACAATCCGGCATTGTTCGGCCCAGCTTAATCCAGCCATGCTCTCGTTACACATAGCATATTTGAAACCGCTCCATCTGGAATCAGTAAGCATCTCTTTTCTCCGACAACTAAAAGTTAATCCACCTAATACGGCCGCGCCCGAAATTTTGATAAAATCTCTACGGTTACAGTTTGACATGTCCTGTCCTTTCCGGCTATCTGAAAAAAACTTCTTACAAAAATCCTACTCAAGCAGCAGGCTCCTAAGAGCTTTTGGCTTCAATAAACTTTACGATATTGTAGATGGCTGAATTATATGGGACACGCACTCCATATTTCTCGGCTAATGTAATAACAGCCCCATTTAACGCATCTATCTCAGTCGTTTTTTTTGCGAGTATGTCCTGCAGGGTTGAAGATTTGTGTTCTGCTGTGTCAGGCACAAGTTTTTTATAGAAAACTTCAAGAAAATCCTTCGGCGACTGCCAATGTGTTTCACACCCTGCCACTTTCATAACGTCAAAAACTTCCTCTACAATGCCTTTCATTATAATTCGAGTAGATTCATTCTCTGCTAATACTCCGTATGGGACATCGAGAATAGCTCCAAGAGGATTCAGGGCGCAATTGTAGAGCATTTTCGCCCAAAGGTCTTTTTCGATTTTAGTGGTTGCTTCACAAGGAATACCGCCTTTGGCAATAGATTGGCACAAGTTTTCAATACACGCCAAATCACTGCTGAACAAGCTGCCGATATGAATCGAATCCGCGTGTACTGTTATAGCAACTTCGTTGTTTTTCGGCCTGCTGAATCCTGTTATTACACGCGCATTGTAAATCATCTCCGGTTTAAAGAAGGATGAAAATACTTCTGCATTACCCCATCCATTTTGAAAAAGTACGATTTTTGTCCTCTCACCAAACAACCAGTCACTTTGAGAAAGGTCCTTTGCAGCCTCGAAGGAATCGAAAGATTTTGTGCACACGAGTATATAATCGTAAACTTTTGTTCCTATCTCGCTTAAAGATGTGTAGCCGGCGAATGCCGCCGGCTCTGCGGAGTAATCGCCCCAAATCCCTGTTCTTACTAAACCGTGTTTGCGCAAAGCTAAGACTGTACTTTCTCGGGCAACAATATCAACCTGGTCTTTGGATTTTAGCAAACAACTGGCAATACCGAGTCCAACTGCACCGCAACCGTATATTAGCGTTCTCATAACTCTAAATTGTACGTTCAGAAAACCTTTTCTTTCGCAACCAAGAGACCATTATAATCAGTAAGCAGCCAAATAAAAGACTTTTAGTTCTGAGTTTACTTATGAAACCCGGATATATCACTCATTCGCAAAAAGCGTTTGAATTGGCCGACTGATTCCGCTACTATGATGATTAGAAACTTAAGTCCAATCAAGCTTGGAAAAGACAAAGGTGTGAATGTATTACCCCCACCATTCGAGATGCTGTCAAAGATGAGAAGAGGACAAAAAAAGACAACAGGCGTATTCCTGGTCACTGTGTTCGCGGTGCTGGTACGTGTAATGCTGCCGGCCGGGGCAAATGCGACCGGCGACCATGACATCTCTGGCCTGTACATAAAAAAGGACACCTGGCAGCAGACTATTTTGGCATCACGCCGGGCTCTCAAGAAAGATGAGGCACTGCAGAAAGAGCTGTGGAAACGTATCGAAAAGGATTACCCCGTTCGATGCGACTGGATATATCAGGATTATGGGATGGACTTCCATAGGTGGTTCGGCAATGACGCCGGCACTGATATTGAAAGAAAGATAATAATAAAGGTGCTGGCTGAGCTTGCACCGGAAGCGAAAGATTTGGTTGCTGATTACGAGTTACTATGTCAGGCAAACGTGTCAGCCAATGATCGGCGGTGGCTGGACCTGTATGTCAAAGCATGTGAAAGGCGGCGCCGGATACGTCTTCAACCGCTT
>DATLBB010000141.1:0-10300 GCA_035527155.1 Sedimentisphaerales bacterium
GTGGTAGGCGGTTCGAGCGAAAGCCAGGGCCTGCCGGGCCATTGCGGTCCCGGTGTTGCGGCCGGTGACGTGGACGGCGACGGGAAATGCGAAGTAGTTTTCCTCACCAGGGACTCTGTCTTCCACATCGTGGATGGGAAAACGGGAGCAGAAAAAGCCAATGCCAAGCCGCCCCACCCGGAAGGCACCGACTTCTGGGAAGTGGCAATGATTGCCGACTTTCGCGGCACCGGCGGTGATGGTGACATCTTGCTTCAGACCACAAACAATCGCGGCTACCGGATGGGAAAGTTCCTCGCTGCCTATGACATAAAGCAGCTCCTAAATGGTAATAAGCCGTTGTGGCAGAGCGATAAATTCGTTTCCTGCGCACACAATTCCGCCCGCCTTGCCGACATCAACGGTGACGGACGCGATGAGGTGCTTGGGGCGACAATCTTTTCGGCTGACGGGAAGCTGCTGGCCCGCGCGGTGCCCGGGCGATATCATATGGACAGTGTTTTTGTCGCCGATGTAAAGCCGGACAAGCCCGGCCTGGAGGTCATCATGCTTGAGGAAGGGTCAAACCAGGCGCAGGTCGTCGGCGTGGCAGGCCCTATCTGGCGGAGCCATTTCAAGAAACAGGAGCCACAGAATGCGGCGGTCGGACGATTCAAGGAAGGTTCCGATGAAATCTTCATCTGGTGCCGGTCGCGGTACAATGAACATCAAAAGCCTTTTGTTTTTGATTCGGCAGGTAAGAAAGTCTTCGACTACAAAATGGATGACGTTGCTCCGGCCGGCTGGACGGCGAGCGGGGTGGAGATAATTCATACCATCGACTGGACCGGCAAACGACAGCAGTTAGCCTGTGCAACGGAACGACACATGACCGGAGATGTGTGTCTATTCGAGCCATTGACGGGCAAGTTCGTGACACACTTTAAGGAAAAGGCGGACCGGCTGTACGTGGCGGACGTTACCGGTGACTGGCGTGAGGAGATAATTGTTCTAAACGGCAGCGAGCTGCACATATACGTAAACAGCAGTCCCAATCCGCGACCCAATCGAAAGCGCTTATGGACCAATCGAAACTACCGTCGATTGAAACAGTGTTATAACTACTATTCGCCGTAAAGTGGAATTGCATAATAATGCTCGCAGGTAATACCCTTGCGGCCCCGGCCTTCAAATGCCTGACTTGAGGTACGACTAATGATAAGTCGAAGATTGATTTTCGTTGCAATGGTCGTCATAGTCATTGGATTTCACATGACAATCAGCGCAGCAAACTCAAAGATGCAATTGATAGTGGTGACCGCTGACGGGCAAGGTTTCGCAGAGCGGGACTCCGGGCGCCCTTATATTCCATTCGGCACAAACTATTACGACCCTCACACGGGGTGGGCCCCGAAGATATGGCGTCAGTTTGACGCTGAAAAGGTGCGCGAGCACTTTCTCCTGATGAGCGAACTTGGCGTTAACTGTGCGCGGCTTTTCCTTACGGCCGGAAGTTTTCAGCCCAATGCTAAAACCGTCGATGAGAAGTCTCTTAAAAAACTCGATACCCTTATCAAAATTGCACGCGAGACAGGTATTCGACTTAAACTGACCGGTCCTGACCACTGGGAGGGCAGCCCTTCTTATTGGAGGCCGGACCGTTTTGCCGGTGAAGAAGCTTTGCGGGCACTGGAGTACTTCTGGAAGAAGGTCGGGCAACGCTATAAGGGCGAGCCTGCCATTTTCGCCTGGGACCTTCTGAATGAGCCCCACCTGCCATGGTTTGTTAAAGAATGGCAAGGCCGATGGAATGCCTGGATTCAGAAGACCTACGGAAGCTGGGAAACACTGAAAGCCACCTGGGGCGATGAACTAACGAAAAAAGACCGATGGGGCGAGGTGGCTGTGCCTGTGAATCGAGCCAGTGCAGGCAACCTAAGATTGCACGACTGGCAGCGATTCCGTGAATATCTTGCCGACGAATGGGTGCGCCGTCAGGTGGAGGCTTTACGCGGCGCCGACCCAACTCACCTGATTACCGTTGGCTATATCCAATGGTCATATCCACTTGTTCGGCCAGGTAATCCAAGCCGATACTCAGCTTTTAATCCACGGAGGCAGGTTGGATGGCTCGATTTTGTGACTATTCACTTCTATCCGACTATGGGGGCACCATTCGGCTCGGAGGAAAATTGGCGAAAGAATTTGAGCTACCTGCAAGCTGTTCTGGCTTACTGCCATAGAGGAAAACCGGTGGTCTTAGGTGAATTTGGATGGTACGGCGGCGGTGCGCCTCAAAAGCATCCTTATCTTAGCGAGGCAGAACAGGCTCGCTGGATAAACGCGGAAATCGAGGTCTCACGCCCTCTGGCCGACGGATGGCTTTCGTGGCCCTTGGCGGACTCGCCCAGCTCAACCGATATCAGCCTGTTCGCCGGCCTGGTCAAAGCTGACTTTACTATCAAGGCCTGGGGGCAAAGGTTCAAAAAATTGGCATCTAATCTGTCGGAATTGAAGCAGCCAACACCTAAGCTGCCTCCATTTATTTATCCGAATGCCCTTACGGCTGGAAACGAAGAGCTTGGCCAAATACATCAGATCTATGTAGAAGCCGTTCAGAAGGTGGTCGGCCAGCCTCGTTCGATGAAAATAAGGACGCAGGAACGAAACAACAATCCTTAGAGACGTGAAATAACGCCAGCTGCCGACAGCTAACCGGCTTTGTCAAACGGCCTAACAGCTAACTATCCGGCCGTGGGGGGTATATTCCAAAAAGGCGGATTGTCAAATTGGATTGCGACACGACGCCGGCTTTCATTTATAGTGTCGATACGGAAGACTCGTCCGGTGCGAGTAATATCCTGCATATCGGAGGAATTTGTGCCAAAACGTGGGATGCTAAAACGTGTGGTCAATTGTTGGCCCAACTTCGGGCAGTTATCATTGGCATCACAGATAAAAGCCATGCCACTGCTGGATATGTCGACCATAACTCCCTGAAAAACTGCTGCATCCAAGTCTTCGCCAAACGAGACCGGCAGCTCATAATGGAATCTTTTCTCTTTTCTTCGTTCTTTAATATTGTGCATCTTTAACGCTCCGAAAGCACCAATCTATATACTTTAGAAGTCGACAGATTTTATAATTACCTTTAGAATGATTGCTCCGGGATGATTAATTGCTACAGGCCGACTCGATTTTTTAACAATTCACTTCTATCCGACCATAGGCGTTCCATTCGGCTCAGAATTGGCAAAAGAATCTTAGCTACCTGCAAGCGGTTTTGGCTTACTGCCACACAGGAAAGCCGGTGGTCCTTGTCGAATTTGGGTAGTATGGTGGTGCGCCCCAGAAGCACCCTTATCTTAGCAAGGCAGAACAAGCTCGCTTAAGAAACGCGTAAATCGAGGCTTCACACCCTCTGACTGCGGGAAACTAAGAGCATGGCCAAATACATAATATCTATGTAGAAGCCGTTCAGAAGGTGGTCGGCAAGCCTCGTCCGATAAGAGATACAGGCAAGGGTGAAAATAGCAGCAGTAAGTGAGCAAACATACTGCTTTCTGCCCGAAAGGGATTCAGGATATCAAATTAGGTTGTCAAAGCTGCTATACAGGATACAGCTAAGTATTCGACCGTGGGAGTATATCCCAAAATGGAGGTTCGTCAAACTGCATTGCGACCCGACGCCGGCTTTCACTTATAGTGTCGATGCGGTAGACTCGGCCGGTGCGAGTGAGACTGTGCGTATCGGAGGGGTCTCTGCCAGAACGTGGGATACTAAAGCGAGTGGTCAACTTTTGGCCCGGATACGGGCAGTTATCGTCGGTGTTACAGATAAAAGCCATCCCCCTGCTGGAAATGTCAACCATAACGCCCTGAGAAACCGCTGCGTTAAAGTCTTCAGCGAACCTGACAGGTAGTTCATAGTGCATTCTTTGCTCTTTTCTTCGTTCTTTAGTTTTCTTCATTATTAATGACCTCTAATCTGCGACTTCTATACTATTAGAAATCGGCAGATTTACGAAATTGCTTTAGAATGATTGCTCCCGGAGGATTACTGCAACCAAACCACAGCGACGAAGCTCTGCATTTCACCGCTCTTTACAATGCCCGGAGGTTACCAAACAGCGATTTATGATGCCTGATAAGGCCCTGCCGGGCGGCTCTTTTTTTTGCGAGCTGGCGGCAAACAAAGCGGTGTCCGTTCGCCAAACGACTTTTCCATGTGCTTCAATAGCCAGGAGCAACTTCCGGATGTAAAAGAGGTCGGCCTTGCACCAGGGAATGTCGAGGAAACGTGTGAGCTTTTCGGCCGGCTCGCGAAGGATCAACGCACGGGCAGCAAAAACCTCCATAGCCATCGTGGGAAACGCGAAAGGGCACTCGTTGCGCCACATTGTCTCAACGTTCCAGGCCAGGTACCAGGTTGGGCGGTGGTAATCAACGTAAACATCCATGAGGTGTTTATGCGTCTGTGAGGCATAGTTTGCACAAAGGCGGCCGATTTCAGGCGTCAGATGTCTCCAACGGCCAAAAATTGAGCGAAGAACCGGCACCTGTGTGATTAGGCCACCGTGCGAGTGGGCAAATTCGTAAGCCAGTCTCTCGCGGAAAGCTCTTCGTGCCGTGCCTACACCTTTTTCGACGGCCTCCTCATCGTTCATCCGCGCAGCCATTCGACAGTAGGCAATCAGGCCTGCCAGATAGCCATTGCGGCAATCCTCCTCCATTTTGTTTGGCTTCTGGTCGATGAGTTTACGCAGGAGCTTCCAATTTCGTTCGATTCCGCTCCAGTCACCGGTCGCATCCGCCCATAGCCAGAGCGGATACAGCCGGGCCAAGTCACTTCGAATAATATCGTCCCTTACCTGCATCATATTCTCCGGGGGAACATCGTATAAAGTACGGACGGCGCCTATGCCCGGGTCGTATCTGCTGTGCCCTACCAAGCCTTCCAATGGGCCACCAGATGAACTCATACGAGCGACATAGTCTCTCACCTCTTGCTGAAGATCGCTGTCGATGTACTTGTAGGCCTGAGCAAGTGTATCAAGGGTTTCGGTAGGCTCAATAAACAACCGATAGGCCTCTCGGGGATGCTTGCCGACCGGAAAGAGTAATGGTCGCCACTGTCTGGAAATCAGTTCTCTGACGCAGCGCGAAAGCTCCGCCTGAAGAGAAGTCAATCCACGGCTATCTTTGAATTGGATGACGGGCACTTCCCAAATGAAGCGGTCAAGCTCAGCATCCGTGATGTCATCAACCAGCTTGGATGCTTGCTGCGTGAGCGGCTGCTGACGGGTGCCAGGAATTTTCCCCGGAAGACTTTTCAACAGATGGTTGAGGCGGCTCATTCCCAGCATGTCCCAGTCCCAGGGGAGCTTCTGAACCTTTTTCCATTCACTATCGGTGATTGTGGCATTTGGTGGCTCGGAGGCTTTGCCAGCCCTCCGCAAGGAGTCCATAGGACTGCCGCCTGCCTGCATTTTGTAGGCTATCAGAGCCGCTCCGGCGTTGATTTCGTGAGTGGGGATGTAATAGAAGCTATCGCCGGCGATGGAAATGGGCATATCAATTACCGAACCGCCACCGTAAACAGCGGTGCCGCGCGGCAACCATTCTTTACCCACAGGAAGAGATTGGCCACGTAGAATGGCTGCCCATATACCGAGTGCTTCGCCGGGTTTCGGTTCGTGGATATTGTGGCAAAACGGTTCGGAGTAACCTACAAGCGTGTCCAAATCCATACCGTTGACGTTGTCCTGATGGGTGTTTATCAGCACTCGGCCGCCGACGGTGAGCTGGCACTGCTCATCGTGTACGAGCAGTAGGCTGTCGTGCCAGCCATAGGTGCGGGACTGGTCCATAATCGGATTGATGTAGCCGGTAGAGGTATCGAGGTAACCCACATTCAGGAACGGCGAGTAATGCTGGTAACGGCTGCGTAACAACGCCCGAAACTTGACCACCACCTTACCGTCGGGTGTTACGATGGGCGGAGCGCCGGTGCCGTTCATGCTCTCGGCGTACACTATCGGGGCGACGAATTTCTGCCTGCCCGTATCCGGATGGAGGACAAAAAACGTCTGATAGATGGGCTGTTCGTTCAGCCGCTTGCGAATGTAATGGAGTTGTGCTTTGTATGTGCCCGGCTCTTCCATCACTTTGAAGTTCTCCCGGCGAAGCCGTTCATTCTCTTCCTTCGTATGACGCCAGCTCGCAAAGTCTCCAAAAATCTCCTTGACCATATCGTGAAGAACTGGCGTGAAGGAGTCCAGCGAAATACCCGGCGTGACGGTAATCATTACCGAGCCATCCGGCGCGACCACGGGATGATACCCACGGAAGCTGACACCGGGCAGCTTATTGCTCCGCCAAAGCCGTGAGCCGGTATGGAAGTTGAATGCGTAGACGTGCATATCTTCGCTGCCGATGTAAAGGCGACCGGTCTTCACATCAAGGGCCGGGCTCGAGAGCAGTCCGGCAGGACGGCTTGCCGGACCGGTCGATGCCTTCCACTTGATTCTGCCGGTCTGAGCATCAATAGCATAAAGTGCACCGTCACGGCTGCCAGCAACGACCACACCTTCATAGACTAACGGAGAATTCCACACCGCAGAGCCGGTTTTAACAGACCAGACAATCCTGCCATCGTGGACATCAACGGCATAAATCTTCCCTTCAGCATTACCAAAAAAGACCTTGTTGTCAACGACAGCACATGTGTGCAAGATCGCGCCGCCTGTCTTAAACCTCCAAACGTCTTTACCGGTATCGCTGTTCATCGCGTGGAGTATGCCCCGCATCGTGCCGACGAAAACCTTTCCGTCCGCGATGATGGGCTGCACGCCAGCCATCAATCCTTCGTCAGGAAATAATCGGTACCATTTACGCTCGAAAGGCGGTCGAATCTCCGTCGAGGTCGCACCCGTCCGTGCTACATCGTGCGCAAGCATGGGCCAATCCTTTTGTGTTGGAGTGCGGCCGTAAGAAATGTGCAAAAGGCCCAGGCAGAGAATCAAACACACTGTCAACCGTGCCGTCCTTATCTTCACCCTCATAGAATTTATCTTCACGATTTTCATTCTGCCTTTATCGGCTTGCCCCGTTAGAAATTCCAGAAACGGGGACTCTCATAGAAAAGGCAAGATTTCTAACGGGGGTCGCCCAGAGCGTTTAGAGGCTCTTCGACAGTCAGCTTATCTCCAAGAGTAGCAGCGAGGTTTGGAAGGTCGTATATAGTCAGCGCTCCATGAACGGTGTTGAGCAGTTGATTGAAAGACCGGCCCAACTCGACTACGTTCGACCACGAGACTAAAGAACGCGTCAACTTCACAGTGCCGAACAAGTCAGGCTCAAATGCTGCGGCGTGTAAGGCCGGAACGCTAACATGACCGACTGCGACCAAATCCACCGGACTCGGCTGCTGTTGGCGTAAAAGACGCGTACACACAAGTACGTCTTCGGCTCTCATTCCAACATAAGAGCGTCCGAGCACGTAAGCAATATAAACATCCTGACCATCAGAGCCAAAATAGGGCTGAAAATATCTTTGGCCAACACCGTGTGTCTCGCCGGTGCCGCGGAGGTCCACAGCCAGTACTGTCTGGCCGGTTCTTACCAGCTTCTCGATAGGCCCGCCGGGCGCTGCGTCTGCGGCTTTGCCCTCTTCGTGAAGATATAATACTGCGCCCTTGCTCGGTTTCTGCGAGGGGACAAACATCAGAGCCGGCAGATAAATACCTTTATCGGGTTTGACAATCATTTTCTTGATGCTATATTCGTCTCGCTTAATAACATCAAGCTCCTCCACTTCCGGCTTAGGCAAATCAGCAAGTTTGCGGATACCAGCAATCTTACGCACCTGACTTAACAGCTCGGCACGCTCGGTTTTCGCCCAAAGCTTCTTGCGGCGTTTGGCCAACTCTTTTTCATAGTCTCGATTCAAGTCATAAACCGAGCATGCGCCTTCGAGCAGCATCACCTGGCCGTCCGGCGTGCACTGAATCTCTTCTGTGGTGAGCAGCTTGATGTCCGGCTCAGTAATCGGTTTATCTTTCCCAAGTAACCACCGTGACATCCACCGCACGACACCCTCTCGCGCCTGCCTGTTGTAATTGTGTCCGGCGTCATTCTCCAACAAGTCGATGCGTTCGGCAAATCCCAGGCGTGTGTATAGGCGCTTGGCGTATCGAAATGAAGTCCAGGTCCCCCCGATGTCGAAGAAGTCCCCTGTCGCGGCGCAGATAAGTATCGGTGTCGGCGCGCGCATCATCAAATAGTCGGCGTGGTCCATTCCGAATGCAAGCTGGGCATAGATATTCTGTTCGGCGTCCTGGCCCCCAAGGGTGTTCAGCAAACGGTCGAAATTGGTGATGTAACAACTCGGCGAGGCCGCGACGATGCGCTCGTCCAGCGCCGTCAGATAAGATGTCTGTGTGCCTCCGCCGCTGTTGCCCGTGCACCCAATACGCTTCGGGTCAACCTCCGGGCGCGATTGCAGATAGTCGATACCCCGCATACCATCCCATATCTCAAATGTTGCGGTGTTTCGTCCAAGCAGGATGCTGCCAACAGCAACCATAGTATGCGCTTTCGTACCCCAAAGCTTCGGCCAATCCTCGATTAACTGACCTCGCTCGCCCTGGTCGATAGGGTCAAAAACAAGTGCCGCCATTCCGTTGAGGGCCAACAATGCTCCCATCGTCTGATAAGAATCATTTGCCTTGGCGATGTTAGAGTGGCCGCACGGCACGAGCACTCCCGGATAGGGCGGCTTGTGCTTCTTCGCGTCGGGCAAAAACAACGCAGCAGTAACATAGTGCCTCGGCCAGCTTTCGAAGATAACTTTCTCAATATGATAGCCGTCGCGGTCAACCACTCCGGTAACCTGCGGGTTCAGCGGTGTGCGGTCCGGCAGGCCGCCAAGTACCTCAATGAATTTTTCGCGAAGACGCTTCTGATACTCTGCTACCTGCTCTGCTGTTTTTCGCTGCTCGTATTCGCGCTTCCAGTTCTCGAACTGCCGGGCGGCCTGCTGCCGCAGGTAATGACCCATTATCTTATCGAGGGTAACACCATCGATAGTTTCAGGCAAAACACGCAGATTATCATTAGCCGACACGCCGGCAATGCTCACCAAACACAGGTACACAACTACTACAGTTATTCTTTGTCGATTCATACTTGCCTCCTGTTAAATGACATTTTCCGAAAGACGCAGTACAACGGACATTCCGATAAAATCACCAAAGCCTCTTCGTGAGTATACCGGAATTGCATATCTAATTGCAAGATAATACGGGTAATTATTGAATTTGCCCGGCTATTCCACCGCTTTATGGGAAACTAATCAAGCCCATACCATTGCAGTGTGAGACGATATATGTTAAAATAGGTAGAATTTATTTATGCGATTTTGCTATTAAGGCCCAGAAGTTACAGGGAAGCCACAAAGATGAAGATTGTGGCCATTAGTTCAAGCTATCTGCAAGAACAAGGATAGAAGATGCCCAGAGCCGTGAAAACCTCGTTGCTCAGCCTGGTTCTAACATTATTTTCGGCTGGTTCTACGGGTGCCCGGCTTTACACCGTGGGCGATCTAAATGCAGACAACAAGGTCAATTTCAAAGACCTGCAGATTTTTTCTTTGCAGTGGCTGGACCCCTCAGGCTGCTTCGGTTCCGGTTGTGCCGACCTCGATGGCCTTAACGGTGTGGATTTGGCTGACTATGCCCTGTTAGCTGCAAAATGGCAGGATATAAGAACCCATCTGGTCATCAGCGAGTTTATGGCGAGTAACGCCAGCAACAAGCCGCCTCTTCCACCGAAGGAAGGCGACCAGCTGGACGGAAACGGTGATTCCTCCGACTGGATCGAGATTTATAATCCGACGGACGCGGCCGTCAGTCTGGATGGCTGGTACCTGACCGACAGTAATGACGACCGGGACAAGTGGCAATTTCCGGACGGCCTCGAGATTGATCCCGGCGGCTTCCGGATAGTCTTTGCCTCGGACAAGACAGAACAGGAGAACCCTTCTAATTACCCATACGTTGATCCTAAGGGTTACTATCACACGAACTTCGAGCTCGACAAAGATAAGGGAGAATATCTGGCGTTGGTGTTACCAGACGGCAATACGGCCACGCATGAATATGCTCCGGAATTTCCTGTACAGTTGACTGATATCTCGTATGGTCTGGCGCAGTATGCCACGACACTTGTGTGCACAGGTGCGACCGCTTCCTATTATGTTCCCACGAGCGACGATGCGATTTTGGGCACCGATTGGGCCGGGCTTGATTTTAACGACTCG
>DATLBB010000142.1:0-5272 GCA_035527155.1 Sedimentisphaerales bacterium
GGCACCTTCGCGTAATCGACACCAGTCCAGTCGAGAAGCTGCTTTCGATACTTGGGCCTTCCCCATTTCAGAAGCGCCGTCTCGGCGTTGATAGAAACCGGCTCAAGGAATGTAACCGGCTTGCCAACGGGCGTCAGCACAAACCACGCCACCGCGATACTATGGCAGCCCATATCTGAGAGCACCCCGCCGCCCTGTTGCGTCGGGTCCCAGAACCACGGCTCGTGAGGACCTGCGTGCTCTTCGGCGCTCCGCGCAAGCGCTATCGGCCCCATACTCTTTTGCGCCGGTCCAAGCTGCGTGAGCGCATTTTTTATCGCTTTCATATGGATTTGGTTCTCGAAGTAAGCCGTGGGTACTTTCGCCTCCTTCGCCAGGGCAATAAGCTTCCTTCCCTCCGCCACCGTTCGCGCAAGAGGCTTTTCGCAGATAATACCCTTTAGCTCCGCACCGGCTTTTACCGCCTCGACAATCTGCTCCACAAGTTCGATGCGGACGTAGTTCGGCGCAAACACCGCCACCGCATCGCAGTTTTTGCACAATTCCACCACGCCTGGATAGACCTTGCAGTCGCCTAAGCCGTTCGCTTTCGCAAATTCAGCTAATTTTTCCGCCCACTTGAGCGCATAGACACCCACAAGCTCAGCCCCCCGCACCTGTTTAAGCGCTGTAGCCTGGAAATTGCCGATGAAGCCGGCCCCGATGAAACCAAGTTTAAGTGTTTGCATAGTAACTTGCTCCCTTGTCGTGTTAATCCTGTCTAAAACAAGTGCATGTGTTCAAAATACCGTGGCCAAATTACTTTTTGCGCCGGTGCTAATCAAGAACAATCTCTCGCTTTGCGTATTTTTTTCAAATAATTGACGAAATCTTCTCACACGTCTATAATATAAACTCGATAGAAAGATTTTGTAGTTGGTCATGCCACGGAAGGCCGCAAAAAGATATATTTTATTTACACGGAACTTTGTATCTCATAATTCCGATAAGGAGTAATGACTAAGGAACTTTTTCAGGTGTCTTTATGAAGTTGGAGATGAGTACACACATGCGGCTGGAGCAGAGGATGAAGCTCGCTCCGCACATGATTCAGTCAATGGAGATTCTCCAGCTTCCGATGCTTGCACTTCAGGAAAGGATAGAGCAGGAGCTCAATTCCAATCCTGTTCTTGAAATGGTCGAGCCCTCCGATCCCGAAGCACCACCTGTTGAAACAGAGAAGCCTCCGGACAATATAAGCGCCGATGAAAGGGACCTGGTCTTTGATACAGACAACGACAAGGTCAAAGACTTCCAGCGCCTTAACAGCCTCGGCGATGACTTCGGTGACTTCAAGGATTATATGGGCCAGTCAGGCACCTTTTATAAACGCGCTCAAACCGACGAGCCCGATCCAAAACTCCAGGCGATGAACAATACCGCCGCTCCCCCGCAGTCCCTGCACGAACATCTCGAAGAGCAGTGGCGGCTGATCGAAGCCGAAAAACCGGTCAAAAAAGCAGGTGGCATGATTATTGATTACCTCGACGACAGGGGATATCTGACCGTAAGATTGGAGCAGTTGCACAATAAGGACAGGGCCGATTTCACTCTCGATGATTTGAAAAAGGCGATCGAGCTTGTCCAAAGCCTGGAGCCCGCGGGGGTCGGCGCACGCGACCTGAAGGAGTGCCTCCTCATCCAGATGGCACAGAGCGGCAAAGATATGGCCTTCGAATCCCGCCTGGTTTCCGAACATATGGACGCACTGCTCGAAAATCGTCTGCCGGAAATCGCAAAAAAAATGAAGTGCAGCGTAGAGGCAATCAATCTCGCCGTCAAACACTTGAGCAAGCTCGACACCTCCCCGGGTCTGCAGATTGGTCCCAACCGGAACCACGCCATCACCGCCGATGTAATAGTCGAATCCTCGGATGATTCAGACGGCTTCACCGTCCGGTTGGCCGATTCAAATATGCCCGGCTTGAGAGTTAATAAATACTATACAAAAATGGCAAAAGATACAAAGGCCGCCGAAAAGACAAAAAAGTTTTTGCAAAACAACATCCGTTCCGCTCAGTGGATTATTGATGCAATAGAGCAGCGGAAGAATACCCTGCTGAAAGTAACCAGGGCCGTCGTCAAATACCAGAGGGACTTTTTCGAAAAGGGCCAGCTGCATCTTCGCCCACTGCCGATGTCGAAGGTCGCCGATGTTGTCGGCGTTCATCTCGCAACCGTCTCCAGGGCCGTTGCAGGAAAATACGTTCTGTGCTCATGGGGAATGCTGCCGCTGAGAAAATTCTTTAGCGGCGGAACTAAAGATGATAACGGCGACCTGTATAGCTGGGAAGCCGTTAGGGCCAAATTAAGCCGGATTATCGACGCCGAGGACAAAGCAAAGCCGTTAAGTGACGACCAGATTCGAAAGAAATTAGCGGAAACCGGAATCAAAAATCTCGCCAGGCGCACTGTTGCAAAGTATCGAAAGCTCCTCAACATCCCCACCGCAAGGTTCAGAAAAAAATACTGACTTTCTCTCCCCGGCCGACAAATTCTATTCGGAGGCCACAACTTCGCCCTTCACCGGGGAATAATTCTTCTTTGATTTTCTGTCACCTTTGTCCGTCACTATGACCTTGTCAAAATAGCACTTGATTCCCGTCCCGTCCTGAATTATGGGCGTGTTCTGCAAATGATAGTGCAGGTGTGCCTCCGAAGAATTACCCGAATTTCCGCATAGACCTACGACTTGTCCTCTTTTGACCTTATCGCCGACCTTAACTTTTATACTGCCGAGTTTCAGATGCGCAAGGACCGATACTTCATATTCGCGGTGCTGAATAAATACCGCGTTGCCCAATCCCGAATAAGGATTCATGGAGGCGGGGACATTATCTCTGACCCCGTTGATGACATCCGTGACTTTTCCTTCTGCCGGTGCCAATATCTCTCTGCCGAACGCAAAGTAGTCTTCGTTGACTCTGCTTTCGCCCTTACGCGTTTTGCCTTCTTCGTTCGCACCAAGAAAGTCGAAAGCGAATCTTTGATTGGGAACGTCGTGGTGCTGATTGAGCTCTTTGGTGTCCCCGCCCCAGAAAACCAGCCACCTGCCCTTGAAAGGCAGCGACAGCCTGGTCTCATTTTTCTCCGGAACCGGTATAGCCGGCTTATGTGGCAAAAACAATAAGCCTATAATCTTGTCTTTATCATCCAGCCAAACTTGTATGTCCAGCTTCCCACGTTCACAGTGTGCAACAAAAATCGCCTGATCGGGCGGAGTCAGCCGCGGCTTATCGAGTTTTTCGATTTTGCCGTACTGGGTGGACAGGTTCTTGAAAAATGGCGACCTCTTCTCTAACGGGAAAAATTCCTCCATGCTCGCAGCATAATCTCTTCCTGCACCGGCGTAATCGCCTTTATTGACGGCCTCGACCATTTCGTTGACAACTTTCCCAAATCTCTCTGTGCCCGCCTTTTCTGCCGCGGCCAAAGACACTACAAACAATGTAGCCAACACTATAAGAGACCTTCTCATTTTACATACCTCCTGTTTATCTATTACATTCTTCCTTCAACAGACTTACTGAAGGAATTATACACTTTCTGTATACCTTATTCAGGCGCCAGCGCCTTCATATTCTCCCAGTATTTTTGAAACTGTCTCCGGCCTGTTCTTGTAATCTTATATGATGTATGCGGCACCTTCCCACGAAATTCTTTTTTTACCTCAAGAAGGCCGGTCGTTTCCAGCTTATTTATATGCGTCGCTAAGTTGCCTTTCGTCACGCCCAACGTCGTCAGCAGAAAACTGAAATCAACCTCCTTAACCGAGGTCAGAATCTTCAAAATCGCCAATCGCACCGGCTCGTGCACAACCCGGTTAATACTGTTATGAATCTGGTTTACCTGCTTCTTGCTCACCGAAAGGCCTCACTTCTTTTATCTTCCGCAAAATTCTGCGGTTATATATATGGACCACTACCATCGCCATCAGTCCCGCTGCCGCTATGTAAATCATCAACGGTACAAAAAATGAGCATAACCACCCCTTCTCGGCAAAAGGGCTAAGTGTACCCGATGCTGTCAGGATTCCTACCACGAACATTAATATAGAAAATACAATTCCTGAAATCTTATTTTTCTCCTTGCCACTTACGTAAAGTACGAAAACTGCCAAAATCACTAATACAAGAGTCAGAGCCCAGCGAACCGGCATAATATCAAACGCACTCAGCAATGTTGCTCCGCAAGCCGTTATCAAGTATGCACCCCATGCCCATACAGGGACTTTTTCTCTCTCCAATTTTATTTCCCCATCCTTCCGATAGAAACTATACTCGTACTTAGGTACCAGCTTAAATGCCAGCCAAGTAGATGAGCAAACTACCCAGAGGGTTACTAAAACCAGAACTGTGCAAGTCCACCAGGTAACTTTAAACGAAACTAACTCTATTGCCCCGATAGTCAAAAGTGCATTTATGATTAACAGCGTTATCGGCAGCAAAAGCCCTAACGACCGGCTTTGCGCATACCGGTCCACCAGCCGCCCCAGCCGGTTCAACTTCTCCGCTTCTTCCTTGTAATTTTTAATATCACCTGACATTTTTATTGTCTCCCCAAAAACCGGTTTTATGAATCTGATTTGCTTGTCTCCTGCCCGCTAAATGGCCTTATCTTTTTGAGCTTCCGCAAAATTTTGCGGTTATATATATGAACCACCACTGTTGTAATCAGACCGGCTCCGACTATATAAATCATCAATGCCGCAAAAAACGAATAAGGCCAGATTTTACTCGCAAAAGGAGTGCCAATACCCAACGCTGTTGCTATTGCGCCAATTAAGCACAGGCCTCCCCACAACAGCCCTAACGCTTTCGCCTTCTGTTTTTTCCCCATATAAAGCATACAAGTGCCGAACGATGCCAGCGCCATCACGAGCGCCCAGCGAATCGGCATAATCTCAAAAAGGCTCAGAACTGTTGGCCCTATAGTCGTTATTAGAAATACTGCCCAGGCCCATATTGGAACTTTTTCCTCTTCGAGTTCTATAATTCCCTCTTTTCTATAGGGCCAGTCACCATATCTGGCCATCAGCTTACCTGTCACCCAGGGACATAAAAGAACCACCCAGGCAATGGCCCCAACTACGATCACCTCAAACCAGTACTCGCTAATCTGCAAATGGAAGATCAGTAGCTCTGCAACTTTGCCCGCCGCCAACAGTAAGACTACATTCAGGGTCATCATTGCCAGCGGGATCAAAAGCGGCAGAGTTCGACTCTGCGCATAC
>DATLBB010000143.1:0-4755 GCA_035527155.1 Sedimentisphaerales bacterium
TATGGGCATCGGTGGGTCTTTGACTTTTTATATCGAAGTTCAGGATGTCAAGGGATTGTATGCAAAACTAAAAGATAAAGTCACGATTGTTAAAGACATGCGAACAACCTTCTATGGAAAGCAGGAATTCTATATTCGAGACTGCAACGGCTATATATTAACCTTCGCAGGAGGGACCTAAAGAACAAAGATTATGAAGCAACCATCCTTAAAAGATTTAGAACAAATTCCCGGTGTTGGCAAAAGCATTGCCCGGGATTTGAGGGACATCGGCATTAGCTCCGTTGATGAACTGAAGGGGAAAGAAGCTGAAAAGCTATATAAAAAAATGTGCAACTTTAAGGCCTCACCCGTAGACAGATGTATGCTCTACGCATTGCGTTGCGCGGTGTACTATGCTTCAAATACAGAGCACGACGCAAACTTGTTAAAATGGTGGAACTGGAAGGATAAGAGATAAGTTTTCCAAAGTCATTCGACGTGCACTGTGTTTTGCAGCCAAATCCTTTTCTTATTTTCTCAGGGGCGGTATGTCCGGTTCGATGTGAACGGTAATATTGACCGGGCGAGTTATCTGCTCATCGATCGCATTTTCCAAATTTTCCGCTATTTGGTGAGCGGAGGCCACGCTCAAATCCGGATCAACAAGGATGTGCAGGTCGAGAAAGACTTCTCTGCCGACCGTGCGGGTCCTGAGCTTGTGCCACTGCCGTATTGAAGAGTCGGCATTGATTACCCTCTCAATCTGTTCGATTGTGCCCGGGTCAACGGCACTTTCCGTCAGCTCATGCAGGGAATCGCCAATCACCCTGATTCCCACCCAGATAATCATCAGGCCGACAGCAATGGCCGCAACCTGATCACCATGACCGAAACCAAATTCCAGCGATATAAAGCCTACAGCAACGGCCACCGAACTGAGAGCATCACTGCGATGATGCCAGGCGTTGGCATAAAGTGCGGCGCTGTGAGATTGGATAGCGATTTTTTTGGTGGCCCTGTAGAGCCACTCTTTGGCCGCAATTGAAACTATTGCAGCTATGAGAACTCCGATTTTAGGGGTGGTAACTTCATCTCTGGCTATTGCCATTGTGGCATAATAAATCATGACCCCACCCACAAGAATCAAAATCAATGCAATTAATGCGGCAGAAAAAGTCTCCGCTCGTCCATGGCCGTAGGGGTGACTCTGGTCGGGCGCCTTCGATCCCAGTCGCAGACCCAGCAAAACTGCTACATCAGTGGCCAAGTCTGAAAGAGAGTGGATTCCATCAGCTACCAACGCCAAAGAAGCAGCAAAAAAACCAATGACAATCTTGATAACTGCCAGAATGATATTTACGACCATGCCGAGATACGTAATCGATTTTATTTGTTTGCCGACAATTCTCTGTTTGTCATTGTCCATATGCTGTTCAGCCTAATATTTTCCTGCGGACATTCGAAACCGCATCGATATATTTTTGCGCGGCAGGTTTGTCTTTTGCCTCGACTATAAGCCTCATAACCGGCTCGGTATTGCTGGCTCTCAAGTGCAGCCAGCCATCGTCAAAATCGAAACGGCAGCCGTCAGTGGTATCGAGCTCCGCATCATCGAAGGTCTCTTTTGCCAAATCCAGGATTTGCCCGGCTTCTGACTTCCCTGCAGCGAATTTGTCTTTGCTCATATAGTAACCGCCGATTTCACTGACCAATTCACTTATGGTTTTTGCTGTCTCCGCCATCAATTGCAGGACCAGAACAATACCTACAAGGCTGTCGCGTATTGGACTTACTCGCAAATCAATTACACCACCGTTACCTTCTCCACCGATGATGCAATTGTGTTCGAGCATTGCTTTGGCGACATTGGCCTCGCCGACGGGGGTACGTACAACTTGCACCCCAGCCTCCTGGGCAATATCGTCGAGCATTCTTGAGGTTGAAAGATTCGTTGCGGCTTTGCCGGTTTTCCTTCTGAAAATGAACTTTGCCGCCAAAGCAAGAGTGTACTCTTCACCTATGTAGTTTCCGGTTTCGTCGACGATTGCCAATCTGTCGGCATCGGGGTCCTGGGCAAAGCCGATTTCGACCTGCCTGGTTTTTACTGCTTCACAAAGGCCGGTTAAGTTTTCAGCTGTAGGCTCAGGTGCATGAGCAAAGACGCCGGTGGGCTCATCATTTATCGCAAAAACCACGCAGCCGAGTTCGGCGAGCAGCTTTTTCGTAACCCGCCCCCCTGCTCCGTTGACACTGTCCAGAAGGACCTTGAACTTTCTTTCGCCGATTAGCTCTTTGTCAACAATTGTCAAAACCTTAGCGATGTGAACGTTATCAGTCTTTTCATTAGAAGTTACCTGGCCGCAATCGTGCGAGTCGACAAGGGCAAAATGTTTATCGTAGAAATATTGCTTGATTTGCTCTGCCGCATCGGGCGGCGGAGCAATGCTGTTGTCGAGCAGCAATTTTATACCATTGTACCGGGCCGGATTGTGCGAAGCGGTAACGACTACTCCACCGCTGCAGCCGAGCTCTCTTACCATAATTCCCACGCCAGGCGTGGTCACAAGCCCTAAATCAATCACGTCTATTCCGACCTTACACAATCCTTCTGTAACGGCGGATTTCAGCATTTTGCCACTGGGTCGAGAATCCCGGCCGATACACACCGATAATTTTTCCTTTTTGCCAGCGTGTCTTTTTTTCAGGAATGTACCAAAGGCAGAGCCGTACTCTGTGGCAATAGAGGCAGTGAGGTTCTCGCCGATGATGCCTCTCATACCGCTGATACTTATTATTAATTGTTCAGCCATAGCAAGAGCTCTCTTCGTTGTTCCCCAACGAGCTACGAGCATCGGGTATCGAGAATTAGTCTAATTTGCAGACATAAATTTCGTTCACAAAGTCAAGTTTGCCAAGCTCTTCAACGGCTTTGGCGTCTGGTTCTTTGTCGAGACTGACAGCAAGCATAGCCTTTTGCTCCTCTGGTTTTTGTCCTACGCCCATTGTGCAGATATTGATATTGTGCCTTCCGCAGACGGTCCCGACGAAACCAATAACACCAGGCTTGTCGTCGTTAAAGATGACCAGGACCGCTCCTTGTGGTGTCATTTCTATGTTGAAGCCGTCAATTTCGATGATACGCTGCAGAGTCTCGCCGAAGACCGAACCGGTTACGGTCCGTGTAACCTTGTCAGTGACGACTTTGGCAGTAAAACTTGCTGCCACATCCTTGGCCATTGTATTTTTCGTCTCATCGATGCTTATGCCGCGTTCTTTAGCAAGGACAGGTACATTGACCATATTGAGTGGCATGTCAAAATGCCGGCCCAATAATCCGATTGCAAAGTTAAGGGTAACCGGTTCGACGGCCACTTCAGCAATCGAGCCCCGATATTGTACCTCAACGCTTTTTATATGGCCGGGTGCAATGGTACTGACGAGCGTGCCAATTCGCCGAGCAAGTTCAGCATATCGGCTTACAACCGGCGGCATGGCTCCTGCGGTAGATGGAGCGTTGAGCGCGTTCCTGACGGGGCCGCCCTTGATGGCATCAACAAGGTTTTGAGCAGCTTCAACAGCCACATCGATTTGGGCTTCTCTTGTGCTGGCACCTAAATGAGGTGTAACGAGGCAATTCTCAAACTCAGTAAATCGTGTATTTTCCGGCGGCTCCGTCGGGTAAACATCCAGAGCGGCACCGGCGATACGCTTTTGGGCAAGGGCGTTATAGAGTGCGTCTTCGTTGATAATTCCGCCCCTCGCGGTATTGACCAATCGGACGGCGGGTTTCATCATTTCTATCTGTTCAGCGTCAATCATATTCAGTGTCTGCTCATTTCTCGGTACGTGGACGGTAATATAATCCGCTTCTTTGAAGATTGCTTCGAGGGTTTCGGTTACTTCGATGCCGAGTTTTTCTGCGTCGGTGGGTGCGGCAAACGGGTCATATCCGAGGACTTTCATATTGAAACCTTTTGCCATTTCCGCCACAGCCATACCGATTCTGCCCAAGCCTATCACGCCGAGCACTTTGTTGTTCAACTGGTTGCCCATATATTTTTTTCTGTCCCACGCGCCGCCCTTCAGGCTGCTACAGGCGGGAACGACATTGCGGCTCATCGCAAGAATCAGCGCCATCGTGTGCTCGGCGGCGCTGAGCGTATTGCCGCCGGGAGTATTCATGACCAGGATTCCTTTTCGTGTCGCTTCCGGGACATCGATATTATCGACGCCGACACCCGCGCGGGCGATACCTTTGAGTTTGCCGGGATTGCTAAGCACCTTAGCGGTCACTTTCGTGGCGCTTCGGATAATGAGGCCGTCATATTCACCGATAATCTTGGCCAGCTCATCTTCGCTGATGCCGGTCTTAACGACGGCTTCGACGCCGTCCTCGGAATTCAGCAAATCGATACCTTCCTGTGCAAGTTTGTCTGTAATCAGAACCTTTATCATTTTTTAACTCCAAAAAACAAATTGTCGATTGTGGCGAGGGCATCTTACCCTTGTTCCTTTCCGCTGGCAAGATGCCAGCGGGACGCAAGGCCGGGACGGCCTCGCCACCAAGCATTGTAGCGGCAATCATAAGAAATGGCAATACAGAAAAATCCTTCCCCCGTAAGGCCCCCAAGTCTATTCTATTGGGCTTTTTTTCCCACCAAATTGATTTGCGCATTAATCCTTGCCGGTCAGGACCGAACACCACAGTTCGTATCAGAGACATGAGTTTCTGCAAGCTCGTTGGTTGTATGTCGTCGTCTGTCCTTTAGCCAC
>DATLBB010000144.1:0-5862 GCA_035527155.1 Sedimentisphaerales bacterium
ATCGCTACTCGCGTCGGGTATCGCTACTGGAAGCAGATCGACCGCCAGAAGAAACAAGAAAGTTTCACCTTAGAGGAATGGGACCAGTTGCCCGATGATCCTGAGGAAAAGATGGACCCCAGCCAAGCGGCAGTATTGGTGCACAGATTACTGGGACAACTACCCCCCCGTGATCGGCTGGTCCTGACCCTGCGCTACCTGGAGGAATGCGATGTTGCCGAAACTGCCCAAAGAACGGGCTGGACCAAAAGCATGGTTAAGGTCCAGACCTGGCGAGCACGAAACAAATTACGTAATCTTTTCAAACAAACCGGGAGGGAAATAAAATGATAAATTTTGACGACCAATTGAAAATGCTGGCGGCCCGAGCCCGCAGCGAGGCGCCTCCTCGCGTGGATGTTGCCGGTCGAGTGATTGCAATCCTCACCGCCGAACAAGACCAGCTTGACCGAATTACAGAGAGACCTTTGATGTGGCTGGCAGTATTTTCCTCAGCTGTCGCAGCGTCTGTCGCGGTTATTTCAGTTGTCTCCTACTATCTCTGGACAAGCCCTCTGGTTGAAATCTCCGAGACAATCTCATGGGTGATGCAATGAACGAGATAGAGAAAACACAAACGTCACATGACTATTTAAGGCAGATGCACCACTGGCGGATGGCGTTCTTCGGCCTTGTCATCTTGCTGGCCGGTATTGTCATTGGGATTTCCTCAATGTCCATGCTCAGCCATAGGCGTAAGCCTTCACCTCCACCGCCACCGGAAGTGGCCGCCGATAGAGTACTCAACAGAGAAAAAGGTCGTCTCAGCCTTTCTGGCGAACAGGTGAAGCAGCTTGGGCCTATCTTTAAGAAGCATGTGGACAAGCTTGATGAGATTCGCATAACTGCCCGTGAGCAGATAACCGAACAACTGCAGCTTATGAATGAGGAAGTATCGTCTGTATTGGACGAGCGTCAAAAGCGGCTCTGGGAGCGGGATATCCAGTATTTGGAGCGAGAGTTTCGGCCCCCTCGGCGCAGAGATGGCTTCGGTCCTCCTGGTCCTCGCATGGGCGAAAGACAACGCCAAGGTAGAGGCCAACAGGAGCGCATGCGCCGGGGTCCCGGGCCCTTCGGCCCCTGGCGAGACATACCTGGACCGAACCGTCCTTGGAATGGTATGAATCGAAGGGCAATAAGAGAAAATGGAAACACCCCGAATGAAAACCGATGAACTGGTTGTTATCACTGGTTGCAATGTAAATTCAATGTAACACAGCAGAAGATCAAACTGGAAAGGAGCAAAAATGTTAAAGAAGATTATGTTGGTTGTGACAGTAGCGGTTTTGTTTGCAGCAGTTGCGAACCTGATAGCTCAGGATGAGAATAATGAGCCTGCCGCACCGCAAGCGCAAAGACAGCGCGGAGGGATGGGCAGGGGCGACCGTGGTATGCGTCGCGGTCCGGGGCGCCCGATGCCGGGCGGGCCCGGCGTGTCATCCATAGAGAGCTCACCTATGCCGAAAACAGAGGCGGAGAAGAAAATCCTGGACGTACTTGACGATATGGACAAGAACCAGCGCCGAGGGATGATGAACGTGCCCGTCCAAGACAGCAGACTGCTGCGGCTGCTAACCGAGGCTACAGGAGCCAAACATGTCGTTGAGATCGGTACATCTAATGGATACTCTGGCATCTGGTTCTGTCTTGCACTGCGTAAAACCAGCGGCAAGTTAACCACTCACGAAATCGACGCCCGCCGGGCCTCGCTGGCCCGTGAGAACTTCAAACGAGCCGGTGTCGACAAAATGGTCACACTTGTCGAAGGCGACGCCCACAAGGAAATCGCGAAGCTCAAAGACCCAATCGACATCCTGTTCCTTGACGCGGACAAAGAAGGATATACCGACTACCTCAACAAGCTGCTACCTTTGGTACGCCCGGGTGGACTGATTCTGGCCCACAACATCAATATGCGTGGCGGCAGAGGATCTGGTATTGAAGACTATGTCAAGGCGGTCACTACCAATCCTGACCTGGAAACAGTCTTTTACCAACAGGGAGGCGGCGTCAGCGTAACGCTCAAGAAACGCTGATATACTCGGCTCGGAAATGGTGCCGCGCGCCATTGGTCGTTGCGAAATCCGGCACCGACACCGTTTCTGAGAATGTGAATGAGCGAAGGGGACAGGATGTCGAGAACGCGAGCATCGCCGCTGGTTCTGACCGTGGCATGCCTGGTCGGCCTGAGCTATGTTTCCGCCGCCAGCGAAGGTGAAAACGACATAGACACCGACGATACTTCCGTGGTCTGGCACAGCCAGGGCGAATCCGCAAAAAAGACCGGCGGGCGCGGGTGGTTCGAACAGAGAAAGAAAACTTCGGCCTGTTGAACATTGGGCTGTACAAAAGCTTAATCATAGGCAGAAATTGCGATGTTTGCGAATTTTCCCCAAAAAACCGCAATAATACCCTCTCCGAATCCGTCTATAATTGTGGAATTACGGTTTATCGGAACTAAATGGGGGCCACCTTTCATTTGGAAGGAGTAAGAAATGTTAAAAAAGGTTATGTTGGTATTTGCAATTCTGGGTTTGTTGGTTGCGACGCCAGTGGCCGAGGCCGTTGATAGCCAGCCACGGAACATCATCCTGTTCGGATGGGACGGGGCGCAGCGAAACCATGTGAACGAGTGCCTCAGCCGTAAGGAACTGCCCACTCTGCAGAAGCTGAGTAAAGAGGGGGCCTATATCGAGATCGATATCGAGGGAGTTACGGACACCAAGGCCGGCTGGTCACAGATTCTCACCGGCTACTATCCGGAAGTGACCGGCGTGTACAGTAACGGCCAGTATCAATCCATCCCGAAGGGACTGAGCATCGGCGAGCGGCTGGAGAAGCACTTCGGCCCCGACAACATCGTCACCCTCGCAGTCATCGGTAAGAAGGGGCATGTGGACGCCGATCCGCCTAAGAAGATTAAGGTCGAGGAAGAGGCCGAACAGCCCAAGGCCAAGAAACCAAGAGCCAGGAAAAAGCAAGCCGCCGAAGCTAAAGCAGCAAAGCAAAAAGCTGCGAAGAAAAAAGCCGCCAAGCCCAAGAAGAAACCGCAGGGCAAGATCATCGAGGAAGACGGCGTAAAGTACCGCCTGGTGCCTGGCAAGCCGCACTACAACATGAGTACCAACACTGACCTGTTCGAGAACGGCCTGACACTGGATCAAAAGGTCGGCACCCGGGCTATAGAGCTGATTGAGACGCACAAGGACAAGCCGTTTTTCTTCTTTGTTCACTTCGCCGAAGTCGACTCAAAGGGCCATAAGCAGGGAGAGAACTCCAAGGAGTATAACGACGCTTTAATCTCCAACGACACGTGGACCGGCAAAATCATGGACAAAATCAAAGAATTGGGATTGGCCGACAAAACGCAGTACTACATAACCACCGATCATGGATTCAATGAGGATGGAACAGGTCACAGCTTCGCACCCTACGTATTCCTGGCCACCAATAATAAGAAAGTCAACCGCAACGGCCGACGGCAGGACGTGGCCCCCACAATCCTGGAGGCCTTCGGGCTAGATCTGAACAAGATCGAGCCACCACTTGACGGCATTTCGCTAACCAAGCCGGACAAACGTCCGCCGGCAAAGATCGGTCCGGCGAAGAAAGCTGCCAAGGCCGCCGGAAAGCAAAAAGCCGCAGAAAAAAGAGCAGCCAGGAAAAGAAATAGGCAAAAAAGCCAGCCATGAGACTATCAAGAAAACTCAAGACAAGCAAAAACTGAAAAAGCAGAAAGAAATCATCATTTTGAAAGGAGCAAGAAATGCTAAAGAAAGCAATGCTGGGCATTGTGGCTTTGATTTTGCTGGTGGGAGCTGAAAATCTGCCCGCCAACGAAAAGGAAGAGCAGGACAAACCTAAAGCAAAGCAACAACAAAAACAAGTGCAAAAAGACCAGAAAAAGCAAAAAAGCAAGACAAAACGGCTTGCTAAGAAAAAGGCAGATAAACAAACCTCCCCTAAGCGCGAGAAGGCTTCGCAAAAGAAACGCCGGCAAAAGCCAGCCAAAGAAGCTGAGGCTAAAAAGGCAAAGGCTACTGCTGCGCGTAAGCCTATGCAGAGTGTGCGTCGTAAGGTCCAGGAGTCTCGTCCCGGAGCAAATCTTCCTGCGCAGCAGATGTTTAGCACGTGGTTGGACGAGCTTACAAATGCCTATCGGGAAAACGACAGGGAAAAGATGGGGCAATTAATCAGGAAAATGCGTCAAATGAGGCAAAGAGTGAGAAAAGCAAGGGGTGCTCCCGGCAAGGCGGTGCGAGATTTCCGCGGCAGACCTGGAGCAGCACCACTCGAAGATGCGGTCAGGCCGTTGACACCAGGCAGAGGTATGGGAGGCCGGGGGCGAGGTTTCCGAGGCAGAGGTATGGGAGGCTGGGGACGAGGTTTCCAAGGCAGAGGTATGGGCATGGGCCAAGGCTTTCCAGGACCCTGGTGTCCATGGCTTCAGGACCCAGAACCGGAGATGGATTAGGCAAGAAGAGATTCCGGCTGGCAATTGACTCAGCACCGAAGAATATAAGCGAAAAAATTCAAGCACTGTGGCCTTTTAGTAAAAACAGCCAAGAGATAAAGAATTGGATGTGTATCTAACGGATACACATCCATTTTTTATGTGGAAACCAAAGTCAGGACAGCGCGCTATGCAGGCTTGCTACCGCCAATCGCTGGGGTAGTAGACGGATTCGGACTGAATGCCAAACATTCTGCGCAGCTCTTCTACCAGTACCTGTGTCCTTTGTTTCTGTGAATCGGTCGGTTGAGCGGTTTTGCCGTCAGCTATAACGCAGATGCGGATAGTCTGACCACTGCCGTACCAGGTTCGGCCCGGTATAATCGACCACTGTCTTTGCCATTTTTCGGTCGGTTGTATTTGGCCGTCGCTCCCGCCGAGACCGTTACAGATGACAAAGTGGCAGTTGACATCCTCGGCACCGGCCAAGCCGCTCAACGAGGCCAACTGTTCAATGTTGCCGGCTTTGGTGCCGCTATAGTAGATTTCGATGCGACCCCAACGGCCGGGGGATTGAGAGGTGCGAGAGCTAACAGCCTTCTCGACAGAGCCAAGATGACTAAGAACATATTTTGAAAGAGAAAACAGGCCAGCAGAGGGAGGATTATCACCCAGGGCCATTAAGACCACTGTCCCTGCTGTCATTGAAACCAGCAATGCTGCTAAAACCTTCGCCACCCTTGGCTGATTTGGCATTGTACCATCCCTGGCAGGTTCCCATTTTTCCGCCGTAAGCAAACTAAGGGCGAACAAAATGGGGCCCAAAAAGAACTCGAAAGACCCGTATATGACTACCCAAAGATGTTATTATTGTTTATAGCATTATCGACACTTGTCAACAAATTACTCCAAATTTTGCAATAAATTTTGCAATAAATTTTGCAATTTATCTTTGGTGGTTGTCCAGGTTCCCCCTTCACAACAAATCGCAAAACGGAATCCCTGCCAAACTTGACAAAGCACACTTGGTGCATGAGCTACTGCCGTTTTGACAATTCGGCCTTTTTTATGCGCTTTTTTAGGCTATAATTGGTTTTATGCCCACAAGGTGGAATATAGCGAAAAAAGTCTATCTTCTTTATACTAAAGTGTACCGCTTAGTTGTTATATAAGTGACAATCGATTGTTGAAAGTTCATGAAAGTTACTTTTCGATGCTGGAAGACAAGCCACCAAGAAGAAGACACTAAATCTTTGTCGTTTGCTATAACGCTGAAAAATGGGTCGAGTCTGTTCTTGACCGCATCCCGAAAGATGCACTGGAAAGCAGAAATTTTTAAAAAAAGTCCGAAAAAATCGCAAAAGAGGTTG
>DATLBB010000145.1:0-3632 GCA_035527155.1 Sedimentisphaerales bacterium
GTAGGTCACAGTTGTGAGTGGGTCCGGGGGAGCGTTCGCGTTGATGACGGCCAGTGGCATCATATAGCCCTGACGTGGGACGCTGAGGAAAAGGAGGGCAGCGTGTACGTAGATGGGGCTCTCGGCACTGATGACGTGGGCTTTTCGGGGGGGGCGGATAACGACGGTGACACAGTCAGGATCGGTTTTTCAGAAAGCGTACACAGCAGCGGCAATTTTGTGGGCCGAATCGACGATGTAGCCATATTTGATGTAGCGCTGACTGCTGAGCAAGTAGTTGAACTTAGAAAACTTAGTGGAGGAGACAAGATAAAGGTGACAAAGCCCGCTGCCGAGAAGGACAAGCCGATTACCCTTGACACGGAACCTCACCTTGTCGGCTGGTGGAAGTTCGATGAGACTTCCGGCAAGACCGCTGCGGATTCCTCTCAGCATGGCCGTAAGGGCACGCTCAAGGGAGGCTTGTCATTCGACAAGGATTCAGTCGCCGGCCGAACAGGCAAAGCACTGAAGCTGGACGGCGAAGATAACAACATAGAAATAGCCGGATATAAAGGCATCGCCGGCACACGGCCTCGAACCGTGACGGCATGGCTTAAGACAACTTCATCCAGAGGGGAAGTTATATCCTGGGGCTCAGAGGATTTCGGTCAAATGTGGAGATACTGCTTCATAAGGGGCCGTTTAGGCGTGACGCCCCATGGCGGATACTACTACATTAATGATGCGATCCATGACGATAAGTGGCATCATGTGGCGGTGGTAGTAGTAGAGTCTGAGCTGCCGAACCTGCATGATGATGTCAGGCTTTATAAGGACGGCAGCTTAGCGGAAATTCATGACATCGGCCTTTTGGACCTTTGGCCGATCGAGACCGGCGCGGAGCTGAATGTCACGATAGGCCGGGGATTCAAGGGTCTCGTCGACGATGTTCGTATCTACGACCGTCCACTTTCGGAGGACGAAGTACAGGCCATTTTTTCGTTGAAGAGTAATCGTCCATTAACCAAATCTTCACGGTAATGCCGAAGATATAGATAAAGATACAGGCCTGGCCTGTTGGCGGACCACCCTGGTTGCTTGTGAAGGCAAGGCCTGAACGATAACGAAAGGAGATTAATGATGGATAATAAAAAAGTGACTCGGCGGCAGTTTTTGCACGATGGTGCAACAGTTGCAACGGGTATGGCTTTAGGTCTCGGTGCCGCGGCCGGAAAAAACGTCCGAGGTGCCAGTGGTGCAGCAGTTGATACTTCCAAGATTCTCAATTACAACGAGAATATGGAGTACCGCCGGCAGGGCAAGACGAACCTGATGGTTTCGGCCGTCTGCTTAGGCGGGCACTCCAGTAGCAACGATGAGCAGCGCTACGAAATTGTCAGCCGCTGCATCGACGCAGGTATCAACTACATCGATGCATGCTCCAAGGGCGAGGTAATAAGAGACGCCAAGGCCCTGAGAGGGCGCCGTGACAAAATGTACCTGGCGCTTTCCCACTGTGGCAAAGAGACGCGCTACGAAAACTACCGGACGGCCAAGAAGCTATTAGGAAGTCTCGACGAAGTGCTGAAAGACTCGGAAGAGGAGTATACTGATTTATGGCGAGTCACCTGTTACGAGCCGGGCGGCAGACACTCATTCAATACCGCGTGTGAGATGATTGAAGCACTGGAGACAGCGAAAAAACAGGGCAAAGCCCGGTTCATTGGATTCTCCACACACGACCGCCGCTGGATAAAGTTCATGATTGAATACTTTCCGCAAATTGACTGTATTTGCTTTCCCTTCACCACGATGAGCAAGAGGGCCCAGACAGACAGTGTGTTCCCGGCCCTGAAGAAGTGTGATGTGGGCGCTTTCGGGATTAAGCCTTTTGCGGCAGGCTCGCTATTCACGGGCAGCCAAGAAGAAAAAAACAGGCGTGCACGTCTGGCCATCCGGTATATTTTGCAAAGCAACACCGTGATACCTATCCCCGGTATGAACAGGGTGAGCGAGGTCGATAACGTGGTCAAGGCGGTGAAGGAGCGCCGTACACTCGATTTGAAAGAAAGAGCGGAACTGGAAAACGCCGGCAAGCAGACGTGGTCTAAATTACCGCCCCACTATCAATGGCTCAAGGACTGGGAATACGTCTAATCGATAACGTTCGGCCAATTAAGTATTCGCGTTGAGAGCGAGCAGCAATGCCTGTCTCACTACTTAAATTACTATCAGGGCAGAAAGTATGAAATACTGTTTCTTGATGCTTGTTCTGGCGGCAGTCGCCGTTTCCGGAACAGGCTGTGAGCAAATGGGGGCGAAAAAAAGACCGGATACAAACACAGAACCCATGACCAGCCGGGAATCCATAACGGATGATGAGCCCCTGCTGCTGCTCGATGATAGTGAGGAAGAGCTTTCTCCGCCGACCGGTCCCGTAGCCGATAACAGTCGCTGCCACGTTTGCCATGTGAACTACATGCAAGAGGACATTGCCGTAACTCATGCACGAGCCAATATTGGCTGCGCGAGCTGCCACGGCGAGTGTGACGAGCACATTGCCGATGAATCCTGGGCCTCGGGCGGAAACGGTACTGCACCTGATATTATGTATCCCCGGGCCAAGATTAATCCATTTTGTATAGGCTGTCACCCGAAGGACAAGATCGACACCGAGCAGCACAAACCTCTCTTTTCCAGCGCCGGTGAGAAGAAATATTGCACCGATTGCCACGGCAAGCACCGTTTGGAAAATCGCAAATGTAAATGGAAGTAGGCTTGCCCGTTTCACTTAGATATTATTGCACTTGTTGGCGAAATGATCTATCTAACTGAAGAAGATATTTTGAAGGCGGTATCTTTTGATGACCTGTTGGATGCTATAGAAGCATCCATGTATATGTATGAGAAAAAAGAATTTCATATGCCGCCAAGACTTCATATAGACCACGAAGACAACACTTTGTTGCTTATGCCGTGCTTTATCAAGGATTACTTTGGAACCAAACTTGTAAGCCTCTTCCCACAAAATCCAGAAAAGAACATTCCCGTCCTGAACGGAATAATGGTTCTCAACGATGCACAAACCGGCCTGCCGGTGGCATTGCTCAACGGCCCTGCCCTAACAGCCTTGAGAACCGCAGCAGTTGGTTCTGTGAGTATTCGCCATCTGACTCCTGAGAATACTCAATCATTGGGGATAATCGGAGCGGGCGTCCAGGGTTTTTATCAGGCATGGATTGCTTGTTCAGCCAGGAATCTTAAGGACATCTTTATTTTCGATGTGAATCGTGAACAAACAACGGCACTGATTGATAAGTTGTCTAAGGTCATTTACGGCGTTAAGCTACACCAGGCCGATTGTGTTGAAGACCTGCTGGAAAAAAGTCAGGTCGTAATTACAGCGACAACATCTTCCGAACCTGTATTGCCGAACAACGAAGAACTTTTGGCCGGCAAACACTTTGTTGGCATTGGCTCTTACAAACCAAGCATAAGAGAGTTCCCGGAAGCATTGTTTAATCTGCTCAAAACTGTCTTGATCGACACCGACCACGCTTTAGAAGAATCGGGCGACCTAATAGTTCCGCTGCAGAATAATTGGATCAAGCAAGAGCAAGTTATGACCTTAGGACGATTCTTAATCGAGA
>DATLBB010000146.1:0-6957 GCA_035527155.1 Sedimentisphaerales bacterium
AGGGACGTTGATTTGACAGGTTTGGAGGTCAGGCAGCAGAGCAAAACCTTTCGCTGGAAAGGCACGTATAGCGATAATATGGATGACAGAAGAACGGATTGCCTGGAATTGAATGTCCTTGCTGAGGCGCCGCCGACTGTGCCTGCTGAATATGAAGACAGCGAATTCGTCTTTCTTGCAAATACCGCCCCGGCTCTTCAGATACAATTGCTCCAGCAGGTACAAGAACCTGTTTTTGTTGCCGCTGATACGATGGATTGCTGGATTAAGGATGAGCTTGATGATTTGAAACAGCTGCTTAATAAAATCGATTGTTTAATAATCAACGATAGTGAAGCGCGGATGTTGGCGGACGAACATAATCTGATAAAGGCGGCGGAAAAGATTTTGGATATGGGGCCGACTGTTGTGATAATAAAGAAGGGTGAATCGGGTTCAATGGTGTGCAAGGCAGGCGGCGAAAGATTTATTTTGCCGGCCTATCCAGCCAGCGAAGTCAAAGACCCGACCGGTGCCGGTGACAGCTTCGCAGGGGGCTTTATGGGTTATCTGGCACAGGTCGGCAAGACCGATTTTGACTCGTTAAAAACAGCAGTTGCTTACGGTACAGTGGTTGCCTCGTTTACAATTGCCGATTTTTCACTGGCAGGTCTGACCTCGATAAGCAAAACCGATATCGACAGCAGATTTGAAACTTTGCGGGAAGTAACACGTTTTTAGGAAGCGCCAAGCAAGATGCGATGCTTTATAGCGATAGATATTGATGAGAATAACAGGGCCGCATTGGGCGATTTGCAGCAGCAGCTTCAGAGCAAAGTTGATATTAAAAAAGGCGACGCCAAGTGGGTAAAGCCGGAGAATATACACCTGACGTTGAAGTTCTTAGGCGAGATCAAAGATGAGCAGGTCGTTGATGTCTGCAATATAGTCAAGGACGTTGCCGGCAGAAACAACAGCTTCGAGCTGGCCATAGAATCGGTCGGCCATTTCGGCGGCAGAAGTGCCAGGATTTTATGGGTTGGTGCAGGCAAGGGGCGCGACAATCTGTTACAATTGCAAAAGGACCTTGAGCAGCAGTTGGCCTTAGCTGGTTGGCCGCCGGAGAAGAGGGAATTTTCCGGCCATTTGACCCTCTGCAGAGTAAGAAACCCCAGGGCGGGTTTCAAGCTGGCGCAGATAGCCGGCGAATACAAGGATTTTAAGCTCGGGATTATGCCGGCCGATTCGGTCTCGGTTTACCAGAGCCAGTTGACGCCCACCGGACCTGTTTATACCGTGTTAGGCGATTATGAACTGTGTGAAACATAATATGTGAAGCGAAATACCAGATATGGAATAGGAGGTTACAAAAATGGCAAAGACAAAAACGTCCCAAACAGGCAAACACAAGATAGAGAGTTTGAGGCCCCAAACAACAGGCAAGGAAACCGCCTTGCAGCGTGTGATTGCCCAGATTGAAAAGCAATACGGTCAGGGCGCGATTATGCAGATGGATGAGCACAAGTACGCCAAAATCTCTGGGATTCCGACCGGCTCACTGTCGCTGGATATCGCTCTCGGCGGCGCCGGCATCCCGCGTGGCAGGGTTACAGAGCTGTTTGGGCCGGAGGCATCCGGCAAAACTACGCTGGCACTTCACGTAATTGCAAGTGCCCAGCGTGCAGGTGGCGTAGCGGCGTTCATCGACGCCGAACACGCACTCGACACCACCTGGGCTAAAAAACTGGGTGTCGATGTAAGCAGCATGCTGGTCAGCCAGCCCGACACCGGTGAACAGGCGCTCGAAATTGTCGAGATGTTGATAAGGTCCAATTCCATCGATGTTATAGTTGTTGATTCGGTGGCCGCACTTACGCCGGCAATAGAGATCGAAGGTCAGATGGGTGACAGGCACGTCGGACTACAGGCAAGATTAATGAGTCAGGCGATGAGAAAGCTTACCGCGGTCATCGGCAAGAGCAAAACCGTCCTTCTGTTCATAAATCAAATCCGTATGAAAATCGGCGTGATGTTCGGCAACCCGGAAACCACTCCCGGCGGAAGGGCGCTGAAGTTTTACAGCACAATCCGAATCGACGTAAGACGGCTGGCAACCATAAAGGAAGGCGGCACTGCCATCGGCAGCAGGGTCAGGGCCAGAGTGGTAAAGAATAAAATCGCGCCGCCTTTCCGTGAATCGGAATTCGACCTTATGTTCGACAGTGGAATAAGCTATGAAGGCGACTTGCTCGATTTGGGAGTGGATTGCGGTTGTGTAGAAAAAAGCGGCGCCTGGCTAAACTACGGAGATGTCCGTATCGGGCAGGGCAGAGAAAACGCCAAGAAATATCTGGTTGAAAATAAAGATTTATGCGGGGAAATAAAAAACAAAATCCTCGTTGCCAAAGGCCTGAAAGCTGAAAGTTGAAAATGTTGAGTGCAAAGCAAATCAGAAGCGGCTTTATAGATTTTTTCAGGAAAAAAGGCCACGAATTCGTCCCCAGCTCGCCCATAGTGCCCATTGGTGACGAGACCTTGCTTTTCGCCAATGCGGGAATGAACCAGTTTAAGGACATCTTTTTGGGCCTGGTCTCACCGGAGTTTCCCCGGGTGGTCAACAGCCAAAAGTGCCTGCGGGTAAGCGGCAAGCACAACGACCTTGAGGAGGTGGGTAAGGACACCTATCACCACACTTTTTTCGAGATGTTAGGCAACTGGTCGTTCGATGATTACTTCAAGGCCGAGGCAATCGAATGGGCCTGGGAGCTTCTTACCAAGGTTTGGGGCATTGACCCGGACAGCTTGTGGGCGACGGTTTTTGCCGGCTACAAAGCCGATGGTCTGCCCAGAGACGATGAGGCCGCCAGGCTGTGGACGAAGGTGACTGAGATACCTGCTGAGCGGGTTTTGGCTTTCGGAAAGAAAGATAATTTCTGGGAGATGGGCGATATCGGTCCCTGTGGACCTTGCAGTGAGATACATATCGATCTTGGACCTGATATGTGCGACAAAAAAAGTGTCCCCGGCCACAAGTGCGCCGTCAACGGCGGCTGCAGCCGATTCATCGAACTGTGGAATCTGGTCTTTATACAATATAACCGTACCGAGGGCGGCAAGCTCGCCGAATTAGGCGCCAAATACGTCGATACCGGCGCAGGCCTGGAAAGAATCGCAGCAGTGCTGCTGAAAAAAAACAGCAATTATGATACTGATTTGTTTATGCCCATAATTGAACGCATTGCTGGCCTCACCGGGCACAAATATACCTCTAAGCGGAACAACAATATCGACAATGCCTTCAGGGTCATATCCGACCATATTCGCTCGCTGACCTTTGCGATAACCGATGGCGCAACACCCTCAAATGAAGGCCGGGGATACGTGATTCGGCGGATACTTCGCCGGGCTTCGAGGTTTGGCAGAGAATTAGGAATGCACGAGCCGTTTATGTATAAACTCGTGCCGGTGGTTGTTGATTGTTTAGGTGATGCGTTTGGTGAGATAAAGGAAAGGGCCGACTTCGTCTCAACGGTTGTCGAATCGGAAGAGGCGAGCTTTGGCAGAACGCTCGATAGAGGTATTGAAATCTTCAACACTGCTGCCAAGCGGGCACAAAAATCAAAAGACAAAGTTATCGGCGGCGAAGATGCCTTCCAGCTCTATGACACCTACGGCTTTCCGCTCGATTTGACCGAGCTTATGGCCGAAGAACGCAGCCTCAAAGTTGACACAGCCAAATTTAACGAACTGATGGAAGAGCAAAGACAACGCGCAAGGGCAGCCCAGAAATCCGCCTCGCTAATCTCAGTCCTGGCCGATGTCAAATTGCCGACAACGGAAGACCTGCATAAATACAATTGTGACCAATGCGACAGTAAGATAGTCGGTTTTGTTGATGAGAGGGGATTCAGGAACGTGGGTAAGGTTGAGATTGGCGGCGAGGTTGGTATTGTTCTTGACGGGACCTGTTTTTATGCCGAGGCGGGCGGCCAGGTCGGCGATTGCGGTATTATAGAATCGGACAAAGCCCGATTCATTGTCGAGAACACTGTCAGGATAGCCGATTGTGTGGTTCACCGAGGCAAAGTTGCGGAAGGGTCGTTTACGGTTGGCCAAACTGTAAAAGCAGTCGTCAGTAAAGACAGGGATTCGATAAAGAAAAACCATACAGCTACACATCTTTTACAGTGGGCGCTCCAGCAGGTAATGGGCAAATCGGTGGCGCAGCAGGGTAGCCTCGTTGGGCCGGACTATTTAAGGTTTGACTTCACCTGCCCTAAGGCTTTGACAGATGAGCAGATAAAAAAGGTTGAGATTTTGGTGAGAGAGAAAATCACGGAAGATTTGCCTTTAACATGTGTAGTGATGCCGAGGGCGGAGGCGGAAAAACTGGGGGCTATGGCGCTTTTCGGCGAGAAGTATGGGAGCGAAGTTAGAGTCGTGGCTATTGGCGCGGCAAACGAAAAACTGGTTGGAGAAGCTTTTTCGCGAGAATTCTGCGGCGGGACGCACTGCGATAATACGGGACAAATAGGCGGCTTCAAGATAATCAAGGAAGAGAGCATCTCTGCCGGAGTCCGCAGGATTACCGCACTGACCGGCTCCGGACTCACCAAATATCTCGAGGACCGAGGCGAGATTGTTGAAAAGCTTTCGGTGATGCTGAATACGAGCGCTGAGGCACTGATTGAGCGTGTCGACCGATTGATAAAGGAAAATAAGAAACTTGCCAAGAAGCTCAAATCCGGCGCGCGACAATCCGGCTCTGATGCGATGGACGAGGCAAAGAAACTCTTGGAAAAATGCGAAAAAATTGACAGTACTTCTGTAATCATTGGTCGGCTTTCAACGGCATCGGTCGAACAGGCCAGAGAAGCTATCGACATGCTCAAAAAGAAGGCAAAATCGGCTGCTGTCGTTCTGGGATTTGATGATGAGGGGAAAGTTACACTGTTGGCAGGCTTTACTGATGATTTGGTCAAGAAGGGCCTAAAGGCGGGCGATGTGGTCAAGGCAATTGCGCCGATAGTCGATGGCGGGGGCGGCGGAAGGCCGCAAATGGCCCAGGCCGGCGGAAAAAAACCGGAGAAAATCAAAGACGCCCTCGACAAAGCAAGAGAGCTGATACAAGAAAAACTGGCAAACGCATAATTACTTAGCCTGACTTCCAGGCAGCGGAGACAAGCAAGTGGAGCCGGCGGAGACCCTATGATTAAGTTCCATTGCAAAAACTGCGGCCAGGAAATCGGCGTTCCTGAAATCCACGCCGGCAAAAAAGGCAAGTGCCCAAAGTGTAAGAAGATAGTTGTTGTCCCGAAAGCGGAAAACGCAGCGCCGGTTGCAGGTAAAAGCAATTTTAGCGATTCGGAGGTGAGTCAAAAATATTCAGGTTTAGACCATGCTCTTTTTGATATTCCGGCAGAGTTGCCAACTGCAAATCAACAAAGCAGTCAAGATAGCGTGTCTGAGAAAGGGATTGAAGAATTGCAAAAGACCGTTGAAAAATCGGCTACAGATGAAACCGAACCTGTCGGCGAACGCAAGCTGCCGTGGATTATTGATATATTCCTGTATCCCATGAGCCTGTCGGGCCTTGCGAATCTTGCGATTTTTATTGGAGTACCATTGTTAATTGATTTTCTGTGGAAGATTATGATTATCCAGCTTTCTTGTTTATTCTGGCTTATAAGTTTAGTTATAAAGGTCGTTGTGGTTTTATATATGTATTGGTACTTTGCTGAATGCGTACGCGACAGCGCTGAAGGCGGCTTGCGAGCGCCAAAGGTCATAGGGTACATTCCTCGTGTAGTCGATATGTTCTGGCAGATGGTGAACATAATTGGTTGTTTTGGAGTTTTCTTTATGCCTTTTGTTTTTTATATGTTGTTTGTCAAAAGGGCCGACGTAATTTTCTGGCTGTTATTGCTCTATGCGGTTTTCTTCTTCCCGATGGCGTTACTGGCCGTTGTTGTGCTTGACTCTGTTGCCGGCCTTAATCCCCGCTTGCTCTACAACTCAATATCAAATACGTTGCGTCAATACTGTGGGCTTGTCATACTATTTTTGGCAGCAGTATTACTGATGGGTATGCTCGGGCAGAAAGTGGGCGAATCAGAACATTTTGCCTTTCTTATTAGTTGTGCCGGTATCTATCTGGCGTTTGTCGCCGCTCATCTGCTGGGCAGATTTTACTGGCTGCATCAGGAAAAACTCAACTGGGAGGTTTAACGGTTAATCCTGCTGTCGGATTTTTACGCTTTTTGCGTGGGCGTCGAGGCCTTCGGCTTCAGCCAAACGGATAATATCCTCGGCACTTTCAGCTAATTTTTCTCTATCGTATTCGATGATACTCGTTGATTTGATAAAGTCGTTACTGGTTAGTCCGCTGAAAAACCAAGCCTTCATTCCGGTTGGCAATACATGGCTTGGCCCAGCCCAGTAGTCGCCGACTGCAACCGGGCTGTAATCACCGATAAATATCGCACCGGCATTTTCAATTTGGTCGGCGATTTTCCCGCTTTTTTCGCCGCATTGAATTTCTAAATGCTCCGCCGCAAAAATATTCGCCCATTCGATAATTTTGGTCATATTATCAAATACGGCTATACCGCCGAAATCTTTCAGGCAATTTATTGTTTCTTCTACACGGTCTAATTGTTTTACCTGATTTTTGAGTTCTGCAAGGATTTCATTTGCCAACTTTTGTGAATCTGTGAACACAATCCCACTTCCCGGTGCGTGTTCTGCCTGGCTTAGCATATCAGCGGCAATCCAGGCTGGATTTGCTCTACTATCTGCAATTATTAATACTTCGCTTGGTCCTGCTATCGAGTCAATATCAACAACCCCAAATACCTCGGTCTTTGCCATCTGAACCCACGTGCTGCCAGGCCCGACGATCTTGTAAACTTTATCGATAGTCTGCGTTCCCGATGCCAAAGCAGCTACTGCTTGTGCACCACCGATTCGATAGACTTC
>DATLBB010000147.1:0-7426 GCA_035527155.1 Sedimentisphaerales bacterium
AAATCTTTGTCCACCGCAATAACCAGCTCGATTTTGTCTTGAAAACCTGACCCGACCGCATTAAAGGTCCAGCCAAAACATTCATCGCCTGTCATGGCTTTATAAACGTCAACTTTTTTCTTTTCACCTTTGAGCGACTTAACTTCGATTTCGACGCCTTGTTTCTCCAATGGAACGAAATCCTCCGCTCCCGGAATCAGATGACCGGCAAGGGCGTTGAGCTTATTGATTCGGTTCTGTTCGATTATCGGCGACCACGCGGCGTTTGCTATCGCTAACAACAGCCCGAAGCAGAACGACGAAACAATCAAAAGCCAGCTTTGTTGAACAAAATATTTTATCTTAGACACCAGGCTTACCTCCGGCCGGAACTCGCTTACAAAGTCTGTCTATCAAAGGTGTAACCGCGTTCATGAGCAGAACGGAAAACATAACGCCTTCCGGGTACGCTCCTACTATTCTTATGAGCATTGTTATCGCCCCGACACCTGCACCGAAAATCCACATTCCCCTCCGCGTCAAAGGTGCCGTAACAGGGTCCGTGGCAATAAAGAAGGCACACAGCAGCATTCCACCACTGGTCAAATGGAATACCGGTTGCATATACGCATCAGGGTTTATCAGGTAGGCAATACTACCAAAAACAAAAGCAGACAGCAAAACCGCTAACGGGATATGAAAGTTTATCGTTCGCCTTATTAACAGATAAAGGCCGCCGATTAATAAGGCAATCGCACTCGTTTCGCCAAGACAGCCCCCAACATCACCTATAAGCGTAGCGTCAAATTGTTCTTCATTAAAGATTTTGGCGCCGTTTCTGTCTTTTATTGCAATTTTACTCCAGCCTAATGGCGTCGCCTGCGTCCTGGCGTGCAACATATTTTCCGGTGCAATCTTCGGCATCGTCGAATCGATTGTCGCCGGCACCGTCCATGTTGTCATCATCATACCGAAGCTGGCTGTCAGAAACGCTCTGCCGACCATCGCCGGATTAAAGATATTGGAACCCAGTCCGCCAAAGACCATTTTCCCGATCGCGATGGAAAAAACGCTGCCGATGACCGCCGCCCAGATTGGCAGACCCGGCGGAAGCGACAGCGCAAGGATAACTCCGGTAACAATGGCGCTGAAGTCGCCTAATGAATTCGGCTTTTTCCGAATCAGATTGCAAAGCCATTCCGTGGCCACACATGAGATAACGCAGGTACAGATAAGAATAAGCGCGTAGAGACGGAAATAATAGCCCGCCGCCGCCATTGCGGGAACCAGGCCGATTATGACATCTATCATTACCCTGTGCGTCCAGACCGGCTCGCTGATATGCGGAGCTGGTGATACTGTTATATTGTCAGGCATTTATCCGTTTTCCTGTCAACCAACGCCAATGTGCATTTCTGTTCTTCAATTCTCATCTTACGCTTTTAATTGGGCCAGAAGCATCTTGCCCGTCTTGATATACCCTGTAACTTCTATATTAGCCGGGCAAACGTAACTGCAGCAGCCGCACTCCATACAAGCACTGATATAATAGCTTTCTGCCACGTCCAGAAGATTATTTTTTACCGCATGGGCGATTTTCGTTGGGTTCAGATTTTCGGGACAAACTTCCAGGCACCTCCCGCAGCGCAGACACGGCGTCTGCCGTCCTGCGAATTTGGCTTTGCCGATTTGTTTCTCTGTTAATACCGTTATGGCACCGGTGGTTTTAGTGACAGGTGTTGTCAAATCGGCTATTGCTGTCCCCATCATCGGCCCGCCGAGCACGACCCTTACCGCTTCTTCTCTCAATCCTCCGCAGAACTCTATAAGCTCGGAGACCGATGTCCCTATCGGAACGTAGAAATTACCCGGGTTCCTGACCCCTTCTCCGGTAACGGTTACAACACGGTGAGTCAGCGGCAAATCGCCGACTACCGTTTCCGCAATCGCCGCCGCAGTAGCGACGTTGAGAACCACCACACCTATCATCGGAGGAATGCCGCCCGTGGGGACATGTCTCTTGAGAATCGCATTTATAAGCTGTCTTTCACCGCCTTGTGGATATTTTGTTTTGACAGGGACAACCTTAATGTCATCGCCGCTGACTGCCGCGCTCATCGCCTCTATCGCTCTCGGCTTGTTATCTTCAATTCCGATAAACACCTTTGAACAGCCGGAGGCCTTTCTCGCAAGTTTTATCCCCGCAACGACCTGCTTGCTCCACTCTAACATAATGCGATAATCGCACGTTATATAAGGCTCACACTCGCAGCCGTTGATAATCAATGTCTCTTTGGGCAGCCGGGGGTTCGGTTCTATCTTTACCCTCGTCGGAAACCCTGCACCGCCCATACCCACGATACCCGCCTGTCGGACAGCATCGCATATCTGTTCCGCTGAGTAGTTGTTTTCATCGAAGTCATCTCTTAACTTAAAGTATGACCGCCTCGTAGGAGTGTACTGGTATGCCTCGATAACTATAGCCAGGCTCCGGCCTAAGACCGCATGCGACCGAAGCGAAATTTCTTTTACTTTGCCGTTGATGGGTGAATGAACGGGGGCGGAAACAAATGCGTCCGAGTCGCCGATTTTTTGTCCCGCCTGCACCATATTTCCTTTTCTGACCAGCGGCTGGCAGGCAGCGCCAATATGCTGACTCAGCATCACTGCGACCTCTTTGACCGTGGGGCCGGGATATATCTTACTGTCTTCCGTGAGGTTTTTGTTTTCCGCAGGATGGGTCCCGCCGACGAAAGATAATTTGCCTTTAGTCTCAATTTTCATATTTGAAAAATCCATACCAGCGTGCCATTCACGCTTTCTTTGTCATTCCCGCTTTCTTTGTCATTCCCGCGCAGGCGGGAATCCACAATGTAGTCGTTTTTCTGGTTCCCTGTTTCCACAGCGATGACTTACCGCCCTTATAATCAACACACAGACACCGGCTGGCAGCAGTGCAAGCAGAAAGTTAAGGACTATTTGAAGCTCATTTCTATGTATTGCTTCGGCCAAAATCCTCTCAAAAGCTGCAAGAGAAGCAATAAAAACCAATATCGGCAGCAGGAAAGCAGCCACAACTTTGAAAGTGACCGAACGGCCTTTGGTATTTGCTAACTTCTTGTATATCTCTTGGCAGTTGTGCTTTTGGTAGCAGTCTTCGCAGATTTTTTGCTCACCCATAATAGTATTTCACTTCCATGTAAAATAAACTTCATCTTATAACGGACATTGCCGGGATTTTCAAACATTTTTTTCCATTAGTAAAAACCGCGACACCCCGCGTCGCCTGTATTTACCCCCATCTGCCCCGTTGCTCAGTGTGTCGTCCACTCTAATGGGGTCTCTACACGACTGGTGGCAGCCTCAAGCGCAGCTTGGGGATGGTAACCTACGCGCCAAATAGACTCTTGCCGTTATTTGCTGCTCGGTCATTGCGAAGAGTCCCGCACCAATTGCCCCTCACAGAATATCAGCCACTTGAAATCAACATTCACACTGAATCGCGGCTCAATTGGTGCGGGATGAAGTCGAGGGACATGGCCGCCGAATTGATTGAACCTATATTTACCCCCCAAACCTGTCCTGAGCAAGGTCGAAGGATTTATTGCGGCTCCGCACGAGAGCGGCTTCTTTGTCATAGTCTATAAACATCCGGCCGACGGTCCACTATATGGCCGCCTTTGTTTGCCGGTGCCTTGGAAAGGTCGATTTCGGTTATAGTATAGGCCTTGTTTTTATCTTCATTATTACACACAACGGCCCCTTTGGGGTCGGTAATAAGCGATTGTCCGGGGTGTGTAAACACGATGTAAATTCCATTTTCGTATGACCGCGTTCTCATCATGCAAAGATTCAGCTCACCATGCATTCCGTATGTCGGATTGAAAATTACCCGCGCCCCTTCAAGCGTAAGGGTTCGGGCCGTTTCCGGCCAGCGACGGTCTGCACAAATCATAACACCAAATGCCCCAAAATCCGACTCGTATATGTGAAGATGTTTGCCGGGTGTATATTTGTGGTCGTGCGTCTGGAGATGCAGTTTGTCATACATTCCGACAAGAGAGCCGCTGCGGTTATATATCAAGGCAGTGTTAAATACCCCGTCCGCTGCCTTTCGCGTACAACCGTAAACGACCCATGCCTTGTTTTTGCCGGCCCACCTGGATACGGTTCGGGCATAATCAGACCTGAGCGGCTCGATTGCATATCTGACCATGTCCTCTTTAGTTACAGACTTTTCCGTAGAGACATATCCGTCGAGAAAACCCTCCGGCGTCACCACAACATCAACTACTTCTTTCTCGATGTCATTGAGGATATTCATCAGTCTCCTGTGGTTTGCTTTCATCTTGCCTTTATCCGGATAAACCTTTATCTGTGCTGCCCGAATTTTGGAGATAGTCTCCTTGTTTTCCACTGTTGCCTTGCGGTTATTATGGCTGCTCGTTTCGGACTTGGCCAAAACCCTGCTCGCACCGATACTAATCATACCGGCGGTTCCCAGAAAACTGCGACGATTGAGTTTCATTATGAATCTCCCGGCTTCTTGGCCCCCTTCTTTAGGTTAGCCCCCACCCCTCTACTTTCTGTCTTCCGCCGACTGTAAGACGGCGCTATTTATGTGCTTATAAAGCACTTTTTCTTTGCCTTCTCCCTTTTCCCTTCTTTTATGTTTCCCCGCCTGCCCCGCCTGCCCCGTGGGATAGCGAAGCGTTATCCCACTGGGGTGAGATAGTGAAACGTTATCTCACTGAGGCGGATTTCTCTTAAAAAATGCCAGCTTTGCCGGCCTCGACCTGCTAAATAATATATACTAACGATTTAGCCCGTTAGAAGTAAGTTGACGAAGGCGTTTGCCTACTTTCTAACCGGGCCGAGATACAAGAATGGATTGAAGCTTATCCTGCGTTACCATCAAATCTCCCAGAAAGCCCGAATTATTGCGACTTCGATAATCATCATTATCGGCAGGAGCAATACTACGAAGTACATCAGCAATGAAAGAAGGATTGTCCAGACTGTGGGGAGCTTTTGCATAACGTTATCTGACAAGTGGTATGCTACGGCGTATTTGCGGGCAAAAGGTAATTTGCTAAATGGTTTTTCCCTTAATATTCTAAATATTGTCGGGAGAATATCTTCATCGGTAATCTCAAGATTCGCGTCCTTTATCTGCTTCTTGAGTCTTGATAGCGCACGGTTCTGTGAAATTTGGGTGGAAACGCCGAGGCACAAAAACACGGAAAGGCCGACTAATATAGGGTCCTTCAATCCTATCCCTACAATGGCCATTACTGCCACACTGCCAATCATAAAAGCACTTTTCAAAAATGATATTCTTGAAAACAAGACCAGCTCGAAAACTCTCCCTCCATCCAGGGGGATGATAGGAACAAGATTAAGATAACTCAATATCAGTGAGAATGCCCCGAATCCCATCAGAGGTCTGACTTCGTATGCGCCACCTATAAACACACAAAGTATCCCAATTACCATGCCAAACGCCGGGCCCAGCAGATAAACGATAACCCTTTGTAAAGGTGTGGCCTCTTTCTCGCCACCCAAGGTCGCTGCACCCAGAAACGGAAGAAATACTACCTGCACATCCTTATACTTGAACAAACGCATTCCGATAACGTGTCCTGATTCATGAATGAACAATGCCGCAATAAAAATAAGTACAGTTCCAAATGAAAAAGAAAATCCAAAAGCAATCGTAAATAACAGCAAACTGACCAACAATACGGCCAGTTTGCCTGCATACCCCGTCTTCTTAGCACTGGTTATCTCACGTATCTTTGAGAAAGCTTCGACCTCAACTTCAACGGGTATCTCGACGGCAATTGCTCTTTGTGTTTGCGATAGTTTGCGTATTTTGGCTTGCTGTTTTTTTAACTTTCTTAGCCCCTTGGTGCACTTGTATGTATGGCGCAGGCACGGAATCAAACGTAATTGGTAGTAACTCTCATCCGTTTTCCTGATAAAGCCATTGGCTTCAAGGCCGTCGATATAGTCATCTGCGGTTTTCTTTTCGGATAATACGAAATCGGTAGGCTCCATAGCTATGGGTTTTTTCTTTTCTCTCAGCCTTGCAAATTCTCCAAGATGGGCTTGAAACTGTTTCTCCAAACTTTCGGCATAAGGATCCATCACAATGGTATTCGGAATGTTCCCCATAGTGTCATGGGCCATACCGTTCAAGGTAATTAATTTATGATCATCGGAGAAGACCGTAGCAAATTCCACCTTGGCCAGCGCATTTTGGTCGGGTATTGAAGATACGCTTACGGTTGCGTAACATTTCTCAGCAGGTTTGAAATATACCAAATTCCATCTTCTCGAATGCTCCGAAACGACAGGTTCATCGAATATTTGTGTATGAGAAAAATGGAAGCCCAAACCCTCTAACTCTTTTTCATACGCATCGAATAACTCTCTCAAATAGGAGGGAAGTTCAGATAGATCGTGCAGCTCGCAATCGCCTTTCTTGAAACGTATGCCAAGTAACCTTTTTATTGATATCCCATATAACAGAAGTTTGAAAAAGACCAGGATTCCTGCTATGTAGATTGCGTACCGAAGAAATTCCATCGTAACCTTCCTTTTCTCGCTTAGCTAAATTGGACTATCGCTCTGTAAATAGCTCTCACTTATGACTCAGGCAGTCAAATATCCAGCGCGTTTCACCATAAAGACATTATAAGAGCGGATAAAGAAATTATAAAGAAAATTGTACTGCACTTTTTTCCACAGCAAGATGGGTAGTAATCATCTCACGAGGTAAAGAATGGGCAAAAAAAGTGCTTTTTGGTCATTTTTTTGTTCTTTTTGTCCATTTTTGTGACTAATAAAACACCTTTTTCGTGTCTTTGTGTCTTCGTGGCTCAACCACTATGAACAACGGAGCCTGTCCTGAGCGCAGTCGAAGGAAACAACGAACTACCAACTGAAATTATCAACCAAAAGCGCACATACCTAACGAGCAAATCTGAAAAAAATAAAATTTTTTTAACTCCTTTGCCAACAACAAGTTAATCCTGTAAATCCTGTCAAAAACGAGCCATTTTTCGCATCAAACGCGCACATTCGTGCAATTATAGAGGCGCTTCTTTTTTTGCAGCCCTCATTTCGGGACTGTCCTCCCGAAGCTTTTGTTTTGAAAATTAAGGATTTTGGTAATTTGGATTTGTTTAGAATTTAGATATTAGGTACTACCTCATGATATTGGTAAAGTTTTATTACGTTTATAAACATCAACGGCTGATTCCAGCACGCTGTTACGCTGCTCGGCCCAGTCCAGACGCTAAAGGTCGCTGACGTGCACCGGATACAAAATATACTTCAAAACAGTCCATACTTCGTCGACCAAGTCCAACGCCATTGCAGGCGTTTCGTCCAACAGCGAGTAATGCACTCTTGTCCAGTTGTACAAATCCCGCCACAGCCA
>DATLBB010000148.1:0-3269 GCA_035527155.1 Sedimentisphaerales bacterium
GGTGTCGAAAAGCCAAGGATCAATGTGGTGCTCGCCACAGCAATCAGTAGAGAACGTTGCCGAAAGGTAAACTTAGGCTATATGGACCCAGCCCAGATTAATATAGCTAATTATGAAAATAAAGAAGAAAAAGGCATTTTGGTTGTGCATCACGCCGGCGAAATGCTGCACAGATTATCCAGCGGGTACATACCAAGTATTCCGAGTCAATAGAAAACAGCAAATTGGAAAGGGCAACAAACGATGGCAAAAGCGGATATCGGCCTGATAGGCCTGGCAGTCATGGGTGAAAACCTCATCCTTAATATGGAAAGCAAGGGCTTTACGGTGGCCTGCTTCAACCGTACCGTCTCGAAGGTGGACGATTTTATTAATGGCCGCGCCAAAGACAAGAACATCATCGGCTGCCACTCGATCGAGGAGCTTTCCCGGAACCTGGAAAAGCCGCGTAAGGTAATGCTGCTGGTAAAGGCCGGTCCTCCCGTGGATGCTTTCATCGAACAGCTTTTGCCCCATCTCGAAGACGGCGACATCATAATCGACGGCGGCAACTCGCATTTCCCCGACACCATCCGACGCACAAAATACGTCGAGGGCAATGGCAAACTCTATATCGGCACAGGTGTATCCGGCGGCGAAGAGGGCGCACTAAAAGGCCCATCAATGATGCCCGGCGGCTCGCCGAAGGCCTGGGAAAGTATAAAGCCCATCTTCCAGGCAGTCTGCGCCAAGACACCCGAAGGCGAGCCGTGCTGCGACTGGGTAGGCGAGAACGGGGCAGGGCACTTCGTCAAAATGACACACAACGGCATCGAGTACGGTGATATGCAAATGATCTGCGAGACCTATCAGATAATGAAGCAAGGACTCGGGATGACAAACCAGGAAATGCACGAGGTCTTTGCCGAGTGGAATAAAGGCGAGCTTGATTCCTACCTTATCGAGATAACTCGTGATATTCTCGGGTACAAAGATGAGGACGGTAACGAGGTCATCGACCTTATTCTCGATACAGCCGGCCAGAAAGGGACAGGTAAATGGACCGCCATTGAGGCCCTGAACCTCGGCCAGCCGCTGACTCTTATTGGCGAGGCCGTCTTCGCAAGATGCCTCTCAGCTCTAAAAGAAGAGCGCGTGGCAGCATCCAAGGTCCTGACCGGCCCAGAGCCGCAGTTCAAAGGCGATAAAAAAGCTTTTGTCGACGACCTTCGACAGGCCCTTTACGCATCCAAGATCGTCAGCTACGCCCAGGGCTATCAGCTTATGCGTGCCGCCGCCCAGGAACATAACTGGAACCTAAACTACGGCGGCATCGCCCTTATGTGGCGTGGGGGTTGTATTATCCGCTCGGCCTTTTTAGGCAAGATAAAAGAAGCGTTCGACAAAAATCCTAAGTTGGAAAACCTGCTGCTCGACCCGTTCTTCAAGGAGGCTGTCGAGAAGGCTCAAGGGTCCTGGCGACGCGTTGTCACAACGGCGGTCGAGATGGGTGTTCCGATGCCTGCTATGAGTGCAGCTCTGGCGTTCTACGACGGCTATCGCTGCGGCCGCCTGCCGGCCAATCTGCTGCAGGCCCAGCGTGATTATTTTGGCGCACACACTTACGAAAGGGTAGACAAACAACGCGGCGAGTTCTTCCATACAAACTGGACCGGCCGAGGCGGAGCAACCGCAGCTTCAACCTACAACGTCTGATGAAAGTGTGACACTATCCTTTTAAAAAGTGCAAAATGTCGCTTTCTCGTAATCGGCCCGATAGTGGAGACATGGAGTGTATCGCAGCTGATTTTTATTGGACTGTCTCCACACAATACCAATTGTAATTAAATGTTGCGCTCTGCATAACCGGCAGTAAGCCATCCCCAAGCTGCGCTTGAGGCTGCCACCCGTCGCTTAGTGATTTGTTTTTTGGGAAGTGCAGAAAATTAGTTGAATAAAGTTATGCCTGGTAATGTATATTAATATGGAAACAAACAGTAAAGCCGGCGTTTGAATCGTAACCACTGATTTTGGAGCCAGATAAATTGAGCAGTGTTTGCGAACGAGAATTGGTGGTAATAGAACCCGCCCGAAGAGGCTCGAAAGAGGCCTTCGAGTCCATTGTCAAAATGTATATGAAAAACGCATATTTTGTAGCGCTGGGTCTTGTGGGCAACCGCGACGACGCGTTGGAGCTGTCACAGGAGGCCTTTATCTTAGCATACCGCAACATCAGGCAACTTAATTCAAACAGGAAGTTTTACCCCCTGGTTCTATCAAATCCTAAGAAACGTATGTTTCAGCCATCTAAGGAAGACAAGAAAGCGCCGGAGCTACTCCCTCGAAAAACTCGAAGAACAGGGGCCGGTCGCTGAAGTGGATGATTCGTTCACGCCCGATGTTGTGGCCGAAAGAAACGAGACCAAAGACGCGGTGTGGAAAGCAATCGGCAAACTCGACGACAAGCACCGTGAGGTGATTATACTGCGGCACTTCCAGCACCTATCTTATGAGCAGATTGCTCACAATCTTTTTTGCAGTAAGGGGACTGTTATGAGCAGACTATATTACGCCCGTAAAAAACTCAAGGAATTACTGAGCACAAAGAAAGGAGGTGACTAAGATGGCCTGTGATGAATATAATGACCTGATGATGGGTTATCTTGACGAGGAGCTCACCGCCGAACAAAAACACCGCTTCGAGGATCACTTAGCTACATGCAAGGAGTGCACAGCCCAGCTTCAGGAATTCAGGCAGCTTAAAGCGATTACCGACCAGGTGACATTGGTTGAGCCTGAGGACCGGCTCTGGCAGCAGTACTGGGACGGCATCTACAACCGCACAGAGCGAGGCATCGGATGGATAATCTTTTCGGTGGCCGCGATACTACTGACAATCTATGGAGGCTTCAAGGCGATAGAGGCCATCATTAAAGATCCAACAGTGGGGATGCTTTTGAAGGCCGGGCTGCTGGCACTTTTGGTAGGGCTGGCGATTCTATTTGTCTCGGTGCTGCGTGAGAGAATCTTTTTCTGGAGCAAAGACCGTTATAGAGATGTAAGGAGATAAGACAATGTTAATGTCAACAACAGAAACCATTGAGGGGATGAAAACCGTCCGTCACCTGGGACTGGTAAAAGGAAACACGATTCGTGCCCGACACATAGGCCGAGACATAATGGCCGGCCTGCGAAACGTAGTCGGAGGAGAGATAACCGACTACACCAAGATGATGGCCGAATCGCGGGAACAGGCCCTCGACCGAATGATTGAAGATGCCCAAAATCTC
>DATLBB010000149.1:0-5473 GCA_035527155.1 Sedimentisphaerales bacterium
ACAGCAACTACATTGGAATAAATCTTGTTGCCAATATCAGAAGCTGTTTTAGTAAACGGTACTTCAACATACTTATACTTGTTTTGGTCAAAATCTTCACCTATGGCCTCTTTTTCTGCTAAGATCATTGTCTGTGGAGAAATTCTTTCTTCAACATGGCGGATAGCACCTTCGTCAAGAGGAATGAGAATATCGATCCGGTTTACAGAAGCGCAGACAGACCCTGAAGATACCCTTATTTCAGTAGAGTTTGTACCGCCACGAATACGTGACATATATTCTTTTGTTGCGAAAACGTTATAACCGGCCAGCTTGAATATCCTCGTTAAGAGATACTCGACAGTCTGGATACCCTGACCGGCCTGACCACATAAAACAATAGAGAGGTCGTTTTTCTTTTGAAACGACAAATTGTTATCCATGAGTTTGTTCACCTGTCTAAGCAAATCACTCAATGTTTATGAGTATCGGTCTGAAAATACGCGGTTCGAAACTCGGCTAACAAAGTCTTTAGATTTTCAACATTTGAAAGGTCGGTTGTCTGCTTGGCTTTCATACTGTAAACAAGCATCTCATGCAGCAAAGTCAGCTTCCGGATGTACTCTTCATAAGCCTTACTCTTGGTGTCACCAACCGGCTTGATGCGTTGTGCCATAAAATAGTATGTAACTATATGGCTCAACTCGTCAGCGTGTTCTTCCTTATTCTGAACCCAGCGTACAATCTGATTCATATCGGGATTGTTTTGCTTCGACAGATTTGTTATTTGTTTCATCGACTTTTCAATTGTGGTCGTATGCTCCGCAATCATATCAAAACGGGCGGGATCGTTATAAATCCCGCACGGTATTTGACAGTGTGAATATACCATCGATGCAGTAACTATCACCAAGACCAAAATCACCAACACTACTGACTTTCTGTTAATTGCGTTTCTCATTTTAAACTTCCCCTTTCAGAACAAGTGATTTTAATATTCTTCCAAGTGAAAGAACTCGGCATTTTCGAGCCATTCTTCAGGCCTCGATACAAACTCAATTATATTCTCCAATAAGAAATAATGTTTGCTTTCTTCATCAGCCAATCTCAAAAAAATCTCTTTTTGATATTCTTCTGTCACTTCGTTAGCTTTTTCCGTGTAGAAGTCCCGGCTCTCTTTCTCGATATCCCGGGCTTTTCTGTAAAGCTCGGTTTGCTGAATGTCGAAATCAAAACTTTCCCCGGACTCTTTGATTTGAACAAAGACATTCTTGGCATGAGTCAGGATTGTAGTCTCTTCCATATGTGGCTCTGCGGTTTGCATCCTCTTTATGGTATTGTAGTGCTTGACCTCTTCATCTGCGAGCATTGTCAGAATAGTTTGAAGGCCCTTATTAGCGGTTTGCCGGGCCAGTTGACGATAATACTCTTCACCATCTTTTTCCATCTGCATTGCATATTCAAATATATTCATACTTTACTCCCTCGATCTAATGCGTTACCATATAGCTCTCTATAATAATAAGATCCACCGCAACAATCCGATTAAGAAGCTTTCGTGACATTTTGATGCCGTATTCAAAAAACGACGGCTATTTCTTTTGCCTTGTCAATGGCCTCCCGGCGCTTCACGGCTGCGACGTCCGGGCCGGCTTGTAAGGTCGGTTCAATAACCAACGAGTGAATATCCACAAAACCAATAAAACCAAATATCAACCCGATGTATTTGCTCTGCAGGTCAAACGCTTCGGTCTCACTACCCGGAGGATATTCGCCGCCACGGGCATACACGACCAACATCGGTTTTTCAACTACAAGTCCCTGGTATCCGGTATCTTCGCTATAACTGAATGTATATCCAGGCTGAACCAAAAGGTCGATATACTGCTTGAGCCGGTATGGAATACTGAAATTCCACATCGGTACAGCAAGGACATACTTGTCGGCGGATGTGAACTGCGCAATCACTTTCTCAACCTCCCTCCACACCTGGAGTTCCTCTTTCGAATGCGACTTACCGTGCAAAATCGTATACTTGGCCTGCACTGTCAGGCCGTCAAAGTCGGGAATCGACGCCTCAAACACATTCAAAGTCATAACCTCATCATCCGGATACTTCTGTTGATACGTTTCTATAAAGGCATCAGCAACGGCGATACAATGTGAACGTTTAACTCTCGGAGAAGCTTGAATATATAGAAGTCTGCTCATTATTGGTCTCCTTTCCACAATTATAAATGGAACAGTATTTTACCACGCTGACAGAACCGGCTTTGGTGTTAAATACAACCTCTGCTGTCTTACGTAAGTTAACAAACTGCAAAATTACAAATAATAGCCTGGCAGAACATATGCTGCAAATTGACTAATCCATTACGTCAATATAGGCTTCAAAGTGTGTTAGAACCAGCTTTATTTACCAAGGGCCTGTCTCAAATCCATCGCGTGTTCCTGCTCGGTGGCCAGAATAATTCGCAACTGTTGAGCCAAGGCAAACTCTTTGAGTTGCTCAGCCTGTTCAACCCTCAGCTTATATCTTTTTATTGCATCCTCTTCGCCATCCAGGTCCTGCTGCAGCATTTCGTCATTGTCTTTAGAAGTGTGAATTTTACCTACGTTGACACTCGGAGAACCACCCAGATAATCAATCTGGTCCGCCAAAATCACAGCGTGTTGGATTTCCTCATTAGCGTGGATTTTAAGTTCCTTTATTATGTCTCCGTAAGCTGCGCCGGTCATCACTGCTGCGTGATTTATGTATTGTATTGCCGCAGAGTACTCCAGTTCCAAATCCATATTTAATAGATTAATTAGTTTTTTTATTGTTACGCTCATTTTCCACCTCTTGCACAATGGCAGTTACATAAAAAATTGATTTTCTGTGTTACTTCACATAGTCTGGCTGGTTACCCTTTTTCCACTTTATGTTGCAGCCCATACTGGGTTTTTGCTCGGTATTTACCTCTCTGCCTGCGAGAATAGCATCCATCGCTGCTCTTAAATCCGCTCCGGTTACGGGTACGTCGTTACCCGGCCGGCTGTCGTCCATCTGGCCTCGATAGACAAGTTTCCTCTCTTTATCAAACAAAAAGAAGTCCGGTGTGCAGGTAGCTTGGTACGCCTTGGCAACTTCCTGTGTTTCGTCATAGAAATAGGTGAAGGTAAAACCAACCTCTTCCAAAAGCTTGGCCATCATCTCCGGGCTGTCCTCAGGGAAATTCGTAACATCATTTGAGTTTATTCCGACGACAGCAACTCCTTTGGTTTGGTATTCCTTAACAAGTTTAACAAGGCCACGTAAAATGTGCTTTACGAAGGGGCAATGGTTACACATAAAAATAACCAACAGGGCCGGCGCCCCTTCGAAATCCGACAATGATACAATATCACCTTCAGTATCAGGCAGACTGAAATTCGGTGCCGACGTTCCCAGCGTAAGCATTTTTGAAGCTGTTACAGCCATGATAAAATCTCCTTCTCAAAAACATTAAGAGATAATTAGTTTTTAGCTTCTATTGTTCAGGAAGCGCCCTGTATGACTGCTACGAGAAATTAACCGCTTGTCATAACTTCAGTGCCTTTAAGCATTTCAGCCATATCTTCATCGACATTGCTAATCGGACTGATGTTGAACTTTTCGACTAAGACATTTAGTACGTTAGGGCTGACGAACGCCGGCAGGCTTGGACCGAGCTTTATATTCTTTATCCCCAGGTGCAGCAGCGTCAGCAAGATGGCTACTGCCTTCTGCTCGTACCATGATACCACAAGGGAGAGTGGTAACTCATTCACACCGCAGTCGAAAGCTTCAGACAAAGCCAGTGCGATTTTAATAGCCGAATAACAATCGTTGCACTGGCCGGTATCAATCAGGCGCGGAATCCCGTCAATATCACCATAGTCACGATCATTTAACCGGTACTTTCCACACGCCGCAGTCAATATCACACAGTCATCGGGCACCTTCTCAGCGAACTCTGTAAAGTAATTGCGTCCCGGCTTGGCACCGTCACAGCCACCAATAAAGAAAAAGTGTCGAATCTTGCCCGCCTTTACCGCTTCAACGACTTTGTTCGCCAGGCCCAGAACAGCCTTATAATGAAATCCGGTGCTCAATGTTCTCTGTGGGTTCTCCGGCAGCGGCGGAAGTGAGAGAGCCTTTTCAATTACTTCGCTGAAGTCTCTGTTCTTTATATGCTTCACGCCGGCAACACCGGCTACCCCGCTGGTAAACATCCTGTCTTTGTAGGAGTCTTTCGGAATCATAACACAGTTGGTCGTTACTAAAATCGCGCCGCTGAAGTCGTCGAACTCTTTTTTCTGATTTTGCCATGCAGTGCCGTAATTGCCCACAAGATGCTTAATGTTCCTCAGTTCCGGGTAGCCATGAGCAGGCAGCATTTCGCCATGAGTATAAACATTAATACCCTTGCCCTCGGTTTGTTTTAACAGCTCATAAAGATCAAGCAAATCATGGCCCGTAACAACGATACCCGGCCCGGCCTTAGTGCCCCTCGGCACTGTCACCGGTGCGGGATTACCAAATCTTGATGTATGAGCATTGTTGAGCATCTCCATAACACGAAGATTCATCTCGCCGGCTTTCAACACCAACTCCAGGTAACGGTCCAGGTCGAAATCCACATTCGTAAGCGTTGAGAACATCGCTTCATCCATAAATGCATCAACCTGCTCGTCTCTTTCGCCAAGCTCACGCGCATGATACGCATAAGCGGCGATGCCCTTTAGCCCGAATATAAGGATATCCTGAAGACTCTGAATATCCTCGTCCTTGCCGCAAACGCCCACCTTTGTACATCCCGTACCACCTGCAGTCTGCTCACACTGATAGCAAAACATAATTTACCCTTTCATTTTTTAACTGATCAAACCGTTTGCTTGTTTAACGCTATTTCGTTTGTACCTTAATCGCTTTGGCTTTAGCTTCTTTCTTTTTGGGCATCTTTATTGTCAGAACACCATTCTCGCCACTTGCAATAGCTTTCTGGCTATCAACATATTCGGGAAGGTCTATAATCCTGTGGAAGTCACCACGCCGTGTTTCGTTGTACCAGCATTGTTCGTCTTTTGCCGCCTCTTCACAGGGAGTCCTTTTGCCGCGAACCAAAAGCCTGTTGTCTTCGATGGAGATTTCGACTTCCTTCGGATCTACCCCGGGAATGTCTATTCGTGCTAATACAGACTTATCTGTAATATGAATATCCACAGGTGGATGCCAAAATCCTTCTCCCGACACAGAGAATAGTGGTCTTCCAAGAAACCTTCTCATCATTCTTTCCATTTCGTCTCCAATAAAATCAGATGGACGTTGTGAGAGTAAATCAGCCATTTTGATATCTCCTTTCTTTTTCATGATTGTACCTTGTTTGCCTTACACCTATTTTTCTGTCTTATTTTTTGATGTCGCGTACCATTGGTTTATTTTTCACAGACCAAGACTTTTAGAAAATGACAACTACCGCCAACAGAAGTC
>DATLBB010000150.1:0-4829 GCA_035527155.1 Sedimentisphaerales bacterium
GGACCTCAGATTGCACTAATATATTATAAAGAGATTCCACCAACGGTTTCGGTTTCCTATAGTGATGTCCAGGGAGGAAAAACCCAGGTTTTTATTGACCCGTGCTGCACACTGGATTGGGGTGATGGTAACCTCGATATTGATCCATGTTTTGCTGTACCTGGATATTGGAAACTCGCTCCTCCTATGCCGCCACCACCGCCACCGCCGCCGCCTCCGCCACCACCTCCGCCACCACCGTGGCCATCAGTCGCCCCTTACGATGGCAATGATTACATTTGGGTCAATGGCGATTACCATCTAAAATCACAAAAGGGCCGATGGAAGCCGTCAATTTACATTGGCTTAGACCCAACAAATGACCGCTTTATTAACCTGCTTGATTTTGCCGTATTCGCGAGTTCCTGGCAGAAACAAGCCGGTTTTATACCCGCCGACCTTGACCACAGCGGTATTGTTGACTCATTCGATTTAAAGCTTCTTTTGGATAATTACTTGAGCAGCTACACTCCAGGCCAATGGGTATTTGATGATGTGACCAGCACGTGTATTGACGCTGGTGATCCCAATTCGGATTGGACTGCGGAATTATGGCCGCACGGTAAGCGAATCAATATGGGTGCCTATGGAGGCAGGCCCGAGGCCAGCATGTCATTGTCGGATGCAGGCAACCTTGCAGATCTGAATGGGGATGACTCCGTAGGTTACGCGGATATTATACTGTTCATGGGGAAATGGCTTTGTGAGGCGGTTTTATTGACCGAAGACCTCGACAGAAATGGCTTTGTCAATTTCGCCGATTTTGCCATTTTTGCAAACAATTGGGAAGGGACACCTGCTCAGGCGAGCAATCCGGATCCCGCCGATGGTGCAGGAAGCGTTGGCACAGACGTTGATTTGAGCTGGACAGCCGGTTACGGCACCACTTCGCACGATGTTTACTTTGGAGCGAGCAGTCCGCCGCCGTTCATAGGCAACCAGGCTCCAGCAACATTCAATCCCGGGACAATGACTATGGGTACTACGTACTACTGGCGTATCGACCAGGTTAATAGTGGAGGGGCAACCATGGGTACGGTCTGGAGCTTCAAGACTTATGGACAGCATCCACCTCCACCACCTCCACTGCCCTAACCGGTTTGTTGCCATGTCCTACGAATTTAAAGCGGCCGTGAGGATTAAACTGGCGGCCTTTTGGCCATAAAAAATGGTTTTTTCCTTGAAATGTGGGAAAAATCTGGTATTCTATATTTAACGTGTTTTTGGGTTTACAGGAGGATAGCTAAAATGCATACCTTTAGCACTCCCCCTGAATTGCCATAAGGCCGAAAAGGTTTTACAATGCGCAAATCGCAAAAGAACGTATATTTTTTAGGAGGGCAAAAAATGGGTGGAACAACAAATCTGAGAACGTCCTTGCTAATATCAGTATTTCTGCTGGCGATGGTAGGCACGGCTGCGCAGGCGGTCGTAATCGACTGGGTCGCCGTCGGTGACGCGGGCAATACCGCTGATACAGAGGTTATGAACGACGGAACCACCGGCTACGGCAGTGTGAGTTATGTCTACAGAATTGGCAAGTACGAGGTAACCAACAGTCAGTACTGCGAATTTCTCAATGCGGTGGCTCGCACGGATACGTACGGTCTCTATAACCCGAACATGGCTGGTGGCGTGTGGGGCAGTGGCGGTATTGCCCGTGGCGGTTCTCCTGGTATCTATACGTACTCGGTCAGGCCTGGTCGTGATAATAATCCTGTGAACTATGTGAGTTGGTACGATAGTCTGCGTTTTGCGAACTGGCTGCACAACGACCAGCCTACCGGTGGGCAAAACAGTTCCACGACTGAGGACGGGGCTTATACATTCATCGGTGCAGAATCTGTTAGCGAGCGCAATGCCGTGGCACAAGTGTTCATTCCCAGCGAGGACGAGTGGTATAAGGCCGCATATTACAAAGGCGGCGGGGCCGATGCCGGGTACTGGGACTATGCCACACAGAGCGATACGCCTCCGACCCTGGAAGCACCTCCCGGCGGCAATAACTCTGCCAATGCCGGTCCCGCCCCTGCCGGCGGGCATGGTCTAACGGATGTAGGTGCATACGTCAACTCAGTTAGTGCCTACGGGACATATGACCAGAATGGAAACCTGACCGAGTGGAACGAAACGAGATTCGGGTCGAACCAGTGGTGCATTCGTGGCGGCGCATGGGACATGACTCCAATTGCTATGCCAGCTCACCACCGCAGCCGTAACAGTACAGCATACCTCGAGAGTTGGAATATTGGCTTTCGCGTCGCAAGCGTCCCCAAACCACCGACAATGTATTACGTGGATGCGGATGCTACCGGTGCCAATGATGGGTCGAGCTGGGCTGATGCTTACAACAATCTCCAGGACGCCCTGGCTGTTGCTCTAACTGGCGATGAAATCCGTGTCGCTCAGGGCGTTTACAAGCCTGCCGCCGGAATTACCCCGCCTCCGCCACCACCTCCACCGCCACCTCCACCAGGGGGCTCCAGTAGCGAGCAGGCTGTACCAGCGGTCATCGACCGCACAGCCACGTTCCAGCTAAAAAATGGTGTGGTCATCAAGGGCGGATACGCCGGCTTCGGCCACCCAGACCCAAATGCCAGGGATATAGATGTATATAAAACAATCCTGAGCGGTGACATCAAGGGCGACGATGGCCCAGACTTTGCTAACAACAACGAGAACAGCTACCACGTAGTAACCGGCAGCGACTGTGACTCGACAGCCATCATCGACGGCTTCACCATCACCGCCGGCAATGCCAACGGGTCGAACCCATACAACCGTGGCGGCGGAATGTATAACGAGAACGGCAGCCCAACAGTTATCAATTGCACTTTCGCAAAGAACTTAGCTGAATGGGGCGCAGGGGTGCACAATGAACGCAGCAGTCCAATATTAACAGATTGTATGTTTGAAGATAATTACGCTATCTATGACGCCGGCGGGCTTTACAATAGAAGTGGCGCCTGCCCAAGGCTTACAAATTGCAAATTCAGGAACAACTCAGCGGGAAGAGCCGGCGGCGGATTGGGAAATGGCGGTTCCAGCGACAATCCAGAGCTGTTCAACTGTATTTTCATCGGAAACTCGGCTGACTACGGCGGGGCTATGGAAAGCAGGGGAGCCAGTAGGCCTAAAGCTACAAACTGCACGTTTGTTGACAATAAGGCGACATACGACGGTGGTGCTATATGGAATCGCAACACAAATAATGCGCCCCGGTTCTACAACTGCATCATTTGGGGCAATCATGACTATACCGGTGCTAATGAGTCCGCACAAATTTACGGTGGAACGCCTATCATTAATTACAGTTGCATTCAAGGCTGGACAGGCAATTTAGGCGGAACAGGGAACATCGGTGACGACCCCTCTTTTATTGAGCAGGGATATTTGAATCCGATTTCTTACTGGAAGTTGGACGAAGCCGGCGGAACAACGGCATACGATTCGGTCGGTGACAATCATGGGGCCCTGATCAACGACCCGACCTGGACGACCGGCCAAATCAATGGCGCATTGAGCTTTGATGGGGTGAATGATTATATTGATTGTGGTAACGATAGTAGCCTAATGACGACAGGTGACTTAACTATTTCTGCCTGGATTAAAGCGAATAAAAATAGGGCCTGTATATATTCACACACGTGGTCTGGTTGGCGCTTGGGTTTTGGTATTGGTAACAATAATTATGATGGAAGATTGGGTTTCTATACGAGCTCTCATGGTCGCTGGATTGAGGCGGGTAGTTCTCTGGCGGACGATACCTGGCATCACGTAGCTGTTACCCTCAACGGTAATATGGTTAGGCTATATACTGATGGTTTTGAGATCGGTCACGGGATAGGTGCTCCAGCATCCAATTTGACGAGAAACGCTAATATTGGGATATATAATTACACTTGGCATTTCGGTGGCATAATCGACGAAGCTGCAATCTACGACAGAGCTTTATCCGCTGAAGAAATCCAGCAGCATTATCAGAATGGCTTGAGTGGACAGGGTTATCCGACCATGCCCGACTATCATCTGCTGCCGGATTCGCCGTGCATAAACGCCGGCGACCCTTATTATATAGCCGAGCCTAACGAAACAGACATCGACGGAAAGCCCCGTGTAATCGCAGGTCGAATCGATATGGGTGCTTACGAGTTCAATCACATTCCCGTCGCCGATGCCGGCCCGGACCAGACTGTTGAGGCACAAGCACCCTGGGGAGCGACTGTTACCCTCGACGGCTCCGGCTCAAGCGATGCCGATTCTATGCCCGGCATAAATGACGATATAAATGATTTCGATTGGTACAAAGTCGATCCTTGCGACCCGAATATTGAAGATTTCCTTGGGAGCGGCGAGATTATAGACTGCAATCTCTCATTCGGCGAACATATTATCATCCTCGAAGTAATCGATAGAGCGGGGGCCTTTGATGTCGACGAGGTGACTATCGTTGTTCAAGACACAACCCCGCCGGTATTCACGACCATCCCGCAGGATTTAACTGTTGAGTGCGATGGGAACTACAATGTAGCTGAGCTGAATGCCTGGCTTGCCAGTGCAGCCGCTGTCGATAAGTACGGAAGCGTTACGATTACGAACGACTTTGTGGGCATCCTGAACGAATGCGGTGCGACCGGCTCAGCAACGGTAACATGGACCGCCGAGGATGAATCTGGTAACACCGCTACCACACCCCCGGCAACGTTCACCATCGTGGACACAACGCCACCGGTTATCATTTGCCCTGCGGATGTAACGCTTGAATGTCCGGCAGATACAAGTATTGAGGC
>DATLBB010000151.1:0-3406 GCA_035527155.1 Sedimentisphaerales bacterium
TCAGCCAGGCGGTTATCTACGGTAAACCATAGCGCCTCGGTCGCTCTTCTCTGGTGTGCCCATTTTAGGGCGAGCATACGCGAGAAATAGCTTATCGTCTTATGCCCGCAAGTCGGTTCAGCGGGATTTTGCCTGAATGGGCACAGCACGACCAGGACACCGTTTTTGTAATATTCGGCTGGATAAGGCACTAATTTCGTCGCGGTGATAAGCAGTGTTGGATGGCGCTGCTCTTCTGATTCAGCCATCGCCCCGCCGGTCAGAGTAAGACGCAGGCGTGCGTCGGTTAGTTTATTTGCCTTGAGGACTTTATAGATGGATTCAGAGATAAATTTTCTGTGGGGTAGCTTTATCGATAAGGCGCCGGCACTGAAGAACAGCCGGTCCAGATGGTCTTTGAGCGAGAAGACGACGCCGTTATAGCTTCGCATCGTCTCGAAAAGACCAGCCCCATACAACAGCCCACTATCGCTAACCGATACACCGGCCTTGTCGATATCGACTAACTTATCATTTAGAAAAACTTTTTCCGTCATCTCAACTCGTATCTCGTATTTCGTATCGTGTATCTCGTGTATCTTACGCAATACGCATCACGTGTTGTATTCCTGCCAGTAGAGCCCTTGCTTTTGTGATAGTTTCGTCCCATTCGGCTTGTGGGTCGGAGTCGGCGACAATTCCGCCGCCGGTTTGTGCAAAGGCCATTTGGTTTTTGATAATAATTGTTCGTATGGCGATGTTCAAGCAAACGCTGCCGTCGAGGCCGATATAGCCGATACTTCCGGTATAAACGCCTCTTGCTGTCGGCTCGGTTTCGTCGATGATCTCCATCGAGCGGATTTTCGGAGCACCGGTAATGGAGCCGCCGGGGAACATTGCCTTTAGGATATCACTGAATGAAGTTTCTTCGCGAAGTCGGCCTGCGACAGTAGCTGCAGCGTGAAAAACGGTCGGATAGTTTTCGATTGTCCTTGGCTGGCTAACGTTTCTTGTACCTGGCTCGCAGATTCTGGCGACATCGTTGCGTTCAAGGTCGATTATCATATTAAGCTCGGCCTGCTCTTTTTCGCTGTTGACCAGTTCATCGAAATTCTTTGCGTTGATTTGCTTACCCTCTCCGGCCTCACTGACTCTCGGCCGCGTGCCTTTAATCGGCTTGGTGCTGATAATGCCGTCCTCGATTGTTATAAACATCTCAGGAGAAGCGCTTACAATTTGGAAACTGCCGGCATCGATATATGCGGCATAAGGGCTGGGATTATAATGGTTTTGCCAGTGGAAAAGTGCTATCGGGCTGGCGTTATAGTCGCATTCGAATCGCTGTGAAAAGTTGATTTGGTAAACATCGCCATCATAGATATAGCGTCTTATCTTCTCGAACGTCCGAAGGTAATAATCCTTGTCCATATTGCATCGAATTTGTGAGAAATCTATGTTTTCAATGTCTGCGGGTGGAGGCGGCGGCACGGAGATTTCCCGGGCTTTGGCAAAGACGTTTTCGAGACTTGCTAATTTCTCCTCCGGCTTTTCAGAATCAGTCGGCAACTGCAGGGCGATTAGCCAGAAATTGTCTTCGAGGTGGTCGTGGGCGATAAAGCGGTCGTAGAAACAGAGTCGAATCAACGGCATTTGCAGGTCATCAATAGTTGTTTCCGGCAGCTTCTCGATATATCGGCCGAGTTCATAACTAAAATATCCGACCCATCCGCCGCGGAAAATCCACTTTGGCAAGTCGTCGACAGGCCCTTTTACAAGTTTGTATTTTTCCAGGGCCCGTTGTAGTTTTGCAAAAGGGTCATCTTGTCCAGCCCGGAATTCAAATATTTCTTTCGGTCCAGCGGCCCAGTAGCTGAATCTGTCCGCGTCTTTCTTTGCTGAGTTGCCACCGATGATAGATGGTTGTTTCTGTTTGGCGATTGTTTCACTTAGGGACGGCAGGTTTATAGGTTTCCGGATTTTTTTATAGTGTAATCTGCAAAGAGTTCCTTTATCCGCCTTAGTAAGTGTCTTTAATGCTACTATCCTGTTAGACTTTGCGTGTGCAGTGAAGCGGTCACTTTTTGTGTTTTGTATTTTGGACATATAGAACTCGGTTAGCGCCGAGATGTGGCCAGGCGATTAAAGGCTGCTTCTTATCGAATCTAAATGTTTCCTGGCATCCGGAACCATATTGAAGAGTCCTTCGAGCTTTTCACAGGCATATTCATCGCAGTGGGCGCAATTTTCAATTGCCTTTTCATTTGCACATTTTCTGATTTCACAGACTTTGCAGTGGCTGAAGAGACGGTCACTGCCTGATGTGCAGCCGTCACAATTGATATCTTCCGGCTTAAATTCGTGGTCGTATTGTTTTGACCAGAGTTGGGCCACTTCCGTTCTTTTTTCGTCATCATTGTTGCTTGTTGCGATGAATGCTCCGCACTTATTGCACAGCAAACCGCAAACGGCTGTCATCTCACTCATCTTTTTTCCTTTCCGTTAATTGTATATAACCACCATCTCATCTTGTTCTGTCGTTTTGACCTTGGCTGCCGCTCAAAATATATCGTCATTATCAGGCCGTTACCAGTTCTTATCCTGAACCAGTGTTTACGTAAATACTTCTCAGGGCCGCCGCTTTTACAAGGCCCCAATTCCTTCCAGACCTCAAGAACATCAGTAATTTCGTACTCTTTGTCTCTGAAAATAAATCGGCCCGGCAGTCCCGGTTCGCCTCTTGTCATTGCAGCCGGCTCAAACGTACCTGCGACCGGCTTAATTGGCTCACTAACGAATTCCTCGCTCATATTCCTGTTTTTGCGCTTTGAACTCATTTATAATCTGCACACTTGATGAAGTTCCGATTCTATCTGCTCCTGCTTCCAACATCTCAAGTGCCTGTTTTGCGGTTCTAATTCCGCCGGCGGCCTTTATTTTACAGTTTGGGGCGGTTTCTTTCATTAACTTTATATCCTCGACGGTTGCCCCCCCGGCCGGGTTCATTCCTGTGCTTGTTTTTACGAAGTCAACGCCAACGTCCTGTGCGATTCGGCAGGCAAATATTTTCTGCTCTCTGCTCAAAGCGGCCGATTCGATTATTACTTTCAGCACGACCGGCGGCCTCATCGACCGGCAAACCTTTAGCACCGCCTGCAATTGTGCAAACAAGTATCGTGAGTCGCCTTCGATTATCGCCGCCAAATCGGCGACCATATCAATTTCGTCTGCGCCGGCAAAGATTGCTTCTCTGGCCTGTGCGACCTTGTTCTTGGTCGAATCTGCGCCGAGCGGCAAACTCACCACGCCGCCGACAGCGACTTTTGAGCCGTGTAATTCTTCCGCAGCTAAACCGACCCATCGCGGATTTACGGACACTGAATGAAAGCCGTATGTTTTCGCTTCTTCACATAGCTGTTTTATTTGCTCA
>DATLBB010000152.1:0-7646 GCA_035527155.1 Sedimentisphaerales bacterium
ATAGCGGCGAACTGTGTCACTTAGAATACGCCCCTCTTCAATTGTCAGCGTCAGCGGCTTCTGCAGAAAGATGTCCTTGCCGGCTTTGGTTGCGGCGAGCGCAGGGAACGCATGCCAGTGATCGGGCGTGGCGATTGAGACAGCGTCAATATCCTCTCGTGCGACCAAATCTCTGAAATCTCCGTAAGTCGCACAGCCTTTATAGGTTCCACTCTGGCTCTGCTTACTATAATGGGTTTCAACGAGTTGCTGGGCATGCTTTGTCCTTTTGGAATCGACATCGCATAAGGCAACAATCCGGGCCTGCTTAAATCCTAAAATTTCTCTCATATCACCAAGCCCCATGCGACCAACGCCGATACAGCCCACTGTGATACGATTACTTGGTGCGTTGGCACCAAAGACCGAAGCCGGTACGATTAACGGCCACGTAACAGCAGCTGCGGTAACTACCGAGCCTTTCAAAAACTGTCGCCGGTTTAGTACATTTGACTTTTTGCTTCTTTTGCTTTTCATAATCTCAATCCTTCTTAAAAGGTCAATTACACTATAAACGCCAGGGACTTCGCATCGGCCGGCTGAGCAGACGGTTAGCGGAGTCGTCGTTGGCGAACCGTTCGGCGTCCGGGTCCCATCTTAACTTTCGGCCAAGCTGAATGGCAATGTGTCCAAGCTGGCACAGCGAGGTGGTTCGGTGACCGACCTCCGCATCCGCGAGCGTCTGTCCGCGTGTTTTAACAGCGTCGATAAAGTCCCTCTTTTCATCCTTCAGAAGCAGATGGATTTCATCCGGTCTAATCGGAGACTTCAGGATAGACTCTGGGTGAGCTTTCAGACTGCGATTGTTGTAATCGGCCTCAATCCAGCCATCGGCGCCCTCAAACCGCACGTATGGTCGGCCTGTCTTGTAAGTCATCTCCACGCCATTAGCGTACTTATACCGGATTTCAAAGTCAAGCAGCACGTTCCACAGGCCATCCGAAGGATACTTGCCGCTGCCCTCGACCTCGACGGGCCCGGTGCGTTCGGTGCCATTGCCCCACTGGGCAATATCGTTCAGGTGCGCCCCCCAGTTGGTTACCATTCCCTCGCAGTAATCCCGGACGCGCATCCAGCCGGGACGGTTGTAGCTGTGTCGAGGATGCACGCGATTTAGAGTATATGGCGCCAACGGAGCTGGTCCTAACCACAGCTCGTAGTCCAGTTCCTCCGGCACGGTCATAGTTGGCTGTGGGCCGCATGCGCTGTCACCGGCCGGCACGCCGGTGCGAATCGTATGTATCCCGCCGATGCGCCCATTGAGTACCAGCTCGCACGCACGTTGGAAGCATGAGTGCGAACGGAATTCGCTGTCGGTGCGGAACACGCGCTTGTACCGTCGTACGGTGTCACTGAGTACCCGGCCTTCGGCGATACTCAGAGTAAGTGGTTTCTCACAGCAGATGTCCTTGCCGGCCTTGGCGGCGGCGATAGCCATCGGCACGTGCCAGTGGTCCGGCGTGGAAATCATCACCGCGTCGATATCCTTTCGGGCCAGAAGCTCTTGGAAGTCTTTATAGGCCGAGCAGCCTTTGAATGTATTGGAACGTTGGCCCTTAGCGTAATGTTTCTCCACGGCCTTGTGAGCGTTGTCGAGTCTCCAGGCGTCTACATCACAAACTGCAACCACCTGTGTATCCGATGAGTTCAAAAAAGACTTTAGGTTAGAGTGAAACGCTTGTCGGCCCATCCCAATCATGCCAATCGTAATCCGATTGCTGGGAGTGTTGGCACCGAGTACAGAGGCCGGAATGATTGCAGGTCCGGCTAAAGCCATACCCGCTGCGACGGCTGCCGAGCTTTTCAAAAACTGCCGGCGTGTTAGTGTATTCGCCTTTTTAGTTCTTTTGCTTTTCAATGGTTTTTGCCTGCCCTTCCCGATATAAGACTCAGAACTCTGGTCTCTCATTATTAATCTGTGTGGTATAATCATATCAGATGTATTCGTCACTCGCAATAAGAATTTGTTTGCGTCTGAAAGTCATTTGCTTTATCCTTAAATAAGAATTGTGCCGGATAACGAGCATATTGATAGGCTTCGGATCACGAGAAAAAGGCAAAGTACTATTATCGGAAAGGAGCGAATGGAGATGGTGAAAACAAAAAAAACAAGAAGGCAGTTTCTACAGGTGATGGGTATAAGTGCTGCAGCATCGCTGGCTGGTGCGAGCAGCTCTTTTGGTGCGCAGGCTCGACCTTCTGCTGGAAAGGAGCGAGGTCGTTTCGAGATTCGAAATCCAAGATTTGAAATCAGGAAAAAGAGACTGTTTGAACTGGGATTGGCTTCGTACACCTTAAGGAAGTTCAAACTGGATGAGACGCTGGCGATGACGAAGAGAGTCGGATTGAAATATATTGCCTTCAAGAGTTTTCATCTGGCACTGGATAGTACACCGGCCCAAATCAAGGAAGTCGTGGCCAAAGTCAAAGAGGCGGGCCTTGAGCTTTATGGGGGCGGCGTTATCTATATGAACAGTGAGGCTGAAGTGAATCATGCTTTTGATTATGCAAAAGCCGCCGGGATGAAGGTTATAATCGGGGTGCCTAAGCCCGGGCTGTTAAAATTGGTAGATAAGAAGGTTAAGGAATACGATATTAAGGTGGCGATTCATAATCACGGGCCGACAGATAAAGTGTATCCAACACCGGCAAGTGCTTACGAAAAAATCAAGAATCTGGACAAGAGAATCGGACTTTGCAACGACATTGGACACACGCAGCGAGCGGGGGTGGACCCATCGGTCTCAGCCGAGAAGTATGCGGACCGGCTGCTGGATGTCCATATTAAGGATGTTACCGAAGCGACGGCCAAGGGGCACGGAGTCGAAGTCGGGCGGGGGGTAATTGACATTCCCAGGTTCCTCAGAACCTTGATAAAGATCAATTACGCCGGTATCCTATCATTTGAATACGAAAAGGATGCCGATGATCCCCTCGCGGGTCTGGCCGAATCCGTAGGTTACGTCAGAGGTGTTATGGCAGCTATTAGTTGAATATTACGGTTTTATGTGAGGAACTGAATATGCCGTATAACATCCGAATTGTCTCGACATACCCACCGCGTAAGTGCGGAATAGGAACCTTTTCGAGAGACTTATCCACGGCTCTTGCCCACTTTACGGGTGAAGTGGGATATATAAGAATTGCGGCAATTGACAATGGTAACGGCCCTTACGATATACCGGTGGATTTGACTATAGATCAATATACTCCTGAATCGTGGGCTGATGCAATAGTCAACATATCGGCCCGTGCAAGGGAGAGTGCAAATTCCACTGTTATACTTTTACAGCATGAATATGGCCTGGATCCGGATGAAAAAGGTGAAGACGGCCAGGGTTCCAATTTTATCAATCTGGCAAAAGCATTTCATGGACAAGACCTGATTACATTGGTTTACCTGCATACGGTTCTTGACGAGCCTGATGAGGCACAGAGAAGAACTTTTCAGGAGCTGGCCAGATATAGTGATGGACTTATCGTTACAACAGAAAGTGCTATTAACATACTCGAATCCAATATATACGGAATTGCTTCCGATAAGCTTAAGCATATTGACCACGGTATCAGGATGCAGCATCCTTCTCAGTATGACCGATTGGCCATAAAACGTGAGTATGGTCTGGAAAACCGTTTTCTGATTACGACCCTTGGGCTTCTTTCTCCCGACAAGGGGATTCAGTATGGCATCCGAGCTTATGGGCGGTTCCTTAATGAATCCTGTACGGAAGCACAGAGAAAAAAGCTGATATATCTGATTGCCGGACAGTCTCACCCTGACTTTGTAAAAACCGACGGCGGCAAACCGTATCAGGAATATCTAGCGTTGCTGAATCAGGCCCTTGAAGATTCCAAATTGAGGTGGTGCAAAGTGAAAGAACTTGGTACGACCAACTTTGATGAATACGATGTAGTTTTTCTTGATACCTTTCTGAATGAGAATACCCTGATGAGATTTTATGGGGCCACCAATGTCATGCTGCTGCCGTATCTTAATATGCAGCAGATATCAAGCGGTATATTGGCGGATACGCTCGGTTCAGGCAGGGTGGCAGTGGCGACCAAATTTAGATACGCAGTGGAATTGATTCATTCAAACAAACGATGTCCCGAAGGCCTTGTAATCGGCCGGCACGCAAGAGGTATTTTAGTGGACCCTGGCGAGGCCTCAGTCGAACAAATAGCTCGAGTCCTTGATTATCTTGTTTTCAATCAGAAGAGACGGCTTTTAATGGAGAAGCAGGCCCACCAGAGGGGATATCAGATGAGATGGTATAACAGCGCCTGGGCTTTATTACAATATATCGACTTTATTAGAGAGGAAAAAGATATAGTTACGGGCAGGGGCGTAAAATTCACCAGGGAAAAATCCTCAATTTTCCAAAAAGCAAAACAGCAGAATTCGGTAATGTCTTATGGCGGGGATGGACAAACCACAGCCTGAGAGATTTTTGTTTTCGATAGTTACCTGCAAAGGAATGATGTTCTCCTCGTCTATGATAGACAGGCCGTAAAGGAGTCGGGCCGATGGCCGGAACGAAAACAAAGGATCGAATGCGAAATCTCGGACGTTGTGCCGTTATCGTTGCCCATCCTGATGATGAAACCCTGTGGGTGGGTGGAACCATACTGATGCAACCGGAAAGCGAATGGACCGTAATCACACTTTGCCGTAAGAGCGATCCGGACAGGGCTCCCAGGTTTTTCAAGGCTCTTAAAGGGCTACATGCCACCGGTGTAATGGGCGATCTCGACGATGGCCCAGAACAAACACCACTGGACACTCGTAAAGTACAGGTGGCGATACTTGAATTGTTACCGTCCGACAGTTTTGATATGATTTTTACGCACGGTCTGCGTGGAGAGTATACGAGGCACCGAAGACATGAGGAGACGGCAAAGGCTGTTAAGGCTTTGTGGGAAAATGGTGGGCTCTTCGCAAAAGACCTATGGATGTTTGCTTATGAAGACGGCGGTGGCAAGTACCTGCCTCGTGCGATTGATAATGCGGATTTTAAGGTAGAACTTCCTGATGAAATCTGGCGTAAAAAATATGATATTATAACGGATGTTTATGGTTTTAGTCCGGAGAGTTTCGAGGCAAAGACTACTCCAAAGGAAGAAGCCTTTTGTTGTTTTAGATCTGATTAGAAGGTGTATCGTGCTTGAATTAAGGAGTTTATAAAAATGAAGGTGCTTGTTTCGTATGACTATCCACCGTCACCGGGAGGATTGGCCACTCAGGGAGACCTGCTTTTCAAAGGGCTTCGTGAGATGGGAATTGAAGCGCATGCGGTTAATTTTGAGGCGGCACAGGAAAAAGAGTGGTATTACAGATGGTTTGAGCCGGACGTCGTGGTGGGGGTCGGATATTGGGGACATACTCCACATTTGGTTCTGCATCCCCAGAGATACGGAGCCCAGGCAGTCCCCTGGCTTGTAGCAGATGGCTACATGGCTAATTACCGGGAAATCCTGGAGGACCTGCCTTTGATACTTGTCACATCCAAGTGGGTCAAGAAGGTATATATGCGGGACGGGCTCAGCGGCAAAAACATCGAGATCCTTCCTGTCGGTTGTGATACTGATTCTTTCATGCCCCGGGATAAAAATGACCCGAAGGTAGTAGCGGTTCGTGAAGCATTAGGTGTAGCGCCGGACCAGATAATGATTCTTACCATCGGCGGAGATGCCGCTTCAAAAGGTGCTCAAGAGGTTATGCAGGCTCTGGCGATAAACGACATAAAAGCGCCCGACTGGAAATATGTTTGCAAGGTTTGGCCTCAACCCAGGACCGAACAGCAGAATCTTGCAGACCTTCAATTGGCTACACACCTTGGAATAGACAAAAATGTCGTATATACAACCAGCCGGGTTTCGCGGAACTTTATGCCCTATCTCTTGGCCGCGTGCGATATTTATGCAGCCCCTTCACGCCTGGAAGGCTTTGGAATGATTCAGGTGGAAGCCAACGCTTGTGGCAAGCCGGTTGTCGGCATAAAAGCTATGGGTATGCTGGACACTATGGTCCACGGCAAAACAGCATTTTTGGCTTCTGTGGCTCAGGAAATCCGATTGAGGGAGGCGGTTGTGGGTGATGAATCCGGTTATGAAGAAGGGCATAAGGTAGTTTTCAAAAGGCCACGAGTTGTTGATTACCGTGCCAGCATACACGATATAGCCAACTATTTTATGGATTTGATGCAGAATCCTGACCTTCGGCAAAAAATGGGTGAGCAGGGACGCAAACGCGCAGTGGAAAATTATGATTATCGTGTCATAGCCAGAAAATTTGTCGAGATTATCTCAGAGAAGCTTGGGATTTCATAAATGGATAAAAACAGCAGGAATTTAGTTAAAAATGCAAAGCAGGCGGCTATTAAGGTATTGCTCCATAACGCTCACGGCCCTTTCAGAGGTCTGCCGCGTACCGCAGGATGGGGATACCCCGAACCGTATACCCGCGACCTGATGATTTCCTCTCTCGGGATACTGCTTTCCGGAAATAAAAAACTACACAAGAGCTTGAGGAAGACTCTGGAGACTGTTGCAAAGAACCAGAGCCGTTTGGGTCATATCCCCTCATTAGTTCACAATACGGACGACCGCGGCTCAAGTGATTGTACACCGCTGTTTCTTATGTGTGTGGCCCTGTATCGAAAGGTATCGGGTGAGGAAGATTTCCTTGAGGTGGCCGTTAAAAAGTCCATGCAGTGGATGGAATATCAAAGCCCCTCCGACCGCGTTATGGTGGACCAGTTGCCCACGAGTGACTGGCGGGATGAGCAGTGGGTTTTTGGGTATGGTCTTTTTGTTAACACTCTGGTTTATATCTATCTGCGGCTTTACGGCCAGCATGATCGTGCCTCTAAGCTCAAGGACCAGATGGGCAAGTTCACCATAAAAGGTGACAGGCAAAATCGACATGTTCATGAGGGATTGGTTCTTAGGTACAAACCTTATTACGCACTATGGTCTTTCAAAGTCTACAAGAGCGAGCGTTTCGACCTGCTTGGCAACAGTCTCGCCATTCTTTCGGGAATTGCGTCTGATTCAAGGGCGAATTCGCTCATCAGATGGATCGAGACGGAGTGTAAAGCGTTGAAGGAAGGTGAGCTGCTTGCGGTTGATTTACCTCCTAATTTTTTCCCTTACATAAGGCCGGATGATCCTGACTGGATGCCGAGGTATGAGAAGTATAATCAGCCGGGTGAATATCATAACGGAGGTATCTGGCCATTTATCTGTGGGTTCTATGTGGCGGCTCTGGTTGCCGCCGGAAAGTATCGGCTTGCTGAAAAGAAACTTGTCGCCCTTGCAGAGCTAAACCGGCCGGCACGCGTAGCGAATGTGGAATTCGGCTTTAATGAATGGATACGTGCGCAGGACGGTACTCCTCAGGGTCAGGACTGGCAGAGCTGGTCTGCGGCAATGTATTTATATGCAGCATATTGCGTCCAGACGAGAAGTACACCCTTTTTTGGCGAAGTTCGGTGCCAATCCTGGGCTCAAAATCCCTGAACTTGCCGCTAAAGCCATCATTGCGACATTAGTTTATACAAACGGTATTAGGCCAATCTGACCGGCTTTTGTTCTTTGGCGGATTT
>DATLBB010000153.1:0-2915 GCA_035527155.1 Sedimentisphaerales bacterium
AACAGCTCGGGATTTTTCAGGCGTGCTGGAGGTCGCGATTGCCACTCGAAAATCTTCTCTTTGCATTGCCCCCTCTATCAATTCCAACACACTGGGGAAGGCAGGCAGAGGTTCTTCACTTAGAATCTTGAGGAAATATTCCTGGCGCAATTGTGTTGCCTTTTCGACTTGCTCTTTGGTCAGTTCCAGGCCGTGAACTCCGGCAGCGGCTTTGACGTATTCTTCCGCCCCCCTGCCGAGGCCGGCCTCAAAATCCTCTCGTTTAACATCCTTGACGCCGAACAAATACTCAAAAACCCTGATAGAAGCCCTTGCGTTGACCGCTTCGGTGTCGGCAATCACTCCATCAACGTCAAATATCAAACCGTATAGGTCCACTATGATTCTCATTCACAAATCGACTGTAAAAAGGAATAATACCATTTCTGAGTTTTTTTGCCACGTTTTTATCCGCCGCGCATTTATAATAGTGATGATAGTTGGTGCCAGTAAGCTCCGGAGAACAATTAGCTTGGATAACGATAGCAAAGCAGCTAATGATGGCCAATTAATATCAGGGATATGTAGCGATCCTGCGGCGTTTGTACAGCTATATCGCAGGCACTACGATCCTGTGTTTCGTTATTGTGTCCACCGGCTCTTTGAAAGACACACTGCCGAAGATATTACTGCTGAGGTTTTTCTGAAAGTTGTTGAAAAACTCGACCAATTCAGGGGCGATGAAAATCAGTTTCGAAGCTGGCTTTATAAAATAGCGACTAATGCGATTAATAACCATTTAAGAAAGACGGTTCGACGATATACCTTGCTGAAAACAGCTTATGAGCAAACGGACGGTCAGGACACCGACTGCGGAGAGTCATCTGATAAATTGGCTCTTTTGAGAGAAGCTATGTTTTCATTAAAGCCGCGTTACCAGGCTATCATCACGTTGCATTTCTTTGAGAATTTGAAACTAACCGAAGTTGCAGAGGTTCTTGGCAGCAGTCCAGGCACAGTCCGCAGCCAGTTGGCACGGGCACTTGCCAAGCTGCGAAAGAAATTAGCCAAAGATTTCAAGGATTAAGTAGATTAAAGGTGAGCTGAAATGAACGAAAACGAAAAACAATTTGAAAAATTCGTTCGTGGAATCAAGTTCGATGATACTCCTGATTACAGCCATCGTGACAAGCTCGAACAGGATATACTGGTTGCCTTAGCTAAGCAGACTCGGCAACAAGATCAACTACTTGCAGAGACTTGGAGAATTATTATGAAAAGCAGAATTACAAAACTCGCCGTTGCAGCGGTGGTAATCATAGTATTAATGCTTGGAATTAACTATCTGGACACACCAATCGACGGAGCAAGTACAGTATTTGCGGCCGCGATGGATAGTGTCAGACAGGCACGTACTTTTTTATGTACAGAGATTTTCGAAGTCACATATGAAGATGGTGGGAAACGCGGGAAATATTTAATGAAACAGAAGTTGATGTTTAAGGAGCCGGACAGAGAACGTCATGAGAAGCTGACGTCTGCGCCCCCGTGGCCCCAATATATAGGGGAGGTAACTATCTGGCATTATGGCAAGCGTCAGCGCCTACAGTTTAGGCCTTTTGACAAAACCGCTGAATTCCATGATATGAGTTCCGATTATGTTATCGATAAAAGGACGGGAGAGCTAAAACTGACGCAGCTTAATACACGTCTTCGTGATTATCTGCTCAAATTGAGTGCAGGGGCGGTAGAGGACCTCGGCAGAGTGGAGCTTGACGGACAATCAGTGCGGATGCTTCAATCGAGCAAGGACAAGCGCATCACGACTGTGTGGGTCAATCCCGAGACCAGCTATCCGGTTCAGATTGAGCATAAATGGACGAACCAGAGCCGTTCGCCGGTGATGTTTGCATCGATTCAAATCGATGCCGATCTGGATGATGGTCTGTTTAGCCTTGAGCCCCCTGAGGGTTACGCCCTTAGTGTGAACGAGTTCGGTTGGCCGGATGACAAGAAGAAGATGATGACCAAGGTAAAGTATCTGGGCTTGTGGTGTGTGGTCTATGCGAATGATAACGATGACCAGTTCCCCGGTGATTTAGCGGATCTTGTGAGGGCAGGTGTCATCACGGATGAGGTGCTCAATAAAGTACTGGCCGCCCCGGATGATCCGGACGGCCCGCCTGTGATTCGATACCGTAAGCCGAACACAGATGCTAAAGACTGGTCCACTGAGGTCACATTGTATGAAATATATGACCAGTGGCCGGAAGATGGTGTTGTGGCGTGCTTCGCAGACGGCCATTGTGAGCTGATTGGCGAACAGAATCGCTTTGAGGAGTTAATTAGGTAGCTCCCCAATACCTTCGAGAATGATCAAAACCATATCTGTACTAAACTGAAGACGCTGCCGGACGATTTGCCCGGCGGCGTTTTCTTATGCGACTTCGATTAGAATCAATCCTGGTGTTTGTAAAGTCACCTCTGGATGAAAAATACAATTTTCTTTAGACTAAAGGACATGATTTATTCGTAATAATAGTAATGAACGGCCGTTCCAGTGATTAGTTGAGCAGGTTTGGATGGAAGATAAGCTGCTTATATGGAAATTTAAGCACGGCAGCAGCGACGCTCTCTGCCGTATCTATGAGAAATACGAGGATTATATGCTTACATCAGCGATTAGTCTTCTAAATGACCTCAGCAGTGCTGAAGATGTTGTGCACGATGTATTTGTTTCGTTCTCACAGTCCGCGGACAAGCTCAGGCTGGATGGCAGCCTTAAAGGATACTTAACAACCTGTGTTGTAAATCTCGCACGTGACAAAATTCGGGCAAGACAGCGACATCGCCTTGCGCTGGACAAAGTAAATCCTGTTAGCTCGGATTCCAAGCAGCCGTCTGAGTCAATCATATACGACGAAGAATTACAGCAA
>DATLBB010000154.1:0-16135 GCA_035527155.1 Sedimentisphaerales bacterium
GTACCCAGACGTAACTGGGGTAAGCTATTTAAAAAATGTAATAAAAGAATGTCGTACAAATACCCGCATGGCTGGTCGATGCCGATGCAGTTTATGTGCGCAATGAAGCGCACAGCGTCCCAAAGCGGAGGAACGAATGCGGTCTATATGGCCGCGCACGACACAAGGGCATGGGATAAAACTTTTACCATAGACCCGGGCAAAGAGTTCTATATAAGAACAAACGTTGAAAATATGGCGGTCCCCGGCTCCGACCATAAAAATCCATTCCCGGTAATGATGGGAGTGTACCGTGGAAACTGGATGCAGGGTGCCAAGACTTACCGTAAATTCGCTGTTACTACTCCATGGACATCCGAAGGGAAAGTTTCACAGCGTACGAGTATGCCAAAGGCACTCAAGGACATCGGATTATGGATGCTGGTAGGTAACTATATCGGCCCGGCAAAAGGAACGCTGAAAGAAAAGAACAAACCATTGATTGACGCGCAGAAGTATTTTGAAGTCCCCACCGCCGCTCACTGGTACAACTGGCACAAGATCCCGTTTGATACTCACTACCCGAACTATTTCCCGACTAAGCCTGGTATAACAGAGCAGGTACGCAACCTGGTGTCAAAAGGTCTTGTAATCATGCCTTATATCAACGGCAGGATTATTGATATCTCTAACGATGACTTTAATGAATATTTGCCTTATTGCGCCAAAGACGGGGTAGGAAAGCATTATGAGGAAACGTATGGAAACAAGGTAATGCAGGCTCCTATGTGCTGCTACACGGAATTCTGGCAGGATAAAGTTACGCAGATTGTTGGGCGTCTGGCAAAAGAGGTAGGTGTTAATGCGGTTTATATCGACCAGATAGCTGCCGCAAGCCCTGTCCTTTGTTTTGACAAATCACATGGCCATCCTCTCGGCGGCGGCGGCTGGTGGGTGGACGGTTATCGAAAGATGCTAAAGAAGGTTCAGAAGATTGCTCACAGTAACGGCAGAAACATGATTATAACCACAGAATGCGCCGCAGAGCCCTTTATGGACGGTATTGACGCTTTCCTTATCTGGATAAAACCGGATGAGCGTTCCATCCCCATGATAACCGCGGTCTATTCGGGCTACAGCATTTATTTTGGCAGCCCTGCATGGTTTCAACACGGCGACCGCGCCTGGATTATGGCACAAGGGCGGGCCTTCCTATGGGGAAGCCAGAGCGGATGGATGGACTTACAGTTGTTCAAACCGGAACATGCCAAGAAAGCCGCCTATCTCAAGAAGGTTGGAAAGTGTCGTGTCGCTGCCAAGAAATTTCTTACTTTCGGTGAACTGGTTGGTCTTATAGAGCCGACAAATGATGTTAAGACCATCACAGAAACCTGGCCTGACCACGGAAATAATCCCCGAACTGCTACCCTTCCCAGTATACAAGGAGCTATCTGGAAGGCCGAAGACGGAACGCTGGGTATCTTCATCGCGAACTATCTTGAGAAAAACAATACTATAGAATTCAAGATTGACCCAGCCAGGTATGTCGCCGGCGTTTCTTCTGCCGGGTATAAAATCACGCAAATCCAGCCTGAAGGAAATAATATCGAAGAAGAAGCTCGGCGAGGGATTCTCAAGCGAACCGAAGAATTGGGTCCTTGGGAGATACGTATATTCGAAATTGGCGTTGCTTCGCCCAAATACACCCCGACGTCCGACTATACGACCCGGAAAGTCGAAGGCTGGAAGGTACTCGTCAACAACGATCTGTTATCCGGCCCCCCTCAACTTGCTGAAGACGTGTTGAAGCTGCTGAAGTACCAGCTCTATCAGATCACACGTCTCGTGTCGGATGAGCCTCTGAAGGAGCTGCGCCGCATCCCGATTTGGGCCGAGTATAAGGCCCCACGCCATCCGTGCATGTGCTACCATCCGAGCAGGCAGTGGCTGACTGACAATGGCTTCAATCCCGAGAAAGAACGCAGTGTCGAGATAGCAAACGCTAAAAATTTCCTCAAGTGGACGCACGGCCAGCCCTGGATGGTTATGCACGAGTTGGCCCACTCTTACCATCATTGTGTTTTAGGTTATGACAATGCCGAAGTTAATCGGGCCTATAAGGATGCCGTAAAAGGTAAACGATACGAATCTGTTCTGCATATCAACGGGCGACCGAGGCGTGCTTATGCGTTGAACAACGACCAGGAATATTTTGCCGAGGCAACCGAAGCTTTTTTCGGCACCAACGATTTTTATCCTTTTGTCCGCTCTGAATTGCAACACCACGACCCGAACATGTACCAACTCCTAAAAAAACTATGGAAGGTCGAGTAACTCCGAGTCCGGTGATATATGTAATAAAATTCTCTGGCTCCATCAACCAGTGAAATACACATAGACCACCACAATGTTACCAGGTATAATCGGTGTGTGAATTATATCCATATAGTTCCAACTTGGTGACTAAATTGTTCTTGAACGAAAGCGATATAACAGTAAAATTGTGCTCAATTTATTGTTAATCTCAATGTTTGAACTTTCGAGTTAGTGAAAAGTTTAATATGGAAAGGTGACAAATGGGTTTGGAAACATTAGATTGGATCGCGATATGTATGTATTTTGGCCTCCTTCTGGTTGTTGCCTGGTGGGTAATCCGTAGGCGCAGGGACACTGCCGACGATTATTTTCTTGCCGGCAGAAATCTTGGATGGTGGGTCGTCGGTGCCTCCATCTTTGCATCGAACATTGGTTCCGAGCACTTAGTCGGTCTTGCAGGCTCTGGCTGTACTGACGGAGTGGCAATGGCTCATTACGAGCTGCATGCCTGGTGCCTGCTGGTTCTGGCGTGGGTTTTCGTTCCGTTCTACGCCCGAAGCAAGGTGTTCACCATGCCGGAATTTCTTGAGCGTCGTTTCTCTCCATCCAGCCGCTGGGTGCTCTCGGTCATTTCCTTAGTTGGGTACGTGCTCACGAAGATAGCGGTCGGTGTCTTCGCCGGTGGTGTTGTCTTTCGGACCCTTCTTCCGGAACTGCGGCTCGATTTGGGATTTGTGGTGATGGACAGTTTCTGGATTGGCTCGTTCCTTGTGATAATCCTTACGGGAATTTATACGGTTCTGGGTGGGTTGAGGGCAGTGGTCTATACGGACGCGGTTCAGACTGTTGTACTTGTGTTTGGCTCGGTGCTGGTGACGATATTCGGTCTCAAAGCCCTCGGCGGCTGGGGCCAGTTGCGGGAAGTTTGTGGGTCGGACATGTTTAATTTGTGGAAGCCGTTGATCCCAGAGGGCGTGGAAGGGACATGGGCCCCTGTGCTGGTAACAAACGCCAAAGACGAAATCGTCAGACAGGCCTGGTACTTCAACGGCAACTATCCCTGGCTTGGGATGCTTTTCTGTGCGCCTATCATCGGGCTGTGGTATTGGTGCACGGACCAGTATATCGTTCAGCGTGCCCTGGGCGCGCCGAACGAGCGTGAGGCGCGACGAGGCAGTATATGGGCGGCCTTTCTGAAGCTGCTGCCGGTGTTCATATTCATTATTCCCGGTATGATTTGCTTCGCATTGGCCAAGAGCGGCAAGATGGCGGAACTTCAGGAAGCTTTGTATACAGCCGGGGCGCTTGACAATGAAAAATGCCAGGCGGCTTTCCCCTTGTTGGTTAAGCACGTGCTTCCCCCGGGAGTGCGAGGTCTTGTTGTGGCCGGGTTGTTGGCCGCCCTGATGAGCTCGCTATCGAGCGTGTTCAATGCCTCCTCGGCCTTGTTCACGATGGACTTATACTCGAAGTTCAGGCCCGGTGCATCCCAGCACAAACTGGTCTGGATGGGTCGTATCGCTACCACTGTTATGGTCATTATTGGTCTGCTTTGGGTACCTGTAATTCAAGGGGCACGGGGCCTATACCACTATCTGCAGGCTGTGCAGGGATACCTGGCGCCGCCTATCTTTGTGGTCTTCTTCTTAGGTATATTCAGCAAACGACTGAACAGTAAGGGATGCTTGTCCGCACTGATTGTCGGCTTCCTGTTGGGTGTCTTTCGTTTGGCTGTCGATACACCTGTCAAGCTGATTGAAGGCTTTCAATACCAGGAGGGATCATTGCTTTGGATAGTGAGCAACATTTACTTCCAGTACTATAGCCTTTTCATCTTCATTGTATGTGTTCTTGTGATGATAGTGGTTAGTTGGTGGACGTCTGCGCCGTCCTATGAGCGGATTAGCGGCCTGACATACGGCACTCTTAATGATGAGCACCGCCGTCTGTCACGAGGCAGTTGGGATTGGCGCGAAGTAGCAGCCTCTGCAGCAGTGCTGGCCGTGATTCTTGCTGCATATTTGTACTTCAGAGGATAGTGTTTCGGTTAAAACAGGTGTTCGAGTTAGTGATGATAGTAATATTGTATGGGGTATTAAACGATGGCTTATACAATTGGTTTGGATTACGGGACTAATTCTGTTAGGGCTTTGATAGTTGACGTTTCTAACGGCAATGAGCTGGCCACAGCAGTCTACGAATACGAAACCGGCGAAGCAGGTATCATTCTTGATTCGGCTGACCACAATCTGGCAAGACAGAACCCGGCCGACTACCTCAAAGGTGCCGAAGCTGTCGTCAAAGAAGCTGTTACTAAAGCCAAAAAGGCAAATAAGGATTTCGATATAAACCAGGTTATAGGTATAGGTATTGATACAACCGGTTCAACGCCAATTCCGGTCGATAAGAACGGCACACCCTTGAGTATGTTAGCTAAATTCAGAGGTAATCCAAACGCCTGTGCCTGGCTGTGGAAAGACCACACCGGCCACGCTGAAGCTGCTGAGATTACACAACTGGCTGAAAAGGAACATCCGGAGTACTTAGCAAAGTGCGGCGGCATATATTCATCCGAATGGTTTTTCAGCAAAGTACTTCATTGTTTGCGGACCGATCCCGAGGTTTTCGATGCGGCATATACCTGGGTCGAACATGCTGATTATATGACGGCGCTTTTGACCGGGACCACAGAACCGCAGAAGCTCAAACGCTGTCGTTGTGCTGCAGGCCATAAAGCCATGTTTAACGACAATTGGGGAGGGTACCCTGACCGGGATTTTCTTTCTAAACTTGACCCCAAGCTTGGCCGGCTCCGCGATACGTTAAGTGACAAGACTTTAACGATTGACGAAGCAGCGGGTAATTTAACCGAAGAATGGTCGGATAAGCTTGGCCTGCCTCAGGGAATTCCTGTTGCTATGGGTGCATTCGATGCTCATCTCGGTGCAGTAGGTTCTGGAATAAGAGAGGGAACTCTTGTAAAGATAATCGGTACAAGCACATGTGATATGGTGGTTGCCCCGAATAGTGTGAAGCTGCCCGATGTTCCCGGCATCTGTGGCATAGTTGACGGTTCTATTCTGCCGGATTTCTTTGGCCTGGAGGCCGGCCAATCCGCGGTGGGCGATATCTTCAACTGGTTTGTCAACTACATCCACCGAGAGGTGTCCCCCCTGGGACAGCCGGGTGGCGAATCGGCTGGCTCTCATGAAGCCCTTACCGAAAAAGCGGCAAAGTTGAAGCCGGGCCAGTCCGGCTTATTAGCTCTCGACTGGAACAATGGAAATAGAACAATACTTGTTGACCAAAGACTGACCGGACTGTTGATAGGCCAGACGCTGCACACAAAGCCGGAAGAGATTTACCGGGCGTTGATTGAGGCAACCGCCTTTGGAGCCCTTACGATTATCAACCGGTTTGAGGAATATGGTGTTAAGGTTTCGGAAGTGATAAATTGCGGCGGAATCGCTGAAAAGAACCCTTTGCTTATGCAAATTTACGCTGATGTAACGGCTAAAGAAATGAAGATATCTCGCTCTGCTCAGAGTTGTGCCCTGGGCGCATGTATTTCTGGTGCGGTTGTAGCAGGAAAGGAATCCGGCGGCTATGACAATTTCGCTGATGCTCAAGCCGCTATGTGCGGCATAAAGGACGTTACGTACAAGCCGATTCCCGAAAACCACAAACTTTACCAGCGGCTATATACTCTTTACAAGCAGTTGCATGATGCCTTTGGTTTGCAGGATTCATCTTGCAAATTGGCCAATATTATGAAAGACCTTCTGAATATCAAAGACAGCGTCAAGCCTTAAAGGCGATATTATGTATGAAGAATTGAAAAAAGCCGTCTGCGACGCAAATATTGAACTGCACAAACAAAAGCTCGTCATCTGCAGTTGGGGCAATGTCAGCGGAATTGACCGCTCGGCAGGTATTGTGGCCATCAAGCCCAGCGGCCTCGCATACGATGAGCTTACCGCTGACAAAATAGTATTGGTCGATTTAGACGGGAACATTATCGAAGGGCAGGGCGAAGCCCTGCACAGGATCAAACCCGCCGCTGGCGGGCTCAAACCTTCGTCGGATACGCCGACCCATCTTGAGCTTTACAGAAATTTCGGAGCCATTTGTGGTATATGTCACACCCACTCACCTATTGCAACTATGTGGGCGCAGAGCTGTAAGGAGATTCCCTGCTTCGGCACTACCCACGCCGACTATTTTTATGGCTCGATACCTGTTACTAAAGTAATGACAAAAAATGAGATACAAAACGATTACGAACATAACACAGGTAAAGCCATTGTCAGGCGATTTGCAAATATAGACCCGATGGAAATACCCGCAGTTCTGGTAGCTAATCATGGCCCATTCACGTGGGGCAAGAGCCCCGCTGAAGCTGTTGAAGCCAATATTGTGCTTGAGCAAATCGCAACAATGGCTCTGGGTACTATCACAATAAATCCAAAGCAGGGCCCGATAGCCGAGGCGCTGCTGGATAAGCACTATTTACGCAAACACGGCAAAAACGCTTATTACGGTCAACAGAAACCAAAAGAAGAATAACACTTTTTAACGTCGTCTAAAAAAGGAGAGACGCAAATGAGAAAAACCACGTTTGGAGTAATCGTTGGAAACCGAGGCTTCTTCCCCGATTTCCTGGCCAGGGAAGGACGAAAAAGCATACTTGAAGTACTCAAGAAGAACGGCTTCAATTCAGTTGCGATTTCGATGCAGGAAACGAAATACGGCGCCGTTGAAACATTTGCCGACGCTAAGAAATGTGCCGCGCTTTTTGCAAAAAACGCTGAAAAGATTAACGGCATAATTGTAACGCTGCCCAACTTCGGTGACGAAAAAGCAGTGGCTGAGACAATAAAACGTTCCGGCCTTAATGTGCCAATCCTGATTCACGCTGAGCCGGATACGTCCGGCAAAATGAGCGCATCGAATAGACGCGACTCTTTTTGCGGCAAGATTAGTGTTTGCAACAATCTCAGGCAGGCAGCTATTCCCTACACGCTGACAAAATCACACACGGTGAAACTTGAATCCGCTGAATTCTCAAATGACTTAGAATATTTCGCCTCCGTATGCAGAATCGTTAACGGTCTTAAGAACCCAAGGTTTGGTGCTATTGGTGCCCGCCCCGCAGCCTTTAATACAGTCCGCTATAGTGAAAAAATCCTCGAACTTTCAGGTATATCCGTTGAGACCATAGATTTATCTGAGATTCTTGGAAGGGTGGCATTGCTTTCCGATAACGATAGGGGGGTCAAGCGAAAGTTAGATGCCATCAAGAAATATATTTCGACTAAATCAGTTCCAGCCGACAGCCTTTTAAAGATGGCCAAATTCGGTCTCGTGATAGATAAGTGGGTCAGGAATATGGAGCTTAACGGCACTGCCGTTCAGTGCTGGACGAGTCTGGAGGAATTCTTTGGAATAGTGCCCTGCACGCTTATGAGTATGATGAGCGAGACGTTGCTGCCCAGTGCCTGCGAGGTTGATATTACCGGTGTGTTGGGGATGTATATTCTCCAGTTGGCCGGCGGTACGCCGAGCGCTCTTCTGGACTGGAACAACAACTACGGCTCTGACCCCGACAAATGTGTGGTCTTCCACTGCAGCAATCTACCCAAGTCTATGTTCAAGACCTTGAAGATGCACTTCCAGGAGATTATTGCAGGAGCTATGGGAAAGGAAAACGCTTACGGCACCGTCGATGGCAGGATAGCCGCCGGCAAAGCGACCTTCTGCAGAACCACTACTGACGATACTGCTGGTATTATCAGCGCTTATGTGGGCCAAGGCCAATTCACAAATGATAAACTTGATACTTTCGGCGGTTACGGTGTGATGAAGGTTCCCAACCTTCAGCTTCTTATGGAATACATCTGCAAAATGGGTTTCGAGCATCATGTTGCTGTAAGTCTGACGGAAAAAGCCGACCCTATTACTGAAGCCCTGGATAACTATATGGGCTGGGAAGTCTATCGACACGAATAGAAGTCACGGTTTGTCAAAATTAGCTACACTGCCATTGCGCAGACAAATTGTTCGGTCGGCAAACCGCTCGGCCTCGACCCCATGAGTTGCTAAGATTACTGTGCCGCCTGCTTTATGAAACTCAGATAGGTGTCCGAGCACCGTAGTTGTATTATCGTCGTCGAGATTACCTGTAGGCTCATCGGCGAGGATAATCTTCGGATTATTAAACAGTGCCCTGGCTGTGGCCGTGCGCTGTTTCTCGCCGGCACTGAGTTCGGCAGGTTTGTGATAATCTCTCCCGGTCAAGCCAAACCGTTCTATCAATTCAAGGGCCTTGGCTTTTTCGCTTTTCTTTGCAGTCGTTCCACCGGCAAGAAGGATGTTGTCCACGACATTTAGATACGGTACTAAGTGAAACATTTGAAAAACAAAGCCGATGTTCTCAGCCCTGAATTTCGCTCTGGCCTGTACATTCATTGCATAGAGGCTCTTTTCCTGGACGGAAACTGTTCCACTTGTCGGACGCAGCATCGCCGCGATGGTCATTAGTAAAGTTGTTTTTCCGCAGCCGCTGGGCCCACAGATAACTACAAATTCGCCTTTTTCTATACCGAGATTGATATCATTTAGGGCTTTGACATCGCCCCTTCGAGTTCGGTACGTTTTCACAACATTTTCAAGGCAAATCATATCTATTCTTCCCTTAGCGTAACTGCCGGGTCGTAAGTGACGGCAATCATCGCCGGAATAAAGCTGGAAACCGCGGCAAATACAGGTGCAAAGACAAGACAGTAAAGCAACAAAGACAGTTCGGGTTTTATCATTGTCTTGGCTGTTATTTTGAATATATCCGGCCCGAATTTCAAAGCCAGGCCTGTCCCCACGAGGAAACCGATAGCTGCTCCGACCAGCCCGATTATTACCGCTTTGCCCAAAAACAGCAGCGTGATTTTGCCCGAGCCGTATCCAAGGGCACGCATAATGCCTATTTCCTGCTGTCTGTCCCGGACGTTCATTACTGCCAGGACGCCAATCCACACCCCGCAGGCAATGACAACAAAAGGCACGATAACGGCAAAAAGATTTCTTACCATTTGTCTTGTTTTTGCCCGAGCCGAGGCGATGGTCTTGGTGTGGAAGACCTGGGCCTCGGGCAGCAGGGTGCCAATTTCCTTTCGCAGGATAGACACAGGGTCGTCAGTCAGTACAAAACAGAGACAGTCAACTGCTCGGATTTCACTGATTCGCCCAGGCATCTTCAAAATCTCCTGGACATCGCGCAAATGACACTGAATTCGGATGTCATCTACTTCTCCGGATTCAGACAGGCATTTGGCGACCTTGAATGTTTTACCTTTTACTTCCACGGTATCGCCTTCATTTAGTCCAAGGGCTTTTGCCACCCTGTATCCAACGTACAACTTGCCGCGCTCAATTTGATAGCTCATAGGTGGTTGTCTTCTGCCTGGCGGACAAACCTCGTCAGCCAGACCGGTCAAAATCACATCAAGACCCCGCCAGCTTATCTTCTTCTGTAATGTAGCGAGCAGATGGTTGTAGGAAATTTCCTCCTGCGAAGCGAGTTTCTCCAGGTATTGCTCCGGCATTGTCTGGTCGGGAAGACCGGTGAGCAGAAACTCATTCATATCCGTGTTTTTTGATATGATGTTCAGGTTAAAGCCGACAGACAGCATTAGCCTCGCAGTTTCTCGATTGGAAGCCTTGCCAGCAGTGAAAAATGATATAAATAGCGCAACTGCTGTAGTTACCGCTATTGATCCAAGCGCGAAATTTATCTTTCGGTGACGTATTTCTTTAAGAATAAGGCCGAATATTGTCATATACTTTTGCGTCCCGCCTTTAGTTAAGCCCAACAATTCATTCGCTTGCCGGTTTTGACTTCAAGGTCTCGATTGGAATATAGGCCAGGGATGTCTGCAAGGCAAATCTACAGGTACAACCTGAGCTGGATTCAGGAATAAAAACCAGCCCACCAGCAGGGATGATATTAATCCAGCAGCCTGGCCGCGTCACGCTATTTAGCCGAAGTGCGCCGCCGCCGGGTCCCAAATCGTACATCCAGGGATTGGCGCCTCGCCAGAACATACACTGGGCCGAAGCAGATACACCACCGCAGCCGTGCCCTCGCCGCTCAAATCTCCACCCCTGGACCTTTTCACCCGTTTTCAGATTATACGCATAGGGCCATGCGTAAATGGTATCATCAATGATTGTCGGATGACGGTTGTATTCGCCGTGGCCGCCATCCGTAGGAAGACCGCTGTCATGACCTATAGTCCAGCAGTCTTCTCCCGAGCGGGCATCGAACGCGTAAAAGTGATAACGAATAGAATTTCCGCCCAGCTTCGAGCCGCTCAACAAGAGGGTCTCTTTGGCATAGTTCAGATATACGGGCTCCTCGAAATTGCTGACATCAATCTTCTTTTTATACACGAGACGTCCGGTTTGCATATCCAGGGCAACCAGATACTTCTCACCGCCGTCGAACAATGTTTTCACCGGCATCCGACCGAGCTTATCAGCACGGGCTTTCGGGCTGTGAGTCTCGACAAAGTACATCCGTCCACCGGCGACGGTAATGGTTGTGTTCACGACGAGACCGTCCTTATATTTCCAGAGAGTCTTTCCGGTGTTTTTATTCATAGCGAACAAGTAGTCACTTGCAACAAGCTTCATGTTTCTGTGCCACAGTGCAGTGTCAGCATCGTAACTCGTCTCGGTATAAGAAGCGCCTTTCCTGCGGCCACTTCCAAACAGAATATCGCCACTGTAGGCGATGTATCCCCACTCTCGTGGCTCGTCCTTGATGAGTTGCGGCATTGTGTATGTAAGACGGCGCCGGCCGGTCTCAACATCGAAGCCGAAACACTTGTCCTCGGCTGCCACGTACAGAAAATGCTTGTCCACGGCCATACTGCCAGAGTCAAGGAATACACCAAGCCGACGTGAATTTGGAATTTCAACATCCCAGAGAATCGTCCCATTATAGGCGTCCACTGCAAAGACGATACAGTCACCCGGAACGAAAAGTCGGCCGTCCTTGAAAAGAGGCGGCACGTTGCGATGGTGACGGTCAATCATCTCCCTCGGTCCAGGCCGACCAAACCACTGTATTGCCATCTTGCCCTTAACCAATTCGTCTTTGCTGCAAGCTGTATTACCAGGCTCGGCATACAGGTGCGTCCACTCACCTGCGCCTTTCAGCTTTCCCCGAGTTGCTACTGCCCAGACTATTTTCTTACGTTCGTACACCTTCCAGTCCGCAGTAGATTTTCGAACCCATTTTTTCAGGCCGCCCTTATTCCGCCTGTCCCGAAAGGGATGCCCCTTGGCATTTGCCGGCAGGCCCAAAGCAATGACTCCACCATAAGGTCGAACGAGTTCAAAAACTTCCTCGCGCCAAGAGGGCAGTTTGCCGTCGCGCAGCGCCTCGTCCGAGACTATCAGATTGGCAAAGTATTTGGTATAGGGCAGCTTCGCAAAAGAGCCTCCCGAAAGGGATGCCCCTTGGCCTTGATGAATAACGACTCTGCCATAGAGTCCTGCTTTATCGAGGGCTTTTCGAGCGGCGGCAACTTTATTTGCGTCCTTTTCTACTCCAATGATTTGTAAATCGGTTAGCCGGGCCAGCTCGTATGCAAGCCTGCCTTCGCCGCTGTCCAGAACCAGGCAATAACCTTTTCGAATGTCCGTTTGCCTCACAATATGCCTGGCCGCCTCCGCATAAAGCCTCGTAAGCTTATCCTGAGGATATGGTTTCGTATCTATTCGCGGGCTTACCGGTCTGCTTTTACCTCGTACACCGTTTCTAAAGCAATGTATGTGTCCCTTATCCGTACTGACATACAAACTACCATTCATAACGCTCAGGCCGTGCGCTATGCCCGAAACAGCCTCGCTCCAGCTTTCTTTGCCGTCCTTGGTGTTAAATGCCGCCACTTTATTCTCGCCCCCTGCAAAAAGGACATCCCCTGCCATAATCATCGAATACGGGTATTCGCACTCGACTGTCCACAGATAACAATCTCTTAATTTCGTCGAAAGTTCTCCAAGTTCGGCCTCGATATGACGTAAATTTTCCTGGAGCTGTTTTGCTTCCAGTGTGTCTTTGTTCACCTTGCCAAGTTGTTTCTTGGTTTTTTCGTGCTGCTGCCTCAAGCTGTTTCTCCGTTTCGACAGTTCGAGATACCGCCTTCGATTGAATGCCGACAACTTCTTCTCTGATTGCATATACGCTATTGGCCCATTTACAAGCATCCGTAAGCCGCCAAAAGTTGCAATTCTATCTTTCGTTTTCACATCGTTTGCATTAAGCTCTTTTGGGCCTCGGCCGGGCCCGGTCACTAGCACATCCTCAGTCAGTAGCGTGTATGCGCCTCCGGCGCTGGGGAACTCTCCCTGAAACCGTCCGTCCGCACGTGCAAACATCGCTGGGCCTGTTCGTCCCGTCGGGACATACAGCCGCTCATCCGAAGCCAGCATATAACCCTGTGGTGAAATATTCACATTCTGTTTCCACAGCACCGTTCCGTCTTCAGCGCTAAGTGCAATTAAATATGTCCCCTGGATTGGAAACAGTCCTGCCGCGAAATATACTTTTCCTTCGTCTACCACTAAGCCGGTTCGCACCGGCCACGTCGATATCATTCGCCCGTTACCAGGTACCATACGGTTTTGCTCGGCCACTCTATACTTCCATACGAGTGAGCCATCATCAGCGGAAAGGCAATAAACGCAACCGTCGTCGCAGCCGACGTATACTCTGCCGGCGCTTACGGTTGGAGCCAATCGCACAGGCCCTTCCGTGAAGAATGTCCATCGCAACTGCCCCGTCATCGCATCGATGGCGTATACCTTGTCATCTGCTGATGAGCCGAAGTAAACCGTATCACCTGCGCCAACCACCTGGAATACGTGGTCATAGGTTACCGTTGGCCTTAGATTGTAATGATGGTGGAAGAAATCCTGCTTTGCAGGCCCGGGCCAGGCGGGACTTGGCGGGCGTCTTGCTTTGAACACCCATAATTCTTTCAACGGCAGTCCTCCGGCAAAGACGGACTCACCCGTGACACAGCTTCTACGATTGTCTCCCCCGAAAGTGGGCCAATCCTCAGCCGAAACCGGTTCGCAGAGGAAAAAAATCACAGAGAAAAAAACGAATGCATTATGTCTGTTCATCTTCTTTTGGCCCTGACGAGAATTGCGATACCGCAGACCAGAACCAGCGCACATAATCCGCCGAGAACAAATATCGTGTTGTGGAATGGTGAGTTTCCCTCAGCTAAAGGGTAGGATTCTGTATTTGGTTCCACTGGATTAGTTTTAGGTATCACGACGTCTTCAATCTCGTTGGGTGAATTCTGCTCCTCTTCAATAGCGGAATTAGGCTCAATCACAATTTCCTCGTATCCAAGAGGCACACTCGGATAGGAATAAGAACCCCTTCTTATTATCATGCTCATCTCCATCTTTATCATTGGGTTTTCGGGGTCAAAGCCTAAATTCTCTGCCACTTTAGCCTGCATTTTATGAGTCCATCGGGCCGGCAGCATCGTGCCCTGAAGCCATCTGTGGTCAAGCCCACATTCGCAGTCATCACCGATTACGAAAAGGACGTTTGCAAGATAGCTTTCGTCTATCTCTTCACCCTTAAACAGTTGTCCAATCCATCGAGCTCTTCCATAAAGCACCACTGCGTGCGGCTCCCTTATCTCTTCGCCATCCAGCCCCAGGCTCCAAAGAAGAATTTCTTCATCAGAAAGAGACTTTTGGTCCATCACCATCAATACAGGGGGATTGGCGATAGGTTTAGGCATCATTTCCATTTGCGAGCTTATTAGCTCAATAGCTCCGGAGGCGGCCTCTTTTGCTTTTTTGTTTTCCTGGTCATCGGCCCCTTCAATCAACAATACGACACCGTAGGTTTCAATAACCTGCTTGAGGATTTCCTCACGCTTCGGCGACGACAGAATACCTTCAAAGGCCGACCGCAGCGTTTCTTCAAAGGGCTTGTCACGTTTTGTAACAGACACGGGATATGACTGTCCGTCGGGTGATACCAGAACCGCAGCGGGCAACGATTTTACCTTTTGAAAATCAAGGAACTTCATTGCCGGATGGTCTTGCTGCTGGTTAGTATTAATTATTTCAAACTCGATGTTGCTGTTCTCAAGGCTGGCATCTGTTACTTGTTTGAACTTAGACACAACATCTGCGGGAGTCTCATCATTGATATAACCGAAAAGATAATACGGCTCAATCCGCAGGTCTACAAAGCCGACTTCACGGACGTTATATCTACAGGCAGTTACCGGCTCACTTTGTAAACAACCGAGCAGACAAGCAAAAACCAATAAACGTAAAATCGTTGCCTTGCCGCACCTTCTCACCCCAGCTAATCTGAATAGTTGAATCACTGCAAACTCTGTTCCTTGCTCTCAAAAATACCGGACAACACGTGGTTCCTGTCGCACTTGATGGGCCATAGCGCTTTTTACTATCTGCGGTTCAGCGCCAGTTGTCCCTGGGTCTCTTCCACACACGGTCGACGTGACCGTCCAGAAAAGTCACATTGACGCCACCTTCTAGATTCCCGGCTTTGCGCCCATGTGGGAAAGGAGCCTTCTTCCGCCAGAAATCACTTACCACCCAGCGTTCGCTAAGCGGCGCCTTAGGAAGGGGATGCTGGTCGTCGTAGGGTTCCGCCAGCCATTGGATATCGTCTATCAATAGCAGGCGAGGATAGAAAAACTTCGGGTCGCGCCAGGTCAGCCCGCTTGCTTCCATCTTGTTCGCCGAGAAGCTCCAGTAGACGAAGGTAATGTTTCCAATTTGGCGGTTCTCGGGCGTGTCAATTACTGAATCGATTCCTCCCGTGGGTACATAAGAGTCCGGATTTTGGGCGAACGCCTCCATGTATTCGGCCTGGGGGCAATAGAAAGTATTCATAAGCACGCCATTTTCGTACGCGTGAAGCTTGTCCAGCAAGCCCTGATGTGGATTGTGCTCGGTGGGCTCCAGCGGGTAGCAGCCCTCGTAGTCATCCTGCGCGTACATTATCAAAGCAAGGTTGACCTGCCTGAGATTGCTGGCGCAAGTTGTTTGATAAGCTCGAAATCTGGCCACCTGCAGCACAGGCATCAATATCGCCATCAATAAGCTGATGATAGCGATGACCACCAATAACTCTATAAGAGTAAAAGCGATTCTCGACCGTTTTCTTTTTCGCATTTAATCTGTTTTCCTATTGGCTTTCTTTACCCTTTACCTTTCGGCTTATGAAATTCGACCCAAACTCCGTAGTTGACTCCTTCACTGCCGACTGGCTTCGGTTTATGAATGTAACACTTTTTGATGCCCAGGTCAATCATAATCTGACGCAACTCATTCGCCGTTTTTTCAACATCATAATTCATTTTTCCACGCTGTTTTGCCCGTATCTTTTTCGCTGTTTCGACAGGCAGGTTTTCTGAGAAACCACGTCCTATGTAAGCCACAGCCCCGGGTTTGAGAACGCGATAAATCTCGCCAAATGATTTCACCTTGTCTTTCCAAAAATGGAAAGAGCCACGGGAGATAATGATGTCCGCATAATTATCACGAAAGGCAAGCGCACAGGCGTCAGTGAATATGGCGCTTACTCGGTGCCCAAAGCCGTGTTCTTCGGCGCTCTTATAGAAATATGGGAAAAAATGTGGATTGATATCGGCATTGACCCAATGAAGCTGCGTGCGTTTGCATAATTCGATAATGAGTGTGCCCGGCCCGCTTCCCACGTCAATCCCAACACCGGTTTTTGTGTCCAGGTCAAAATCTGCCACAATTTGCT
>DATLBB010000155.1:0-8421 GCA_035527155.1 Sedimentisphaerales bacterium
TGATGAATTGAAGATTAGCTACGAGGCTGAAACCGACAAAACTACGATACTAAATCTGACGAATCACAGCTATTGGAACCTGGCGGGACAGGGCAGTGGTGATATTCTCGGTCATGAGCTTATGCTCAATGCTGATAAGTATACTCCCGTAGATGAGGGCCTTATACCAACAGGTGAAATCAAAAGCGTTAAAGATTCACCGATGGATTTTACCAGGCCAATGACAATCGGCTCTCGAATCGGCCAGATCGGGAGTGGTTACGACCATAACTACGTGCTCAATAGCAGTACAGGCACGCTTGCTCTGTGTGCAAGGGTTTATGAGCCGACCAGCGGGCGTGCTATGGAAATCCACACCACCGAGCCGGGAGTTCAGTTCTATACCGGAAATTTCTTAGACGGTTCCATAACCGGCAAATCCGGCAAGGTGTACAAGAAACATTACGGATTCTGCCTGGAGACGCAGCACTTTCCGGATTCACCAAATAAACCGGACTTCCTCTCAGTTGTTCTCAATCCGGGGCAGAAGTACACGACAGTTACCGTACACAAGTTTTATACAAAGTAAATGTGAAGTCGCGGATTGAGGCGACTTCTGGTCTGTAACACGATAAATGTGCTGTGGTTACCGGAAGTTGCTCCGAGCCATCCCCAAGCTCGTCCCGCACCAATTGAGCTTAGGCTCACGCCTAATTGGTGCGGGACTCACTTGAGGCTGCCACCCATCAAAGTGGATGTTACAGAATACTACTTTCTCTTGAGACAATTCGAAGCAGGGGCGGTTTCTCAGGCCAAGTAGAGTTCGTCCTTTGGCTTTATTTCGGGTATCTGATTCAGTTTTGCTTTGATGTCGTCCGGCCCTATTGCAAAGCTGGGGGCGATTTCGATTAAGCAGTCGACCAAGCCGTCCGGTTTCCTGGGGACTGCAACCCCGGCTGATTCCAGCCAACCGGCAGCACGAGCAATCATCATCCGCTTTGCAGTTTCAGCGCTATTAGCGCCGGTGGCATTTTTGATGGGTGAAAATTCTTCGCTTCGTACCGTCTGCAAGATTATCGACTTTGAGGCCAGGGGCAAGGCATCAAAGACAAAGCTTTCCAGCTTTACACCGTTTGGCCGAGCAAGTTCCACCCGTCCTCCTTTCCGGTCGATATGCGGGATTCTTTTGAGGGCCTTATGCAGAGGCAAAGAGAAGCCGTCCGTATTCAATCTTTCGACGAACGCGCGATTGATAATGTGGATGGCGATACTACCGAGCTGGAAGACCAAAGAGCCGTCGGGATTTCGTTTCTCAGCCAGGTCATCCGGCAAGTCGCTATACTCGATGACGGTTACCTTGCCATCAACCAAACAGAAGTTGCCGAGCTCTTCCTTTGGCCCTGCTTTTATCAGGGCCTTTGAGGACATCTCGGCCTCGTCGAGTGCGTGCAGACCAATAAAGAGCGGGTCAAAAGTATTTACCAGGGGATTATCCACCTGCCAGTAGCTTATGAACTCTACGCCGCGTCTTTTCATATCTTCGAGAGCGCCGCTTTTATAAAGCGCCTTCAGGCTCCCGCCGTGGCCGTCGGGCGAGCAGGCTATATTGGCCTTGTCGGCCAGCGGGATTTTACCGCCGAAGCCAAAATTCGGCAATGTGCCCTGCCGAAATATAAAGACATCTTTTTCGTCGAGACCGTAATAATCATTCGAGCGAAAAACTTCCGTGGTCTCGGCATAATTCAAAGGGCTGGTCATAATATACCAGGGACAGACGGCCTGGTATTTCCCCGAGACTGCTGCGACAGACTCGGCAAAGATTTGAAACAGCGTTTTGTTTTTAGCAGGGCTGACGGGGAAATTCCCCTTTGGGCCGTCGAATCCGAGCCGGGTTCCCTGGCCGCCGGCGACAACAAGGGCGGCAACCTTGCTCCTACGTATCAACTCTTTGCCCAACTCCACGGCTTTGCCGTACTTGCGCTTTTGCTCTGAGTCAGTTGGAGCAGGGCTGTAGGACAGGGCAGGGATTAACTCGGCACCTATTTCCGTAGAAATGGATTTTTTGACGAAGTTGGCCACCCAGTTATCTATTTTCGGCAAATCCAACTGCCGGATTTGCGCAAGCAGATTCTGCCTTTCGGCTGCGTTCAATTGCTCCCAAAATGCCAAAAGGTGGCTCTGATTGTGCTTTTTCAGCAATTTTTTTGTGTCTACAAAGGTTTTTTGGGCAGTCATATATCTGCAATTCCAAGCCAAAAACAACGATAATAAGCGAATTGCAAAAAAAATTCAATAATTTTAGCAACTTTGCCGAAATTTTATTTGACAAGAAATTTACTTTGTGTTAAAATTAGGAATAGATAAGGGCAGGTATAAAAAGCCTATTATAACTGAAACAGTCATCATAACTTGAATTTTTTTCATATCCTTAACCTGCCTGCCAAAAAAAGGTTTTTTTGTTGCACGACCTGTAGTATTGCGCTGAGAGCAGTCTTAAATCGCAGTAGAAAGTAAACAATGAGCTTTATCGGGAAAATTCAATCTCGTGGATTTAAACCAACCGTTTTTAGGCAGAACAAAGTGAACTCAGGAGATTCGCAAAAAAAACAAGGTTTTTTACGTTCCTATGTGGCAGTAGTCAGGCTGCACTTATTTGCTAAATAAATGAAGAAATGTAACCAAAGTGTGCTTAAGAACGGCTGGTTTTGCGAATCTCGAAAAAATTAAAGGAGAAACAAAATGAAAAAGAAAAAGAAAGGTTTTACATTGGTAGAGCTGCTGGTCGTGATTGCGATCATAGCGCTGCTGATGGGCATCCTGATGCCGGCTCTGGCCAGGGTGAGGCAGATCGCCTTCCGAATGGTCTGCGGGTCGAACCTGTCCGGTATCGGCCGAGCAATGCTGATTTATGCCAACGATTACGAAGACAACTTTCCGCGTGCAGGTTATCAAGGGACCGAATGGAACCGCCCGGTTCTGTATAATGCTGGGTCTCGAGCTACTGCTTACTATGCGGCGCCTCCTGGTAATGCCGGCCAGGCAACCATCTCGTCCAGCTTTTACCTTTTGGTAAAGTATGCCGAGGTAACGCCCAAGTCCTTTGTCTGCAAGGGTGAGTCCGCCAGCACAGCCTTCAAAGCCACTGATTGGGGTCTTGAGGATGAGGAAGCTTGGGATTTCGGCCCTGACGACACCCCACCCGCGCATTGCAGCTACTCCTATCATTTGCCTTACTATGTGTCCGGTACGCCAGTCTTTGCCCTGAGCACGGCATCAAGCGAACCGGGCATGGCAGTAGCAGCCGACCGGAATCCATTCCTGAACGATTCTACTATAACAAGCGGCTTCGCATGGGGCGACCACACGAAGGATCCAATCACCGGACTCAAAAAGTACCAATTGGGAAACTCCGGGCCTCACCAAAGGGAGGGCCAAAACGTATTGTTTATGGACAACCACGTGACCTTTGAAAAGCAAGCTTACTGTGGCGTTAATGACGACAACATTTATACACCTGACAAACCCGGCATACCCCGTGAGCAAGGCGATACCAATGTGATGGCGTGTGGTAATTTCGGTATTCTGCCGAATCACCAAACAGATTCACTATTAGTAAATGAGTGTTGGGGAACAGGTGTACAACCTCCAGCACCACCGGTACAGCCACCGGTAATACCACCGTTACCGCCATAATACGTGCGGCTTTTGATTCGGTTGTCAACAGGCGGCCTTGTGCAGTTGAGCACAAGGCCGCTTTCTTTTATTCAAAATTGGTCGGTTGACCAATACCTGTAATAGGTACGCTAAAAAATACCCGGGAAGAACATATAGCGTGTTTTTGATGCATATTCCTGATAGGCTGGGTCCTGTCGTAAAAGCCTTTCCTCACACTTCGCTCGACTATAAGTAAGCAGACAATATAAAACAAATACACAACAGTTACGAGCAGAAAAACAGTTAAGGTTCCACCCTATATCATGCAGCATATATAATAAATAGATAGGATGACGCACAACTACGTAAAATCCTTTTGTTTTGATACCACGGTTTGACGGGACAATGCCAAAAGACCGTCCAAGATTAACAACAGCAATTGCGCTCAGAAATGCCGCTGTCACCATAACAACGTATGCAAAGGGCACTAAAGAAGGAAATATGGGTTTTGTGCCAATCGTCACATAGAGATAAGTGATAACAGTCCCGGTTATTGCCACGAGCCAGTCTTTAACCCTTTGCGAGGTAAGCCTGGACGGACGTCGAAGCAAAAACACCAATGTTAAGCCTGTGTTTCTGGCCAACATGGCGATATTCAGTACAAAATACGCCGTTGTACTCAAATTCATTATTCCTTCATAAGCATAATAACCCCACACTGATGCCAACAGAATGTTTACAAGCCAGTGCCAAAAATACGGGTATTTCGTCCAGATTTTAAGAGCAGAGAATTTCAACATTACCAAATTATACAGAGAATATCGAACAAGGAACAGCAAATTGCAAAGTGAGATTGCTTCTCGCCAGAAGCGGACCCGCAATGACGCAAACCGGCTGAAATGCGACACATTTACCCTGTGAACGCTTATAGTAATTCATAGAAAATAATCCATTCTCAAAATTTGTATTTAGCCGGCTTTTATGTTAGATTGGGTGCTTTGATTTTTATGGAGTGTTAAATTGGGACAAACGCTTGTTTATAAGATACTTTCTGAGCATTTAGTTGACGGCAAAGTTGCAGCCGGTGAGCCCATTGGCATCCGGATTGACCAGACGCTTACACAGGACGCCACCGGAACAACGGCGTTCCTGCTGTTCGAATCAATGGGGACCGGCCCCGTTAGAAATACTGCAATGGCCAATATCACAAAAAAACCAAAGATTTCTAACGGGGCAGGCAGAGTTAAAACCGATTTGTCGGTCAGCTATGTTGACCACAATATAGCTGGGTTTGGGCCGGAAAACCACAACGACCATTTGTATCTGCAAACAGCAGCCGCCAAATCAGGCGTCTATCATTCGCGGGCCGGCAATGGTATCTGCCATCAGGTCCATCTGGAGCGGTTCGGCAAATCCGGGGCGACACTTCTGGGCAGCGATTCACATACGCCGACCTGCGGCGCACTCGCTATGCTTGCCATCGGAGCCGGCGGGCTGGACGTGGCAGCGGCCATGGCCGGAGGTCCATTTTACCTGACCTGCCCGAAAGTCCTGGGCGTCAAACTCACCGGCAAATTGAAGGAATGGGTGGCAGCCAAAGATGTTATTCTTAAACTGATGAGCATCCTTACCACAAAAGGCAACGCAGGCTGGGCAGTCGAATATTTCGGCGAAGGCGCTTCGGAGCTGACTGTACCACAGCGGGCGACAATCACCAATATGGGAGCGGAATTAGGCGTAACAACAAGCATCTTTGCCGGCGATGAACAAACCAGAAGGTTCCTCGCCGCCCAGAAGCGAGAAAAAGACTATCAGCCGTTGGCCGCCGACCCGGATGGCGAATATGACCGTATCATCGAAATAAACCTGTCGGAACTTGAGCCGATGGCGGCGTGTCCATCCTCGCCGGACAACGTCAAAACCGTCAGGGAAATTGCCGGCACTCAAACAAGACAGGTCATAATAGGTAGCTGCACAAACTCCGGCTTTGCGGATTTAATGATGGTTGCAAAGGTCTTAAAGGACAGGCGGATAAATAATATGGTCGAATTTGCAGTCGTTCCGGGCAGCAGAGAAGTTTTGAATATGTTAGCAGAGGCTGGTGCGTTGGCGGATATGATTTCAGCCGGCGCTCGCGTTTTAGAATGCGGCTGCGGCCCGTGCATTGGCCAGGGCCTTTCACCGGCTGATGAAGTAGTAAGCCTGCGGACGTTCAACAGGAATTTCCCAGGCCGAAGCGGGACCAAGAACGACCGGGTCTATCTTGTCAGCCCCGAGACGGCGGTCGCTTCGGTTCTGGCCGGCCGAATTACCGACCCTCGTGATTTGCCGAAAAATTTAGGGATAGAATACCCAAAAATAAAATTGCCGGCCGAATTTACTATCAACGACAATATGATAGAGCCGCCTTTGAGCGAGGAAGAGTCGGCAAAAGTTGAGGTTCTGCGTGGGCCCACGATTGTCGTGCCGCAAATGCCGTCGCCATTGCCGCAGAAACTGCAGGGAAAGGTCCTGATTAAATGCGGCGACAAAATAACCACCGACCATATAATGCCGGCCGGTCCTTACCTGAAACTACGCTCGAATGTGCCCGAATATGCAAAGGTGGTTTTCAATTGCTTCAACGAACAGGGCAAGCCGACATTTGCCCGGCGCGCCATCGAATTAAAGGAAAAAGGTATCGCCGGTATAATTGTAGCGGGCGAAAGTTATGGGCAAGGCTCATCAAGAGAGCACGCTGCACTCTGCCCGATGCATCTGGGCGTGCGGGTGGTGCTCGCAAAGAGTATTGAGCGAATCCACAAAGCTAATTTGATTAACTTCTGCATCGTACCCATAGAATTTGCTGAGCCGGCTGATTACGACAAAATCAAAGCGGGCAACGAACTGCAGATTGACAACTTCCTCGAAGCGATAAAAAGCAGCGACAAAGTTAAGATTGTCGAAAGAAGCGGCTCATTTGAATTTGTCGGCAGGTTGCTCCTTTCCGAAAGAGACAGAGAAATCTTGCTCTCAGGCGGACTTTTGAATTATACCCAAAAGAAAGCTAATGAATGAAAAAATAATCACCATTTTCGGTACCGGCAGGGCCAAGCCCGGCGATGCAGCTCACACACTGGCCTACAAAACAGGCAAACTATTGGCCCAGGCCGGTTTTACCATCGCTAACGGTGGATACGGCGGGACGATGTTGGCCGCTGCCAAAGGAGCAGCCGAGGCCGGCGGTAAAATTATCGGCGTTACCTGCTCCGCTTTCAAGGGCAGCGAAGCTAATGAATATATTAGCCGTGAAATTGTTACCGGTTCGCTCAACGAGCGGCTCGATACGTTGTTGAAACTCGGGCGGGCGTATGTCGTATTGCCCGGCGGAACAGGAACACTGCTGGAATTGGCAAATGTCTGGGAATTGAAAAACAAAGGCTTTCTGGAAACCGATAAACCGATTATACTTGTAGGCGGATTCTGGCGGCCCCTGCTCGATTTGATTGCAGCCGACGACCCCGACAGCAGCCGGCATATAAAGCAGGTGGATGGGCCAGAGCAGGTTGTAGAATTGATAGTTGACTATTAATTATTGTTATGGGCAAGAGACTCACAATTACGAGCTTAGCGTTTTTTATAAGTGTTGTCCCGATAGTATCGGGATTGCGCTCAGTAAAAACCCGCCAAATGCTGCTGCGGGACGGCTTTGCAGTAACGGGCGTCGACGGCAGGTTGGTTATCCACGACAGCAACGAGGCCAATCCAAAATGTTCTTTTGATAGATGGTTCTTTGAACTTGACTCAGATTTGAGTGACGGCAGAGGACTTGTAAAAGCCGGGGCGAGCTTGGAACTGCTGCCGTCATCGGCCCTGGAAAAGATGATAGCCGACGCCAATAACAGAACCGCTACAAGTTACAGGCTTGGTGGCAGAATTACCCGATACAGGGACAAAAATTTTATATTCCCAACTTATTTTCTGCCCCTCACCAAAACAAAGAAGCCGCCGTCGTCAACGTCACAAAAATCACCGCAGCAAGAGACCCGACCGACAATCAATGAGCCGAACGATGTATTGACCATACCGAAAGAGCTGATAGAAAAGTTACCTGACAGAAAGAAAGGGATTGACTACAGAAAACGCCAAGAAAGAGAAGCAATTAAAACCAAATCCACAGAACGCGGTCGTGCGGGAAAACCAGGTCTAAAGCAGGATTTTATCTTAGTTGACCGGACCGCACTTTTCCGTGACCCGGCCCACGGAGCACAGGACACGTGGCACGAGGCCGGATTTGTTCTTGATGCTCTTGGCCGAACAGAGGCAAAGATTTCACTTCGTCTGCTGCCCTGCCAGGCACTGGAGCAGGCCCAGCGCCGGCAGTCGACTGAGCCGGACGCGCTGCGATTCAAAATAGCAGGGATTGTAACTACGTATAAAGGCAAACACTATGTGCTGCTGCAGCGCGCAACACGAGTCTACAGCCACGGCAACTTCCCCGGATAGGAGACCTCTTTGAGCAACGAACTCGACAAAATCCTGATTTCCTCATCCCAGCCGGACTTCTCTAAACGATTGATGGAAATTCGTATTGCATTAGAACAGGCAAGTCGGTTTGTACCGGGCGATGGAAAATACCAACAACTGCAAGAAATTATTCTAAATGTTAACAAAAACAAGGACAAGGCTGTAGCCGAATACACAGAAAAGTTTGATGGTGTTAAGCTGACACCAGGACAATTCCAAGTTTCCAAGGAAGATTTAGAGAAAGCCCACAATGAAATTGACCCTAAACTTTTGGCATCGATT
>DATLBB010000156.1:0-19675 GCA_035527155.1 Sedimentisphaerales bacterium
CGCGTCCTTGAGCGGGCACGGAAACGCCTGGAACAGTTAATGCCTGGAGAACAGGAGAATATCCGATGAAAACGCCGTTGGACAACGATTTGAATAAAGTGTACGAGTCGTTTAACCAAAATCACAATCACCTTCGCCAAACGCTGATGGCTTCACTGCCCGATAGCATGAAACAGCAGAAACAGGCAGGACGAATCAGCCATGCAATGGCATTTACTAGAGGTACTATTATGAAAAATAGAATAACAAAATTAGCTGCTGCAGCGGTGATAATTGTTCTGGTCAGCCTTGGGGTTTTCCTTATGAATAAATCCTTACCTTCAGCTTATGCGCTTGAACAAACCTTCAAGGCGCTGCAAAGTATAGCTACGGTGCATGTGATTGGTACAGACTGGGACGGCAATCGTTACGAGGCATGGAACAAGATCAATCCTGAAACCGGAAAAGCTGAATGGTTCTGTATCGACCAGACACCGCATGGAGACAAAGTCGCTTCAACTCCAAAAGGCTCCTGTGTCTGGGATAAAGATGGAAACGTTGTCAGACTTACGAACAGAATCATAGCCACAAATGATTCGAGGTATGCATACATCTTTGAAGACCTATCCAGCCGAATGTCCAATCCCAGTGGCGACGAAAAGATTACCATCTATCGTGAAAAGGACGAAATAAGTGCGAAAGAAGTAATTGTTATTTGGGTAGTCACAAAAATGAAAGACTACAAAGTCTACATCGATCCTGCTACTAAGCTTCCCATTCGTATGCATTTTGTTCGGGCGGATAACATGCCACAAATATGCAAAACTGTGGACCACATCTTTTACAATGTTGAACTGCCTCAAGGGATGTTTGATTTCGAAATTCCCGATGAATTTATCAAGGATCGCAGCTCGCTTGAGGACCCGAACAAAGGAATGTCTGCTGAAGGGCTTACCCAGGAAGAAGCAAGTGCCCTGATAGCAGAGAAATACTGGAAAGCAGCAATTGCGGGTGATTGGGACACTTTCCGACGGTTAGCGCCGGTTGATGAGAGTTGGAAAACAGGATTTCGAAAAAATCCGCCTGTAGAGCTTATAGAAGTCAAGCAGCCTTACCCGGAAAGAGGATGTTCCGGCTTGATTGTGCCGTGCATTGTCAGGTTCAAAGATGGTAAGGTGGAAGAATCCAAGGCAGTTGTTAATTATCGAGAGATACACGGCAAAAGGTCGTGTATCATCGTGGCCTGGTGGGGTAAACCTCGATTAATAAAGTAAGGTAGGAGATTCTATTATGAAAAAGCTAATCTTTGTAACACTGTTGCTCATTGTTTTTTTGGGGAAACCAACATCAGGTGAATCAGTGCGGCCGCAGCACACCTATGAAAAGTTCACAGATTTTGTTCAGGATGTTAAGAAAACAATTACCATCGAACGTTCTTACAGAATCGAAACTGCCGAAAAGCTGGTTCTTGCGCCGGGCCAGGCTGCCCTTCTGGATTTCAAAGACAATCCTTCCGGAGTGAAAGAATTCATCCTCTTCTACGACGATGAAACAGTGTATCTCATCTATCGTTACACTGGTGATACAGAGAAAGAATATCAGGGAACCCGGTTGTACCTGGAACAAAAGAAAAATTTTAGAGGCACTCGTGCGACAAGAGACGTACCGTGGCTGTGGCTCTTTTACGAGTTTGAACCTAAAGATGGAAAGGCATTCGTGAGGTTTCGCACTACTGAGCAACTTACGGAAAAAGATCAGGACCAGATAAAAGAGATAGAACAGATAAGAAAGCGTAGAAAGGCAGGAAGTACTACAGATGACCGTATTGCAAAACTTCGGGAGATGGTGTCCCAAAAAATCCGTTACGAATTCGGGACGGTCGAAGAAGTTACGCTTGTCCCGGATCAAAAGGGGGTACGGTTCAAGTGCAGTGATAATCCTGAAAGCGTTGAAGAAATCCTCATCGGCGCAAACTCACAACATCTCTTCATCTATTGTGTTCTCTCTTCCGGGTCTGTCACCGGTGGTGGTAGTACTTGGGGAGAAGGGCCAGGTTCATTCCGGCAGGTGGGTGGATCAGCAGCGATTGGGATGTGGGAGTGTAAGGATGAAAAAATCAGTCTGAAATTTCAACTTACTGACGATGACGATGCGATTGCCCGATCCTACCGGAAACTGAAAAAAGCGGGAAGGTCCTTCCCAAAGGGAAGGTTCTCGCAAATGATTCAAAACTGGCGAACTTTGCTCGATGACACGGAACTGGTGTTTGGCCGCCTAACTCCAGAGCAAAGAGTCGAAGCATTCGCGCGGTTGTGGAGTACGGTGAAATTCAACTTCGCCAATTTCGATCTGGTTCCGGAATTGAATTGGGACAATGTTCTTTCCGAATATCTCCCGAAAGCCATGCGGGATCAGTCAAACGACGAATATATCCTTTTGCTACAGGAGTGCATCGGACGACTCAAAGACGGACATACTTCGGTTGGCTCTTCATGGGGAAATGGCTTACCAAGTGCATGTCCTCCCTTACGAATTCGGTCGGTCGTCGGCAAAGCCATCGTTACAGAACTGGGTGAAACAGAAGAAATCAAGGCATCCGGTATTAAACCGGGCGACGAAATTACGCATGTCGATGGGCGCCACGTTCAGGAGTTACTTGAGAAAAATATCTACCCATATATCTACGCCTCCACCCCTCAAGGACGCAACTTAAAGGCTTATCCGAGAATACTTCAGGGTCCGAAAGAGTCCACGGTTTCCTTAAGTATAAAGACGCCAGAAGGGGCGGTTCGCAAGGTTTCCTTGACGAGGAAAGCAAGCGGTTTAGCTCTGCTTCCGCGAAGGACTCGGCGATTTGGTCTGGAATACCGGGACCTGGAAGGCGGCCTTGCTTATGTGGCACTAAATAGTTTCAGCAGCGGTGCGATTGTTCAGGCCTTTAACGAAAAATTCAACCAGATAAGCCAAGCGAAAGGTTTGCTCATCGACGTTCGGAAAAATCACGGGGGAAGTTCTGGTTATGGGCACGAGATTATTGCCCGCCTGATCGATAAATCCATTCCGGCCACGCGTTGGAAGACACCACAATATCGAGCCGCTTTCCGGGCATGGGGCCGGGATGAGAAATGGTACGATGGGGGTTTCAAAATGATCAATCCCGAAACCACCGACCCTTTTCTTGGACCGGTTGTGGTGTTGATCGGTCCCGAAACAAACAGCGCAGCCGAGGACTTTGTTGTTCCATTACACGCGGCGGGTCGCGCCACAATTGTCGGACAGAAGTCGAGAGGCTCCACGGGACAACCACTCAGGTTTAGTTTTCTCGACGGAAAGATATCCGGGCGCGTCTGCACAAAGCGTGACCAATATCCCGATGGCCGTGAGTTCGTAGGTGTCGGCATCATTCCGGACGTGGAGGTTCATCCCACACCGGCCGATATCGCGGTTGGCAAGGATATCGTTCTGGAAAAAGGATTGAAGGTGTTACGTTCCAAGATAAAGTAATTGCATGACTATGCGCTGATGCAGGAGCCAGTGCTGACGTTTGGCGGATATAAATGTAAGAAGGGTGAGAGAATTTCAGGCCGGGCGCACTTTTGCTCGGCCTTTTTCATATCCATTGAGCCGGGAACACGCTAAAATTGCGGCAGCTTCATTTTCTTTATACCCAAACGGCCGTCTGAATCGTTATATGGGTAGTGAACGTTCATCGCTCATCTATGAGGTTGTCTTAATGGCAGATAGGTTGTTTGTGATGAGGCGTAAACAGGGAAGCAGGGAAGCTCTACGCCGCATCTATGAAAAGTACAGAGATAGTTTGCTGATCATAGCTATTGCTCTTTCGCATGATGTGAATGTTGCAGAAGATGCTGTTCATGATGTATTCGTTGCTTTTGCCCGGAATTTTGCGAACTTTGAGCTCACCGGCAGTCTGAAAGCTTACTTAGCTAAATGCGTCGCCAATCGGGTTCTTGACCTGATGCGGAAAAAGCAAAACCAGACCCTCAGCCTGGAACAGGCTTGCTCGGCACCCCTGGATTTGAGCGAACCAAGCCACCTTATTGTCTGCAACGAACAGTTACAGCTATTAAGTTCGGCGTTGGCCAAGCTGCCGTATGAGCAAAGAGAAGTGATTGTGCTGCATATACACGGTCAAATGCGATTCAGGATTATTGCTAAATCCCTGGGCATATCCGTCAATACAGTTAAGGGCCGATACAGGTATGGAATTCGCAAATTGCGGTCGCTTTTGGATAGTGAGATATAAAAATGAGCTCAGCAGAAAAGATAAAGAGATTGTTTGCTAAATCAGATGTCACGGTCAACTCGAAAGTAGATGACAAGATTATCAATGACGCTTTAACAGCCTTCGACAAATCTGAAAAGACAAAACCGGTCTCGGCTGAGCCCAATATATGGAGAATAATTATGAGAAGCAGAATAACAAAGTTAGCCTCTGCGGCGGTGATAATAATAGCAGTGATATTAGGATTGAACTTTATTGGAGGGCCGAGCAAGTCTGGCTTAGTCTTTGCTGACGTCGTCCGGCCCATCCTAACCGCCCGTACTGTGGTATTCAATGTTATTGAGGTCGAGGGAGAAAATGTTCCCATCACCAGGGTTATGAACATGGGTACGCAACGGGTCAGAGGCGAAGTGTTATCACCAGATGGGAAGACAGTACAGGTGATTTTAATCACCGATTATGATACTTCCCAGATGCTCCAACTGATCCCGAAGCAGAAGACGGCGGTATTAATTGAACTGAAAGACATACCAGAGACAGAGAAACCCGAAAACGTCTTAGAAACAATGAAAAACATTATTACAGAATTGCAGGAGGATCCTGATGTTTCGGTCGAGCCGCTCGGCGAGAAGGAAATAGATGGCCAGATCGCGACAGGCTTTCGGGCAACCAGCCCTGATGGAGAATTGACGATCTGGGCGAACCCAGAAACCGCCCTGCCGATACGCATGGAACAAAAATGGCGTCAGATGCAATTTGTTTGTACGGATTTCCAATTCGATATCGAAATGGACGAATCAAAATTCAGAATGGAGATACCTGAAGGTTACTCTGCACTCACAAAGGCTGCGCTTTCCATTGATAGCTCAACCGAACAGGACCTGATCGAAAGCCTTCGTATCTGGGCAGAGGTTATACTGGATGGTGTCTTCCCCAGAGATATCAGCACCGAAGTATATGTGGATGATGTAAATAAGAATCGAAAAAAATTCGCGAAACTTCAACAAGAGGAAAAGTTGAAATTGGCATTGAAGTTGGGTCCCGGATTCATATTCTTTAATCTCCTAAAGGCCGAGAACGATTGGCACTATGTGGGCAATGGTGTAAAACTTGGAGATGCAGAATCTGAAGTCTGTTGGTATCGTCCGGATGGTTCGGAAACCTACCGAGTCATTTACGGTGATTTGAGTGTTAAGGACGTAGCGCCTGAGAATCTGCCGAAGTAAATTTGCTTAGCAAGTATATTGTTTACCACAAAGGCCGGGCTTACCTTTGCCCGGTCTGTTTTTTGCGCACTTGCGGAGAAAATTAGCTTTTAGCTTCTTTTACCGTATGCCACAACAATTCGCTCAGTTCTTTGATTCCAGCACCGGTAACCGCTGAGATTGGGTAAATCTTTTTATTCAATTTCTTCTTCAGGTCTTTTACTATTTCGGAGTCCGGGTCGAGGTCTATTTTATTGGCTACGATGACTTCCGGTTTTTGAGCAAGGGCCTTGCTGTACTGCTCTAATTCGCTGCGTATGGCTTTGTAATTTTCCACCGGGTGGGAGCCAACTGTCGGCATTATGTCAAGGATGTGGACAATAATTCGAGTTCTCTCTATGTGTTTTAGAAACTCGAAGCCGAGGCCTGCTCCTTTGTGGGCGCCTTCGATTAGGCCTGGTATGTCAGCCATAACGAACCGCCGGAAGTCGCTTAATTCAACGATGCCGAGCACCGGCTCGATTGTCGTGAAAGGATAATCGGCGATTTTTGGCCTTGCAGCAGAGCAACGGGAGATGAGGGTGCTTTTGCCGGCATTCGGCATACCGACGAGGCCAACATCGGCGATGAGTTTTAATTCGAGTCGTATATTTCTTTCCTGGCCCGTTTTGCCGGGTTCGGTGTGTCTTGGGGCCTGATTGGTTGAGGTTGCAAAGGCCTTATTGCCTCTTCCGCCTTTTCCGCCTCTGCAGATGCAAACCTTCAAACCGACCTCGTTTAAGTCCCTGAGAAGCAGGTCCAGGTCGACATCGTAGATTAGTGTTCCGGGCGGAACAGGGATTATCAGGTCCTGGCCATTTGCTCCGTGTTTATTCGCCCCTGAGCCGGGTTGGCCGTTTTGAGCGTGCCAGTGATGCTTGCCGGCAAAATCTATTAAAGTGTCGAGATTTTCGACCGCCTCGAAATAAACGTTTCCTCCCCTTCCGCCGTCGCCGCCATCCGGCCCGCCTTTTGGAACGTACTTTTCTCGTCGGAAGCTCAGACAGCCATTGCCGCCATCTCCTGCCTTGACCCAGATTTTTGCCTTATCGATAAACATAACATTTGTATTTCGCAGATCGCATTTCGAAACCGGCATCCGGCAGGTCCCTGTTACTCATCTGCCTTTGCCGAGACTGTATTCCTGCTCGACATGCCCCCAAACCTCACGGGCGCTGGATGATCGGCGCACTGGCCACGCGTGGTCTGACAGGCAGGTACTCAATGCCGGGAAAGTTCGGGTCTGGTATCGCTCGTATATCTTCTTCACCCCGGTAAGGGCAGTTAGTGTCGACCCATGCGATGAGCTTGCGCAGGCTTACAGGGTCAACCTTATATTCGTCCCTCATGGCGATATCAATGAGCTTGCTCGTATAGGACAGGTGCTGCATTGGGCGAAGCGTCAGGTAGCTTTGCGGGTCACTTTGTGCGTAGTTCTCAGCCATAAAGGCGCCTGCGATGCCTTTTTGTTTCGGGTCCACCCCGCTGAATTGAGCACCCCCGACGAGTGTTACATATGGCTCCTTGAACATTCTAAAGCCCGGTCGCAGAGTAAGGTCGAGTTTTTTTCGGGCCTCACCGCTGCCCTGATGGCACCGGCCGCAGTATTTATCAAGGACGGGCTGGACGAATCGGGTGTAGCTGATGCTCTGTGTGCCCCAGGGGGGCGGCGTCAATTCGGCAGGCTCGGTTCGCAGGGCGCTGCCGAGCTTGTTCGGGGCAGCGGTGCTGTGCAGCTCGTGGCAGCCGAGGCATCCGCGTTGTTCGCCGGGCATCACGCCCGAGAACGAGCGCATAGTTTGCAGGGCGCGGTAATGCTCGTCAAGCAGTTGAAAATGAAGCGTCTGACCCGATGGAACTTTGAAATATACGGAGCCGTCGTCTTCGATGGGTACCGTGCCGAGGATACGCTTGACTCCGTCATCCTGTATCAGGGAAACCGCGGGACCTGAGAACCTGGCATCACGGGTCCAGCTTGAATACGTGCGGGCCTCCATTTGAATCACTCTGAGGTACCTAGCCTTGCCTCGGGGCAGGTCGGGGACTCCCTGGTAGACATCCGAGCTAAAGAGTATGCCCGGCTTGGGTGTCTTTCGGTCTTTGCCCGTACCGGGCCAGGCAACACGGTCGGTGTACGTTGGCGGGCGTTTACGAGGTTTGACAGGTATGGCGTACCAGATATGATGGGCCCCTTCGTAAATCAGCTCGCGGTTACCGTAGACGTCCATTAGGTACAGTCGGAACTTGCCCCTGCTGCGAGCCGAGACCAAGAAGTCCTCCTCGCTGAGCGGATATGGCGATTTGTAGGCGGTAAATTTCCCCGAGGCGTGGTAGTCCGATGATTCGTGCGGATCGAGCGGCGGCTTTCCGCATTCCGGCCACGGCATATCGCAGGTTACTTTCCTAAGACCATGCGGAAAATTAAATCCCTCGCGCGTGTCAAGGATGCCGATTGAACCGTCAAAGAAGTTGTGGTGTGCCAATCCGGTGAACATAACTCGTGAACTGCCGGGAATGGGGCGGGCCTCGGCCAGATGGTCCGGCCAAACGCTCTGGTTGCCCCAAAAAGTCGCCGTGCCGCTGCCGTCCTGGTTCGTCGTCCAAAGACTCTGTATACGCCACAAGGCCTTATCGTGGTATTCCCACCTCGAGTATATCACACGGCCGTCGTTAAGGAGCGCCGGCAGCCAGTCGGTCTCGTTGTTCCGGGAGATCAGGTAGATATTCTTCCCGTCACTGTCGCAGCGTGCCAGTACATAGCAATATGTGTATGGCATGCAGCGGATGTATGTATTGGCGCGTGTGGAGGAAAATATTATATGCCCGTCGGGCAGGTAAATGGGATCCAAGTCATCGTAGTCACCAAAGGTCAATTGCCGCAATCCAGTCCCGTCTATGTTGATTTCGTATAGGTGGAAAGACTTTTCATCGTGCGGTTTGCAGCAGAAAAGGACTTTCTTTGCATCAAAGGACAAATCCGGTCTCCAAAAGCTTCCCGGTTTGTCCGGAGCAAGTTTGCGGATTTTTCCACCCGGGTGCAGACCGTCCAGAAGCAGCAGCCTGCCGCCGGGCACGGCCATCATGCCGTTGCGATGCCTCGCCTGGTGCGGCCACTCCGAACCCTGAGGGTACGGATTATCGATAAAAATGACGCTGGAGAAGTCCAGCGTGGGATTTTTGAATGTGATGCGGCGTTTGACAGAGCGGACAGTAAAGTACAGTTGGCGGAGTCTGGCTTTGAGACCGTTGTTTTTTAATTGGACAATCTGCTTTTCCAATTCTTCCAACTCGTCCAACTCACTCTTGAGGCCTGGCGTCTTAGCATTCTTTGTCAGCCTTGAAGCCAACCGGCGGGCCCAGAGAATCTCATTGGAAACGCGTTTTAGGGTGGGATTGCTGTCCGCCTGGAAAAGCCAGTCACTTTCAATCGCTGCGATTGCTTCGGTTGGACTAAGTGTCCTGGTTGCCGGCTCCGTTGGCTCAACGTATGGGGCGGGCGGATGTGGTATGGATGCTCGAAGCAGGCTTTCCTGCATAAACTTTAGACCTTCGGATGGTTTCCATTTGTCAAACGCAATCCCCTCACCCATCCGCAGTTCTTTTTGCGATGCCCAGCTGCCCGAGTGCCCTGTGGCCGGTTGGGTCAGCCCGACCATAGCAATACACATGCCGGTTGGCGGGTCCATTACCAGTATCCCGCCAATATCGCTGTTCAAAACGCTGTAATCATTTTCGTGGGAGTGGGCCGATTCGAGGTTGGAGTAAATGCTCAGTTGCGTATCGTTCAGTGGTGCCGTGCCAATGTTGGTTACCATAAATTCTACGGCAGCGACAGGTCCATTGCCCATCATCGCGTGGATGCCAACTCGGAGTTTCTTGTCAATAGTTTCGAGTTCTGCCTTTGCTTGTGTCTTGCCAAGTGGCCGACTTGGTTGGGTGATACGCAGGTTTTCGAGGGTTCCTTCTTTGTTTATAGACGTTCCCGCAAATTTGGACGAGCCGTCGTTGTAACGGACATAATAGCCGAATCGGCTGAGTTGGCCGCCGTGCGCACAAGTAAGTGCCTGACGTTTGCCTTCCCAGAAAAACGAACCACCTGCGCCAAGGGCAAAATCGGTAACATCGTTTTTAATCCACACATCCCCCCTGCTACTTGTTTCGGGGATAGTCCGTGGCGAGTCGGACAGGTTCTTCAAATCACGGCTTGCCCGTTCCAACAACGCAACCAGCTTGTCACGGGAGTCGGCATACGTGAAAATGACCGTTTTCTTCATTGACTCACCGGGCTCAAGCGTGCCAAGGTTCCAGGTCAGCACGCCGTCCGTGTTGCCCGTAGACTCAAGTCCATCGGCCATAGCAGTTGTTGCAAGAAGAACACCACTCAAAACCAATACAAGAGACTGGTGAATGGATATTCTGGAAATGCGCCATTTTTGGTTCATTGCAACCTCCAGACAAAAAAAAGGATGGCTCAAAACCATCCTTTCAATCTCTGGTAATCCTTGCATTTTTTAGACAACATGGACCTTCCGGCCCTGGAAGTGGATTGTGCCATCTGTGGTGGCGAATAACGTATAGTCCCTTCCCATTCCCACATTGTGGCCGGGGAAAAATTTTGTTCCGCACTGCCGGACGATAATTGAGCCGGCCTTTACAGACTGGCCGCCGAACAGTTTCACACTTCTATACTGCGGATTGCTGTCTCGGCCGTTCCTCGAAGAGCCTTGTCCCTTTTTATGTGCCATAGCAAACTGCCTTTCTTTTTAGCGCTAAACCGAACTTACACCTATATTATAATTGCTCCCCACGGCATTGTCCAGTAAATTTTCGGGGTATTTTGCTGTAGAACACAAATGTTTTATAGTGGTTCAGCCTGCAAAATGGCCTTAATTTCACCAAATGATATCACACCTTCGGTAACCAGCTTTATTTTGCCTTCGGTGTCGATAAAAAAGCTGCTCGGAATACCCCTTATATCTGCGTAAGGTGCCGGTACTTCACCTCTATCAACGGAAATAACCGTATAGTTAAGTTTTCGTTGTTCTACTAACTTCTTGACTATTTCAGTCGTATTAGGGGGCATTTTGCTTATATAAGATATAGCCAGCATTGCCAGTTTATCTTCGCCGGTGGTGTTTCGCAGTTCGATTAGATACGGCATCTCCATTATGCATGGGCCGCACCAGGTTGCCCATAAGATAATCATAACATCTTTGCCGCGGTAATCGCTGAGTTTATGCTGCTTGCCGGTAATATCAGTTAAGGTAAAATCCGGTGCCATTTTACCGTACCAAGATGCGTAAATCGGATTCCAGGACCTTCTGAACCTGATTACGTCGTTTAGACTCAATTTACCGCTGACTGCAGGTTCAGTATTTTTTATTGCCGGTTTGTCTTGTATCTGTTGGTTGGCGCTTTGGCCGACCGGTTCAGATTGCGTGGTTTCCCGGCTATGATGCTGTGTCTGGTTCTGCTCGGCGGGCTGCTTTCTACATCCTGCCCAGATTAACGCCGCAGCGAGTATAGTTGCTGAGAAGAGAGCCACCGGCCAAACGCGTGTTCGTGTTCTAACTTTTTCTGACACTTTATTTATCCACCTGAAAAATGTTTTTTTCTAACAATACTATACAGCAATTTTACCTACAGGTAAAGCTAAATCTTGTCGGCGAATATGGTGAAGTACGGAAAAGTTTCTGTCTGCACTTTTCCGTGATGTAATTTCCAAGGTGCCGAAAGAGCTGTTGATACTACTTAATCGGCAACGGCTTTTTATCCAGACGGCTTTTCCGGCCGGCCCGGATTTGAGCTATTTCGCCGGCTGCGGCACTTACCTGTTCTTTGCCGACGAGAAGCGCAAAATCGATTGTGAAAGAGCGACTTTGATGCGGGGCGAGCTTGGGGACGCGGCCAAATTTACGCTCAACTGCCCTGTTGCGGGAGAAGCCGGTACCCGGTTCCAGGCCGGTAACATATCCGTCTTCGTAAGGCACCGGATTTTTCCAAACCGTAAAGAATGGGAGCTGCTTGATAGAAAAAGCCATGGTCGCAGCCTTATCGGCTGCGGCGTTACGAAGCATGACCTTCGTGCGGTCGCTCTTGTCGGCCCAAAGCCGTAGACAATACACTTGTTCGGCAAAGCCCGGCGTTGGGCCACGATAGAGGTTGTAATTTGAGACATCGGAAGCCGAGTGCTGGTTTATGCCGGTTACCTGACGCACGGGAGCAACGAACTTCGCGCCTTTTTCCATCAGGGGCGTGCCGTAATTTGCATGGTAAAGGATGCCAAACTCCTGCTCGATTGCGCTTCGGTTGGTTATCTTGTCTGCGATACGGAAGGTGTTGGAGCCGGGCGTAGTCACTATTTCCGTCCACAATTCGAGCTTTGGTCCGTGCATGCAGGTCTCTTCCACCCTGCCGCGTATTCGTATGCGATAAGGCGGCTGCCGCTCAACAATTACTTCGACCTGCGATGCGGGCGTATTGCCGACTTTGCCGTGCAGAGTCAAATCCATCTTGGCTTTATTACCTGTGTTGTCGATAAATTCGTCGGTGCCGGGTGCGCCAAAGAACTCCAAGCCGCAACGTACCAGCCATTCGTTAAAGCCCTCCAGCCAGCCCAGCCCCTGTCGTGTGTGCAGGTTGATATATTTTGGATGAACCAAGCCCTTCACCGGCGAATCCCAGCCGATACGCAAATCACCCATCACCGCTTGTTGGACAGACATCCCTCGCGTTGGAACAATGTTAAATCGGAGCCCGCCGTTGTCGACCTCAATGACTTCGACGCCCTCCTGCCTGCCCCCGTGAAGCACATATTTATGCACTGACCACGCAAAAGGACAATCCGGTGTGATGTCACGATTTGTGATGTGTAAGGTTTCCACATAAACATTTTGTTCAATATCGGTGAGGACCACGTGAAAAGGCTCGACCGCCTCGGCTAACGAAACGCCCATCGTTACAATGATAATGGATACTAACTTTAACATTATGAAACCGCTCTCCTGAAAAGTTCATCAGATATTATTCATTCGACTTTGGCTCAGCGCATAAGACACAACGCAGCCAAACTCTGTTGTTAATGTACCAAACCAGACTTGCCGTGCAAGCGTCTTTTCTCTTTTGTTCAATTTATTCTTTACAAATTGCCATTTGTTGTTTATCATCTGATTTTCGCTGTGCCGGCTTAAAGACAGGCTAATTTAGAGGAAGGGCAAGATTTGGAGGACGGATTAGAAAAGGTCCCGGATTTTTTAGTAATCTATTTTGCATATTAAGGAGTTGAGCAATGAGTAGTAAGAAAATCAGGTTTAGTGAACCGGTTGTTTTGGTCCTTTGTTTGGTTTTGCTGTTGGCAAACGCAGGTACAGCCTTCGCTGACGTTAAGCTGCCGGCGGTAATAAGCGATAATATGGTTCTGCAGCGAGGCAGGAAGACGCCCATCTGGGGCTGGGCGGAGCCGGGTGAGCAGATTATGGTCAGCGTTAGCTGGCGCAATATGGCGTGGGGCGTAACCGCAAACAAGGATGGCAAATGGTCGTTTGTAATGACTCCTCCGAAGACAGCGGGGCCGCACGAAATGACTTTCAGTGGTAAGAATACGACAACAATCAAAAATATTCTGGTCGGCGAAGTCTGGGTCTGCTCCGGCCAATCGAATATGCAGATGTCGGTGAGATCTTCAGCTAACGCTGAGCAGGAGATTGCCAAGGCTGATTACGCCAATATTCGGCTTTTTGCCGTCGAGCGTAAGGTGGCGGAGCAGCCGCAGACCGATTGTGTGGGCAGTTGGCAGCTTTGCAGTCCGCAGACAATTCCGGGCTTTTCAGCGGCGGCCTACTTTTTCGGCAGAAAGCTGGCACAGTCGCTCGAAGTACCTGTGGGTTTGATTCATACGTCATGGGGCGGCACTCCTGCTGAGGCGTGGACGAGGAGGGGTGTTCTTGAATCGGAGGCGGATTGTGCGCCGATATTGCAGAGATTTGATGAAGCAATGGCCAAATATCCGGAGGCGAAGAAAAAATATGAAGAGGAGCTCAATAAATGGAAGAAAGCAGTTGAGAAGGCCAAGTCCGAAGGTGAAAAACCTCCGAGGAGACCGCGTCCACCGTTCGGGCCGGGAAATCCTCATTCGCCGGCGGGTTTGTATAATGCTATGATTGCGCCGTTGATTCCATACGGCATTCAGGGCGCGATATGGTACCAGGGAGAATCGAACGCGGGCCGGGCGTATCAGTATCGCACACTCTTTCCTGCAATGATAACCAACTGGCGCAACGACTGGAGTCAGGGCGATTTCCCCTTCCTTTTCGTGCAGTTGGCTAATTTTATGGCTGTCAATCCTGAGCCGGTTGACAGTGCGTGGGCGGAGCTGCGAGAAGCGCAGCTTATGACGTTGGCCTTGCCAAATACGGGAATGGCGGTAATCATAGATATCGGTGAGGCCAACGATATACATCCAAAGAACAAGCAGGATGTCGGCAAGCGTTTGGCGTTATGGGCTTTGGCCAAGACCTACGGCAAAAAGCTGGTGTATTCAGGCCCGATTTACAAGTCGATGAAGCGTGAACTCAGAGCAGTTGTGCGTGGGGGCGCACTGGGGACTGAAGGCCGAATTCGGCTGTTCTTCGACCATGTCGGCGGCGGGCTTGTTGCGCGTGGAGGGGAGGCGATGAAAGGCTTTGCAATTGCGGGGGATGACCACAAATTTGTCTGGGCTGACGCAAAGATAGATGGTGAGACAATTGTAGTCAGCAGCGACGAAGTTTCTAAGCCTGCTGCTGTGCGGTATGGATGGGCGAACAATCCTGTATGCAATCTTTATAACAAAGAAGGTCTGCCGGCTTCGCCGTTCCGCACGGATGATTGGCCGGGTATCACGGTCGACAATAAATAGGACCTCCGAATCGGTATACATAAAAGCACAAGAGCAAAAGTAAGTTTTGCATTTGTGACTTATGCACTCATAACTTCTGCTGTGGTGGATTCGAACCCCCGGGACCTTTCGGTACAACCGTTTTCAAGACCGTCTGACGAATGATTTATCTCCTGCTTTCCAAAACACTTACAATTAAAGCTATTTTTTCTTGTCGCTTCGCTTGTCGTCTTCGCCTTTTATTCTAAGACGGGAGCGCGTTACCAAAGCTATTTATAAGTGGAATCGATCGGAGCTCAACAAACCACTTCCTTAATCAGAAAGGGGATAAGCAAAAGCAAATTGTGCATTTCAACAAAAATACTGGAGACGAGCAATTGGCGATTCTTAGTGTAAGATTTTTTTTGCAAGCGTCTCAATCTCGGAAACCACCGTAGCGCTCGATTGAAATAGTCCGTGTATAGGGTTCCGTACTTTTTTGTAAGCTTGGCTTCCTCATAGCGAACCACCAAGCTGTAGACGATGGCACAATAGAGAAGCATAAGTGGGGCAAACCAAAAAAGCTCACTCAGAAATGCAGCACCTATCAGCAGCAACGTATTAGCCACATAACAGGGATTGCGGATGTAGGCATACGGACCGGTGGTGGTAAGAATCTTGTGGACTCTTAGGCGGTGACGCAAGTGCATCTGTGACCATACCCTCAAGCATAATCCCGCACCAAAGACAATTCCGCCTAAGCCGAAGATCAACACGTCATTTTCGATTTCCTTCGAAGTGCACAGCACCATAAAAACAAACGGCGGGATCATCAACAATCCTCGCGTCCTAGAAATGGACCTCAAAATCTTTTTTTGCATATTGACACTCACACTATTCAAAGGGGGATTTACCATTTATACCTTTTCAGCTACGCCGCTAAACCTCATTATCTAATAGAGTATCAGATCTGGCTTGAAAGTCAAATCTTTTTGGCATCTTCTTCGAAGATTTTTCAGGTCCTGTACTATCAAATTACCGATTTTTTACACGGCTTCAAAGGCACATCCGGCTGCAGCTCTGTTTTCAGTTGTCTTTCTTCTTGAAGGGTGGCCGTTTTCCCGCATTCGCTTTTGGATATCGGCTAAAACCTGCGGCAAAATATCGCCCAATCGAACCGGGCCACTGGTGCACAATTTCTATGACAAGAAAAGGCTATTGGTTTTGCCGTTCCGTAAGGATGATTTGTCAGTTACCACGGGTGACAAAAGGGATGTATGCCTTGATAGTCCTTTCGGGACGGACATTTTTCCTTTGTTTTGAAAGCAGACGAGGAAGGTACAGCATTTTGGGGGGCAGGAGGTTAGCGGAAATGGTTTGACAAAACGAATTTTGGCATTAGCATAGATTTTTTTAGATTAGCGTTGATACGCATCTTGTTTAAGCGTTTATATGCTTTTTCCGCTAAACAATATCTTCTTATATTTTATAGAGCAGAAAAGTGACGGAACTGTTCGAGAACATCCTGGCTCAGAACATTGAGCATCTCAATCTTATTTTGCTGATGGGGCTTGCCATATTTTTCGGGACAGCAGGCGCCGGAGTGTTTCAAAAACTTCGTATTCCACAGGTAGTTGGTTACGTGGTCATAGGTTTGATTATAGGAGAATCCGGCCTGAACCTTATCGGCCGGGATACCGTGGAGATTCTCTCATCATTTAATATGTTCGCTCTCGGTATCATCGGCTTTATGATAGGTGGCGAGCTGACACGTGACGTTTTTAAGAAGTACGGCAAGCAACTCTTGATTATCCTGTGCTCGGAGGGGATAGCTGCCTTTGCTGCCGTAGCTTTTCTTACGGGGCTTGTATGCTGGTACTTCACTAAAAACGTTCAGACTTCAGTTGCTATGGCTCTTGTGCTCGGCGCCATTGCATCGGCGACGGCACCGGCGGCAACGGCAGCCGTGCTTTGGGAATATAAAACACGCGGGCCGCTAACATCAACAGTTCTTGCAATCGTGGCTCTCGACGATGCGCTGGCGCTATTGCTTTACGGCTTTGCGTCGAGTATCGCTGCCGCCGTTATCGGCGAAACTCACAGTTCAATATGGATAACAATCCTGACCGCAGTTTTTGACATCGCCGGGGCAGTAGTCTTAGGAGTACTTGCCGGATTTTTGCTCAGCTTTATCCTCAAGTTAATCAAAGAACCGGACAAGGCGTTGGCTTTTACAGTTTCATCGGTGCTGCTTGTCATCGGGCTGTCAATAGCACTAAAAGTCGGCTCAATCCTTGCCGCGATGACACTGGGAGTTACAATAGCCAACCTTGCTTCGCGGCGAAGACAAAATACGTTTGAGCTTATAGAAAAATTCGCTCCGCCTATTTACGTTTTGTTCTTTGTCTTAGCCGGTGCCCACCTCGTGCTCAACGAAATAACAGGCTGGATGGTCGTAATGGTCGTGGTCTATCTTGTAGGCAGAACAGGCGGCAAGATATTCGGTTCCTGGTTTGGTGCCCGAGTGTCACAAGCAGAAGATGTAGTTCGCAAATACCTCGGTTTTTGCCTGTTAAGCCAGGCAGGTGTCGCAATCGGGCTGGCAATCATATCCGGCCAATTGTTCACGGGACAAATTGCTCATGCGATTATCATCATCGTGATGACAACGACGTTTGTTGTGGAAATATTCGGCCCTATGTTTGTTAAGCTGGGTGTCAAAAAGGCCGGTGAGGTAGGGCTTAACATTACCGAAGAAGACCTTATCGAGGCTTACAGTGTTGCGGATGTAATGGATAAAAAGGCACCGGTTATTTCCGCAGGTATGTCCTTGAGAGAGCTTATTAAAGTAGTCAGCAGCACCGACAGTTTTTATTATCCTGTTGTTGACAATGATAAAAAGCTGATAGGTGCCATCACATTGGGGGATATCAGAAATACTTTTGCAACGCAGGAATTAAACGATTGGCTGGTGGCACTTGATATTATGGAGCCGGTTGTCGCCAGGGTGACGCCGGATGTAGCGCTGTCGGAGGCATTCGAGAAAACCAGACGCCTTGATATAGAGCACCTGCCGGTTGTAGTTTCCGATGAAGATAACAGATTCGTCGGTGTCCTGAACTGTCGCGCAGTTCGACGGTCACTAAGCGCAGAAGTATTGTCACGGCAACAAAAAGCCGATAATATACATAGGGTCTCGGTTTCATAGAAAGACAGGAAAGTCGTGGCCAACATAGCGTTTGATACGCACAATTGGGCAAAAATTTGAAAATGGACTGCTATGGTTTATTCATCTGTTATTTCGAGCTCTGATATATTCGGCCATTTGAATTTGACCTTGTTGTTCGGGCTTGTCATTCTGGGGGGTACATTTGGCGCACGCCTTTTTCAAAAGTTTCATATTCCACAAGTTGTCGGCTGCATCGTCGTCGGAATACTTTTGGGCGACGTTTTACATCTAATAACTCCAAAAACCATTGATGCGCTTGAGCCTTTCACGATGTTCGCACTGGGTCTTATAGGCTTTATGATTGGCGCGGAGCTTCGGGCTGAGGTATTTAAGAAGTACGGCAGGCAATTTTTCGTCATACTCTTCTCTCAGGGAATGGGGGCTTTTTTGCTGGTAATGGTTGGCGGCTCAGTGGTCGTGTGGTTTGCACTACCTTCCCTAATAGAAAATATCGGCTTAGCGGAAAGACTGCACACTTCGCTTGCAATGGGACTTGTGCTTGGAGCCATTGCCTCGGCTACTGCTCCGGCAGCGACGGCAAATGTTTTATGGGAGTATAAGACAAGAGGACCTTTGACAGTAGCGGTTTTAGCTATAGTGGCACTGGACGACGCTCTGGCGCTGCTGCTTTACCGTGGCGCGGCAACAGGAGCAAAGGCACTTATGGGCACAGGCCAAAGCCCAGTTTTAAGTACAACGCTTTTACTGCTGGCTGAAATTGCCGGCGCAATAGTGTTGGGATTCCTGGCAGGAGTGCTGCTTTATTATCTTTTAAAGTTTGTCAGAGCCGAGGATAAAATCCTGGAATTTGCGATTAGCTGTCTTTTGCTTGTTGTCGGTATTTCAATGATACCGAAAATCGACCCGATTTTGCCTGCTATGGCGCTGGGTATAACGATAGCCAACTTAATGCCTCGCCAGAGCAAGGGTACTTTTGAGCTTGTCAAAAAATTCTCTCCTCCCATCTATACTGCGTTTTTTGTTCTCGCTGGGGCGCACATGCAGTTCGGCAACTTAGGCTTCTGGACGATTGTTATGATAGTCGTGTATACAATCTGCAGAGTAGTCGGTAAGATGTTCGGTTCGTGGTTTGGCGCCAAGTATTCCCGTGCGCCGCTTGTGGTTCGTAAGTACCTTGGAATTTGCCTGCTTCCGCAGGCAGGTGTGGCCATTGGCCTGGCTATTTTGGCTGGCCAGCAGTTCAATACAGTCCTCGGGCATACTATTATTATGGTCGTAATGACAGCAACGTTTCTGATGGAAATACTTGGACCGATGTTGGTTAAGGTGGGCGTAAAAAAGGCAGGCGAGGTAGGTCTGAATATTACAGAAGAAGACCTGATAAAGACCTATAAAATCGCTGACGTTATGGATACCGATCCTACAAGTATCCCACAGGACTTGCCGTTGGAACAGATTCTTAAAGTGTTCAGCACATCTGATAGTGTGTATTATCCGGTTATTGACGGTCAATCTCGGATTATTGGTGTAATCACTATCCCCGATATTAAAGAGATGTTTGCCAGCAGGGAATTTGCCGGCTGGCTGCTGGCCTGCGATGTTGCCGAGCCGGTACGGGATAAGACAACGCCGAATAAGCCGCTTGAGGAGGCAATCGAGTGGATGAGACGATATAATTTGGAAAATATGCCCGTAGTGGCCAGCGGCGACAGCGATGAGCTTGTTGGTGTTCTGGACTATCGCAAGGCACTGCGCAAAATAAGTGCCGAGGTTCTGCACAGACGCAGGATGGCAGACGAAATGGCTCTGGCAACAGGTTAGGGAGAATATTTCACATCCTTTTTGCCGGCCCTGTTCGGCCGAGCATTTTTTTGCATCTGAAATTGGCTTTGAGCCGGCTTCGCCAGAGGCTACGCCGCGACAAGTTGGCTTTGAATTGGCTTTGTTTTCAGCAATTGGGCAATTTGATATATTTTCATAATCCTTTGTTAATACTTTATTTACGTTCATTTGAGCATTTAGCAAATTGGCTTTGTTTGGCTTTGAATTGGCTTTGTTTTCACACAGTTTGCAATTGGAATTATTTTCATATTCCTTTGTTACAATAGAACTTACGTTCATTTGAGCATCCGGAAAATTGGCTTTGTTTTGCATAAAATGGG
>DATLBB010000157.1:0-4199 GCA_035527155.1 Sedimentisphaerales bacterium
GTCCTTTGAATATGCTCGTCAAGAATTTGAAGTCACCCGTGTACTCGCCGCTACCGTGGGGTATGAAATCGGCGAGGGAATGGGGCCGGAGGCTGGTGCTGTTGCCGCCGTGCAAACTGTAACAATGGCCATAGCAAGTGCATCGGGTACGTTTACAATTACAGTTAAGGGGCACACTACGGCCCCGATTGCCTGGAACGCTACGGTGGCCCAAGTTAACACAGCCCTCGATTTAGCAGTTGTCCGAAGTGGCGGCGTAGCTGGCGATATTACTTTTGCAAACGTTGGTGGAGATTCGATGGTATCCACTAACACATTTACCTGGCTCAATACGCTGGGCAATCCAGCAGACCTTATATTTGATACGAGGCTGCTGCTGACTGCCGGGGGTGTCGAGGCCGCGGCCACAATCGCCACAACGACCGCCGGGGAGTTGACGACCAACAGCAATACGTTGACTTCCGCCAGTTGTACTCGTGTTTTGCTTGCCCCCGTGAGTCTTATCGAACTCCAGACCGGAGACGGTGAATCCCTGCGGAGGCCGTTCTTAGTGCGTGGCCCGTCAATCGTAAATTCAGACCAGCTACATTTCTCCGCAGGTACGCTTGCGGCGGGTATCGCTGCTTTGGCTGCTGTGGGCATACAGAGTCGTTCGCAGGCCGCTATTGCTGATGTTGGCTTGCCGAGATAGTAAGTAGTTTGCTTTTTAAGTAGTAAGTAGTTTGCTTTTTAAGGCTAAATGTTTTTTAATAAAGGAGATTTCAAATGTTAGACATATTTAGAGTTAATCCCAATAGCTGTATAGAGTTGACGGCGGCCATTAACAGGGCCAAAGTCACCCCGCAGCGTATTGGTGAATTGGGGCTTTTTGAATCGAAAGGCGTAAGGACGGTGGATATTGGTATCGAGGAGAAGGATTCGATCCTCTCTTTGATCCCGACAAGTGCCAGAGGCACACCGCCCATCGTTGGGACGCCAGCGAAGCGTAAGCTGAGATTTTTCAGAGCACCTCACCTGAGCAAATTTGATACTGTAATGGCTGATGAAGTACAGGGTATTCGGGTGTTCGGAACTGAAAACGAACTGCAAACTGTTGACCAGGTTGTTGTCGAGAAAATCCGGGAAATGCGTCGGTCGCACGAGGCAACGGTCGAGTTTCATCGTCTCGGAGCTATCCAGGGAATAGTGCTGGATGCCGATGGGACTACCGTAGTTCATAACTTGTGGGAAGAGTTTGAAGTGACACCGGACGTCGTAGAGTTCGACTTTACCGCAGCCACACCGCCCATTAAGACATCTTGTATGACTGTTAAGCGTACCATTGAGAGAAACCTCGGCGGACAACCCTATAACCATATTCATTGCTTCTGTAATTCGACGTGGTTTGACTTGCTGACCAACGAAGCCGGTGTGCAGGCTGCTTATGCACGGTGGTTGGACGGTGCGGCGTTACGTAACGATATGCGTAAGGGGTTTGTGTATGCGGGTATCGTTTTTGAGGAGTATCCGGGCAGTATCGGCACTACCGCTTTTATCCCGACAGTAGCGGCAGGCAGCCCCGGTAATGCGTTCTTCTTCCCAGTTGGTCTTCCCGGGTTGTTCAAGACTTATTTTGCTCCGGCAGATTTCAATGAAACTGCGAACTCCCTCGGCATAGAATTTTACGGAAAATCCGAAGTATTGCCAATGGGCAAGGGGATTATAATCGAAACGCAAAGTAATCCCTTATGCGTTTGTTTGCTCCCGAAGGTATTAGTACGGGGACAGTACGTGTAATCACTATGAGCGATTATAGGATACAAATAGGTGACACGTCAATCGAGGCTACAAATGTAGCGAACTCGGTTGACATGTATAATCTTTCTTGCGATATTGTCCGAATGACGCGGACAAACACGGCTCTCGGCGTCAGCGATACGCCGCCTGTGGTGATAGTTACCGCCATGCCTTGTGATATAAAGTTTCTCGGCGGCAAGGAAAGCATCAAGTTCAACAAGGAAACTTATTGTCTTGATGCCGTCCTTCGCTGTCGCAAGCCCGCTGGCGTCACTATCGTCAACACCGACAAGGTCGATTACAACGGTGAATACTATGAGATCACGAACATTCTTGACATAAACAACCTGGGCGTCCTGCTGGAAATCACCCTGCGGAGGGTCAAGTAAAGTAATGAGCGTAACCATTAAAACCAACGAGGCTGCGGTAATGCACCAGGTAAAGGCTCGTGCGAGGGACGGTCTGCGTGAAGTCGGCCCAGAGATTCTAAGGTCTGCGATAAGGAAATGCCCTGTAAGAACCGGCAATTTACAACGCAGCATAGAAACAGATTATGCGGGACCGCTGACGCTTCGGGTTGGCTCAAGGGTTCATTATGCCGGTTACGTGGAGGCGGGAACGCCTAAGATGTCGCCAAGAGCTTTTCTCCGGGGGGCATTACGGGAGAACCTCCGGTTTATTAAGAGGGTGTTTAGGGCTATTTAACTATGAACGCTTTGTTTACCGCCATATATACTCGATGGACTGCTACAATGGGCGGCAGGGTGCTTTACAATACCGTTGCCCCCGGGGAAACTGCTTTCCCTTTCAACACTATGACGCTTATTAGTGATATGGCGGACTGGACATTTACAGAGGATTTTGAGGATTGTTTGATCCAATTCAGCCTGTTTAGTGACTCGGAGACTTGTGAAGAAATTGGGCTTACTTTTGCCGCCTTGAAAGCGGCGTTTGACAAACACGATCTGGCTATTACAGGCTATGAAACCATAAGTCTTGAGAGACTTCAAGCTAATTTGCTCCATGTAGAGGGCAAGTGGCAATACATTGTAACTTACAGAATTTTAATTAAAAAGAATTAGGAGAATAAAACATGGCTAATGCAAAAGCCGGATATAAAGGTGCTGTATATATTGGAGCGGTAGAAATAGGTGGGGCCAACTCGTGGACATGGGGCGGAATGACTCGCAACATGGTTGAAATTGACGAGTTCGGTACTGAAATCATTAAAAAACAGCCGCTACAAAGGGTTGGTGGTGACATCACCATAAATGCGAGCTACAAATTGGATTCAGACGCCGGTCAGAAACTATTGCAGACCAGATTTGATGCCGCCACAGAAATTACAGACATCAAGCTATACACTGACTATGCCAACAATATTTACCTGACACCAAAAGCTGGTTCATATTGTATTGTAACAAATTGCAACAATGTTGGCGATACATCGGCGGGTGTTGGGACAATAACCGCTACGCTGTGTGTCAATGGGGAACTTGAGCAGATTGGCTCAACTACATCGGTCGCTGTCGTAACTCTTGGTGAGATTGACAATACCTACGGTGCTGGTGATACCGGCCAGGTATCCTTCTGGGGTGAGTTGATCCATCGTGGCGGTGAAACTGATAATCTTGAATGTTATTTCGAGTACGGCACGACCCTAAGTTTTGGAGCGACAACTTACGCATCCGAGACAACATTCTCTACTCCCAATAAGGGTGAGTATGATGCTGATTCGGCGGCTAATTTGATTACAAGTGTGCCAACACTTTATTACTATCGTGCAGTTGCTAAACTTGCCGATACCTCTTTGGTATATGGCAAAACGCTGTCCTTTACGACTTTGGATTCGTAAACAATAACAATCGAACCTCCGCAGGGTGGGGCTACAAATCTGATTCCTGCGGAGGTAATTTTAAGAAAGGTTCAATATAATGGCAACAGTAAGTTTTGGAAGTAAGAATGAGGGCACGTGGTTTTATTTCATTGATGGCGATGAGACTGCCGGTGTTTGTCTGCGGGTTATCGGCATAGAGGAACATGAGAAGATTGAAAGGATGACCGTCAAACACAAGACGAAATTCAGTCACGGCGTAAAATACGATGATGAACAAGTAAATGAACGCATGGCCAGTAAAATGCGTTGGAATTATTGCATTGTCGACTGGAAGGGTATCCAGATTGATGGTGTCGATGTTGAATGTAATTCGGAAAATAAAGCCCGACTGGTAAAAATCACTAACTTCATAAAATTCGCCGCCGATTGTCTGGAGAAACTTAATGAGGCGAATGACGAAATTGAAGAGGCTCGGTTAAAAAACTCCGAAACTTCATCAGGTGGAAATATAGACCTGGTGGAGTAAGTTGTGAAGTCTGTGAGGCAGTGTATGGTGACGATGAAGAACCGCCCTGCGAAAGTTGTT
>DATLBB010000158.1:0-3975 GCA_035527155.1 Sedimentisphaerales bacterium
TCACCGTGCTCAACACCAAGACAGAATCGAGATGATGTCCTTCTTATCTTCCCGCCCTTGATGTCAATATCATTGTCCTTCGAGAACTTCAAAATTTTATCAATGGCTGCCTTGTCCTGGGCCGTTAGTTCCATTTTCTTAAAATCCCTTATCAGTCTATGACACCTTCAAACCGTATTCAGCTCTTTTGCGGATATGGCCGCATTCATTACCAGAAGAAAATGTAAAAACCGATGGTTATTGCTATCACTATTGCGCCTAACCACATAACCGATGGCGCCGGCCTCATATCAAACTCCTCTCGTACCGGCATGACTTTCGGCTCTGCCAATGGCTTTATACATGTTATCAAGGCCATTACTACAAGGATGATAACAAGGGTTATCGCCATGCGGTTCAAAAACGCAATTTCACTAAACTGCCAATGCAAAAAGCCATAAATCGGAACGCTAAGAACCAGCCCAATCACGCCGCTCATCGGCGGGGCTTTCTTGAAAATCATACCGAAAACAAACACTCCAAGTATCCCCGGCGAAATATAACCCTGGAACTCCTGGATGTACGTGAAGATGCCCATAAATCTCGGGTCTCCTAACATCGGCGCTATCAGCATCCCGATAACCACGAACACACCGGTCGCCATCCGGCCAGTCCATATAAGGCTCCTGTCCGACGCATCTTTCCTCAAGTGGCGCTTGACCAAATCCATAGTAAATATCGTCGAGGCTGAGTTCAGCATCGACGCCAGTGAGCTTATTACTGCACCGCTGATGGCCGCGAATATAAACGCCCTTGCTCCCGGCCCCACAAGATGCCTTATCAAAAGTGGATATGCCGCATCCGTCCCGCTATCGCCGGTCATCTTGTCACCAAAAAGCTGAAGGGACATAATACCTGGAAAGATGATGATAAACGGAATAATCAGCTTTAAAGCCGCCGCAAAAATAATACCGAGCTGGCCTTGCTTGAGGGTCTTGGCAGCTAACGTTCTCTGGCAAATATACTGATTCAGACCCCAGTAGTAAAAGTTCGGTATCCAAAGACCAATAACCAGAGCCGTCCAGGGCAGCACTGAGTGGTCTTTGGGAAGTATCATATGCAGCTTGTCGGCGTTCTTTTCGCTGAACAATTGTATCCCGTTTGATAGCGTACTGAATATACCGGCCCCCGCTTCAGTCGAAGGATGCAGCTTGCCTATCGCGATAAAACCCAGGACCATCGTTATCGCGCCCCCGATTATCAGGGCCGAGCCCTGAAAAAGGTCCGCCCACGCCACCGCCTTTAATCCGCCCCAAATAGTGTATAGTCCTGCTATGCCTCCTATGACCACAATGCCGTACAATAGATGTCTTGGATTGTCCAAATCTCCAAATATCGTCTGTAGCGTCAGACCTCCGGAATAAATGACCGCCGCAATTGTGACTCCGATGTATATCACCATCGTATAAAAGGCCATAATCGCCCGTGCGGTTGGATTGTACCGATATTCCAGATACTCCGGGATGGTAAAGATTCCGCTTCGTAGAAACCTCGGCAAAAAGAAAATAGCAACAAAAACCAGAGTGATTGCCGCAATCCACTCGTAGCTGGCTATAGCCAGACCTGCTATTCCCGCTCCTTGGCCGGCCATACCAACAAAGTGCTCGGTCGATATGTTGGCCGCTATCAGCGAAAGACCAATGAATGGCCACAACAAACTGCGACTGGCAAGAAAGAAATCCTCACTGGTTTTTTCTTTCCGGCTCTTGTACATGCTCACGCCGATTACTACGCCGAAAAATGCCACAAATACGCTAATGTCAAGCCAGCTTAGCTCCATAATACATTCCTTCCTTTCTTTTCACTTTGCTTCTCTGTTATCTCACTAAAGTTTCATTTTGCAGCTCACCACATAACCACATCCCTGCTTTAGCGAATCTCACTACATTGCCCGCCATTATAGCCTCTCTCTCTACAACCGCAAGAAGATAGAAAGGATTAGACCGACGTATGCCCGGCGCCGGCGTCAATCAAATACGCATGTTGGCGCGAAAAGTGAGAAAAACGAGTAAAAAGAGCGCAAAAATTCTAACAATTGTAAGCTCAGACATGCTTCAAGATACCGGCAAATTCCAACCCAATTGTCCGGATTGCTAAATTAGGCGCTAAAGAATTGTCCAATATTAACGATAATATAAAAAGCATATTGTTGCATTAGGGGTGGGGGGGCCTCTATAAGTCCCCTGATACAGTGTTAGAGAAGTGCTAATGGGGGGATTGGAAGCTACTTAGTGGCTGAAAATCCTTCAAAAACAGCGGGGGTTGAAGCCGGGGGGCTGGGTGACACTTACAACTGTTCCGGCGATGATGGTCCAGCGCTTTGTCGAGATTCTAAAGACGATGGCATCAAAGGATTCTATAGCAGTCGTTGCGTATAAGGAAAAACAATCACTTGTTTCTCAAAAACGCATCGGGCAGCAGCAATTCGATTATATCGGCAGCCATTAAACTGACCTGCCTGGTTTTTTCTACTTGCGAAGTAAGGTCTGACCTTATTCTTCCCAAAGCCAGCTATCAATGAAAAGGGCAGCATCTTTGAAGTCGACAAATCCATTTCTATCGAGGTCCTCACGCAAAAGATGTTCATAAAGGCGCCAGCCGCCGGAAAACAAACTGAAATCCTGCAAGTTCACTATGTCGTTATTATTCAAGTCAGCGATATTGCCGATGGTCGATGAAGACATACTTGCCTCAGCGGTGCCGCCATACGCACCCAGATTGATTCGTTTGCCGTGCGGCCATAATTCTGCAGTCCAATCCGAATTCGGGTCGCCTGTGTCAATGGAGGGGCTATTCACATCGTCCTGCACCCAGCTTTGAATACCCGGGTTCCAGCGGCCAATTCCGGATTTCAGGTGAAAGTCACCGCTGCCCACGTTGGCGAATTGAGGGTCGGCATCGATGTTTCCTTCCAGCCAGGTGACAGTGGAATCCAGAACAGCTCCGTCCTGCACAACCGTAACGCCGTTCAGGCCGCCTTCGATATTGGAGTACTTGACCGTTACGTGAGAGCCGGCATCGTATTCGTCATCAAGCTGGTGACTATCGGTCACGCGTATGGATGTCTGGCAATCCCGCACAATACAGTTGATGAGCGTCGCAACCCCGCCGCCTTTAGTCAGGTAATACGGGGAACCCGCCCTGCCCAGGTCAAAAATTTTGATCCCCGGGCCATTATAAACATTCGTGACCGTGTTGTTCACGAGAAGGGCCTGGCATGTGTTTTCCACTGCGATGCCACCATTCGCACAGTTGGAGATTACGTTGTTTATCATGACGGGAGAGCTCACGTCTCGCAGAACGACGCAGTGGTCTTTGCTTCCTATGATTACGTTTCCGATGAAGATGGCCGAACACTTCGTGGGATTTATCATATCATCGTCGGCCGGGTTCAAGAACAGGTTATTTAGTATAAGAGGCGGCGGAGTGCTCTCCCCCCACAAATCGACGTCGTCATTGTCGCCATGGTGATCCGTGAAGAAGCAACCCTCAACCAATACATAGGCGAATCTGGTATGGATACCCTGTCCAATTGATAGAAACTGGCTGTTTATAATTTCCGCTGATGCCTCTCCGGGATAATCCGGGTCATCCGATATAATGGCTAAAGCATCTCCCTGCCCACTCCCGCTATTGTCGGGAAGATTCTGAAAGGTGCAGTCTTCGATTTCGATATGGCTTGCCAAGACAACCACTGCCTCGTGATAGTCCCTGGGACCCGGTGTGTAGTAGTCCTGGTGTTTCCCCTCACAATCGGCATACTCAAAAATACAGTGCGCAAAACGGCTGTCTTCGGCCTCAATGAACATAAGCCGCTCCCATGTTGTCCCGGCGCCGTAATGCGTGAAGCGAATCGGTTCCGCTTCCGTCCCGTCGGCGAGCAGTTGCCCGTACACCTTGATACCCACTCCGCTTTTCATCTGAACCGCCGTGCCA
>DATLBB010000159.1:0-4061 GCA_035527155.1 Sedimentisphaerales bacterium
AAGTCGAACCTGATGGTCTCCGAGGTCAGTCTCGGCGGGCACTGGAAGAACCGCAACGCCGGCCGGTATTGGGACCATTTCGCCAAGGAAGAAGTGCCCGATGACGTCGCCAAGAACCGCACCGACGTCATCAGTGCCTGCATCGACTCCGGCATCAACTATCTGGACATCACCACCGCCGCTGAGTGCCTGTGCTATGGCGTGGCCCTCAAGGGACGCCGCGATAAGATGTACGTCGGCGCTGATATCCACAACCTCGGACCCCGGACCTCAAATTTCTGCAACGTCAAGTCCCAGACTCACAACGTCGATACCTGCCTGCGTATGCTTCAGACCGATTACCTTGACATCTGGCGTCCCCAGGCCAAAATGGACGGCTCTAACACAGATGCCGAAGTGGAGTCCCTCATCGAGACCTTCCAAAAGTTACATAAGGCCGGGAAAGTGCGGCATCTCGGCATGTCCTCTCATTCCCGACCCTGGTTCGAGCACGTCATCGGTAAATACCCTGAATTCGAGATGTTGATATTCCCCTGCAGTTCAAAGACCAGAGAGAAAGGCAAGCTGCCGACGAAGAACAACGTAGAAGAGGTCAACCCGGGCCATGGCTCCGACCAGACCCAAAGCATCTTCCAGAAAGTCATTGAGAAGGATGTCGGGGTCGTTACTATCAAGCCGTACTTTGGCGGCAGTCTCTTCAAGGACAGCGACGGCAAAGTCAGATTTCCGGTAATGGGTGTGGGCAGCAAAAAAGAAAACGACCTGGCACGGCTGACGCTTCAATGCATCCTGGCTAACGAGGCCATTACCGCCTCTGTGCCGGGGCTGTCGACCGTCTATGAGGTTGAGAACGCGGCACGGGCTTCATACACACGTCCCCTTGGGCAGACGGCGGCAGAGAAAGAGTGGCTTATGCGAATTACAGATGAGCGATGGGCGAATCTACCGCAGGAGTACACTTGGCTGCGTGATTGGGAAGTCGTTTAGTCCATTGGCCTTCATACAATACCCAACGGAAAAGGACAGTTGCACATTCAACTGTCAGACGAACCGTTTAGGCCGGTGGCGAATCTTGCTGCGCGTCCACCAATCTGACTTTGTGTAGCAAAGGAGAAAAATAGTGCGCTCAAACAACAGAACTAATTTGTGTCTTGTGTGCGCGCTCGTTCTATTTGCAGCTTTGGCCTGGGTGCTGACGTTCTGTCCCGCAGATGACTCGCAAGCCGGGAAATCCGCTGGTGAAAAACCAAATGGCAATTCCAAGTGTCACGTCTGTCACCCCAGCCTGAAGACCGAGGATATATCGACAGTCCACCTGGATATAGGTATTACCTGCGATGAATGTCATGGCCCTTCGATTGAGCACATGCACGACGAGATGCTGATGACCAAGCCTGACCTTCTTTTCGGTCGGGCCGAGGTAGAGAGGATGTGTTCAAATCCGACGTGCCATAAGCCGGGCGGTGACCGATATGTTTATGGGGAACAAGACCACAAAGACCACGCAGCAATAAAGGCCTTTTACAAAAAATGGCTCCACCGCATCCGCCCGAATGGGCGATTCATCACAACCAGCTCAGTCTGCACAGACTGCCACGGGACGCACAACATCGTCGAGGAGATGGAAACCGACCTTGATGAGAAGAATTGGCTCACCGCTTTTAATGGGCGCGACCTCAAAGGCTGGCGACCCTCGGGTGCAGCTTCCTGGGCGTGCCGGCGCGGCCAACTCATTGGAACGGCTGGAACAAACGGTAAAGGCGGCACTCTGTGGACAGACGCGGTATATGAGGACTATCTGCTGGCGATAACCTTCCGCGCCACATGGCCCATCCACGCTGGAATCTGGCTGCGTGCTGCAGGCTCTGAGCTCGGCCCACGGGTTGAGATATTTGAGAACCGCAAGGCCGCCGCCTTTACAGGCAGCGTCTGGGTACCCGGTAAAGGATTGGCCCTGCTTAACATGCGAGAGGACCTTGTTGACCGCGAAAGCTGGAATACAATCTCCGTCAAGGTCGAAGGCAATCGATGCCAGGTCTGGCTAAATGGAGAGGAAGTCGGGGTAATCCGGGTGGACGGGCCTGCGAAAGGAAAAATCGGATTGCACATCGAGACACACCCGCCAGACAAAGCTGCGAAACTTTATGTCCGCGAAGTGCTCATCCAACAACTGGGCAAACCGGAGAAAGAAGCGCCAACAATTTCAAAAGATTAGGTTATTCCATTTAGTTTCAAATTGGGGTCATCACGCTTTGCAGTTGTTTTGGGCAATTCCAGCTAATTCACGTCGGCGCAAGAAGGATGTGCATCTTGTGTCTGCACAACTAATATGGACCAATTTTGCTATATGAAAGGCACCTTCAACTTCGCACATCGACCCATACTTAACGAGACGCCCTTCACCGAGTCCGGCCATAATTCAATAACTAATGGGAAAGGCCTTGATATACAGGATATTATTGGTAAACTTTCGGCAAAAGTCAGGGAAACGAAAGCCCGAAAACTATGAAATGTAACCGATTTATCTTTGTGCGTCTATGGTAAGGTAACAACAATGACCGATTATTCATTAAGTCCGGCAGGTGAAAAATTTCCTGTTCCCAAACAGGATGAGTATGCTGCGGAGTTTAAGCGTATTGACTCGCTGGTAGAAGCAGCACGCGGCGAGGAGAAAGAAATCGTTGTAGTGATGGGCGTTGGTTTTGTCGGTGCGGTTATGGCAGCTATCATCGCCGACAGTGTCGACAAGAAAACCGGCAGGCCAAACAAGTTTGTTATCGGCTGTCAAAGGCCCAGTACTCGAAGCTATTGGAAGATTCCGCTGCTCAACCGAGGCGTCTCGCCCGTAAAGGCAGAGGACCCTGAGGTCAAGCCGATGATTAAGCGCTGTGTGCTCGAGAAAAAAACTCTCGTCGCCACCTACAACAGCGATTGCCTCAAGCTGGCCGACTGTGTGGTTGTGGACGTTCAGTGCGATTATACAAAACAGGACCTTGGAAATATGCGAACCGGCAGAGCGGAAATGAGCGCACTGGAAGCAACGATAAAAACCATCGGTGAAAAGATACCGCCGAAATGTCTGACTCTGATTGAGACGACCGTAGCACCCGGCACAACAGAGTTCGTCGCCTTGCCGATTATGAAGAAAGCATTTACCGCACGGGGCATAGACTCAGAGCCGCTGCTGGCACACAGTTTTGAACGTGTTATGCCGGGAAGAAATTACGTTTCATCAATTAGAGATTTCTGGCGGGTCTGTTCCGGCTGCAACGCGGAAGCAAAAAAGAGGGTCGAAAAATTCCTGCGGGAAGTTCTAAACACAGAAGACTATCCGCTGACAGTTATGGACCGGCCGATAGAATCAGAGACTACCAAAATCGTCGAGAATTCTTACCGTGCTTGCCTCTTGGCTTTTCTTGATGAGTGGAGCCTGTTCGCGGAGCGCAACGGCGTGGACCTGACTAAGGTCATAAAGGCAATCAAGGTTCGGCCAACACACAGCAATATCATATTCCCGGGGCCGGGCATCGGTGGATACTGCCTGCCAAAGGACGGCGGCCTCGGCCACTGGGCATACAAGCACATCCTCGGCTTCAATGACGACATCTTCAAGATAACAACTATGGCAATCGATATCAACGACACGCGAGGTCTTCATGTGGCGACACTGACAAGAGATGCACTGCGAAATATGGGCCGGCAAATAGCTCGTGCCCCCATACTCTTGTGCGGAGCCAGTTATCGCCAGGATGTCGGCGACACCAGGTACAGCGGCTCAGAAATAGTAATTCGAAAGCTAACCGAGATGGGAGCTGAAATGAAAGTGCACGACCCATACCTTGAGCACTGGTACGAGCTGGAAAAACAGGATACCTACCCGGCACCGGGGCACTCGTTAGCAAGGTTCTTCCGCAATCAGGATGGGCTGGTCAATACTCGCGTTCAAGACGACCTTGCTGCTGCGCTTAAGGGGGCTCAGGCAGTCATACTGGCGGTACCACACACACCTTATTTGCAGCTTGACCCCGACCGGATAGTTCAGTGGGCGGGTGCGCCGCTGG
>DATLBB010000160.1:0-4396 GCA_035527155.1 Sedimentisphaerales bacterium
CCAAATTCGAGACCCTCAAATAATTCCGCTTGTGATTTCTGTGACTCACGGTCCACACTGTGCCAACCCAGAATCACACTGCCGTCGCTCAAGGTGAAACTTGTGCGCGGATCCAGCGTAAGACTGCCGCAATGAACACTACCGCCATCATCCAATTCCTGAAGTATCGCCGTTTCCATCGTATTCCTTAACTCATAACCTTCCGGCACCTCCATCGTGAAAATCTCCTCCGGCAATTCCACATCGTGTTCAACTCTGTGGTATTCATAATGTAAGGCCCATTGTCCATTGGCCAGCTTTGTCCAGGCTCGAACCCGTCTCAATTCCCCTGTACTTGGTAACAACCAGTACTTATATCGGTCTGCATGTTTTGCAACAGAATGTTTTACTTCACCTTCCCAAATGTCGTACTCAACTCCGTCGATTTCTTCTTGGCCGACCTTGGCAAAATTGTCCAACTGATTCAAATCACCAAATATCTCGGTACTCATCATATTTAATCTGTAATGCGTATCCAGCATTTGCTGGTAGTCGCTTATCTTGAAGAATGTCGCATATCTTTCAGTGTGGTTCAGATTTACCTGATATTGCCCATCCGAAATTGTTTCGGCTACTGTAACTCTTACACCATTTTTATCGATGCTCAGGCCGGTACCTGTATAGCGTGAACGACCATTTTCCAAGTCGATCCAATTGTCGATTTCCACCGGAGGTATTTTCTTACCGTTCGGCATTCTATGTCCTCCAAAATACTGCCATCCCTGTATGTGAATTACTTTGGCCTGCTCAAATAATTCCGGCAGGTCGGTAACTGCGTAAGCGGGAGTAGCTGATTTGTCCAAGATTGTTATTGATAGTACAGCGGCAACAATTATGGCTGCTGCTGCGGCAAATTTTGTAAAACGATTCATAATAATTCTCCTTGCAATTAGTTTGGCGCTCAGTTTCTTGATTCTCTTTGTTTCACCAAATGGCTTAGCGTCGATACAACTCATTACGTTTTCTACAAGCGAGTCATCAGAGCCTATTGCCTGTCCTAACTTTTCCAACCTTTCTTCGATGATTTCTTTGTCAGTCATTTTTCTGGCCTCTCTAATATATTTCGCAGATGTTTATGTGCTCGTGAAAGTTGCTTGGTTACATTACCGACGCTTCGGCCAACTATTTCAGCGATATCTTTAACGCTGTGGCCGGCGAAATAGCGAAGCATTACAACCTGTTTTTCGCCTTTAGGCAGCTTCACAACAGCAGCTAAAAGCCACTGTTTTTCTTCGTCAAGCAGACCACCTGGATTGTGTGTCGGCGGCCGAACAACCGATTCCAAAGGAGCCTCATCTCGTTTTCGGCGTACACAATCAAGCGCACGTCGGCGAGTGATTTTCATCAGCCAAGGCCCGAAGGCCACGGGCTTTCGCAGTCCGGGCAGGTTCTCATAAGCAGTTACGAAGGCATCCTGCGACACGTCCGTAGCCAGATGATAATCGCCTAAAACGTCCAGCGCTACCGCACGAACCGGGCGCTCGTAACGCTTAACAAGCACTCCAAAAGCCTGCTTGTCGCCACCTAAAACATTGTTTACCAATTCAGCATCTGATTGCACAGTGCACGGTCTCCACATTGAAATCGAAGCGCTTCTACTATTAAGAGCGAATAAAAAGCAAAAATGCGACAAAAAAATCTTTTTTCGGAGGATAATAACTTGGCAATCCTGCAAGCTGGTCTTGACCCTGTTAGAGAGCCAATGGAAAATCCACTACAGGCGGACTAACGGTCTTGACGGGGGCAGGGAAACTCTGTAACCTTGGCAGAAATGGCGAATAACAGAAATCGAATAACGAATTTCGAATAAGAAATAAGGAAAGGATACAAGATGTTCACAACGATTGTTGATGTAATGGCAAGGGAAATACTCGATTCGCGCGGCAACCCTACTGTTGAAGTCGATGTGCTGCTTGATGACGGCTCGTTCGGCAGAGCGGCAGTACCATCCGGAGCCAGCACAGGCGCATACGAAGCGATAGAGCTTCGTGACACAAAGGCAAAACGCTATATGGGCAAAGGCGTAAGCTGCGCCGTCAAAAACGTAAACGAAGTTATCGGGCCCGAAGTTTTAGGTATAGACGCAACGCAGCAGGAAGAGCTCGACCAACTGATGATTGAGCTGGACGGCACGGCCAACAAAGGCAAGCTCGGCGCAAACGCGATATTAGGCGTCTCGTTAGCGGCAGCAAAGGCGGCGGCGGACTCAGCCGACTTGCCCCTTTACCGCTATTTAGGCGGCTGCAATGCCAATATTCTGCCGGTCCCGATGATGAATATTCTAAATGGCGGAAAACACTCGGACAACAACGTCGACTTCCAGGAATTTATGATTATGCCGATAGGGGCTAAAAGTTTCCCGCAGGCATTGCAGATGGGGGCGGAGGTCTTCCATACTCTAAAATCCGTGCTGACCAAAAAAGGCTACGCGACATCGGTCGGCGACGAAGGCGGCTTTGCCCCAATGCTCAAAAGCAACGAGGAGGCCCTGGAAGTCATTATGAACGCCATAAAGAAAGCCGGCTACAAACCTGGAAAGGACATCGCAATTGCCCTCGACCCTGCTGCAACCGAAATGTTCGACAGCAAAACAAAGAGCTACAAGTTTTTCAAATCCAGCCCGAAGAAAAAAATCTCCTGCGATACTCTGATTGCGCACTGGGCCCGATGGGTGGACAAGTATCCCATCATTTCTATTGAAGATGGACTGGCCGAGGATGATTGGGCCGGGTGGACGAAACTAAATAAGAAGCTTGGTGATAAAATCCAATTGGTTGGCGATGATTTGTTCGTAACCAATACCTCTCGTCTTGCAAAGGGTATAAAGCTCGACTGCGCCAATTCAATACTGATAAAGCTCAATCAAATAGGCACGCTGACAGAGACATTTGAGGCCATCAATATGGCTCGCGCGGCTGGCTGGACAGCCGTCATCAGCCACCGAAGCGGCGAGACCGAGGACACGACAATCGCCGACCTGGCCGTTGCTACCGGGGTTGGCCAGATAAAAACCGGGTCGCTTTGCCGAACAGATAGAATCTGCAAGTACAATCAACTGCTTAGAATAAGTGAAGACCTCGGCTCAGCCGCACAATACGCCCGGCTCTAATCTCGTGAAGCGTAAAAAAGACTAACCGCGGAGGACGCGGAGAACGCTGAGATGAAAAAGTCAAAATGAATATTTTCTCTGCGAACTCGGCGGTAAAAGAAAAACGAGATACGAAATTGCAAAGGCAAAATATCATCCGAGCGTTTTTGTTTGTTGTATTTTTCAGCATCGGTGCAGCAGCACTGAGCGGCTCTATACTTTGTGCTGATTTGCTTCGATACTATCATAACAGAGAGCTGCTGGAAGCAGAGAAAGACCTGTCAAATCAGCTCAAATCCCTGAACGCTGACTACGATGCCCTTCTGGAGCAGTTGGAGAAAGACCCCAATCTTATCAAGCGGATTGCCCCCGCTACGCTCGGCGTGGAACATAATGACGTAGACACTATTTACCCGAAAGCAACAGCCGAACAATTAGCCGCCGCCAGAAAAGCCTTGACAGAAGAGATGGGCCTAAACACTACCGACGCGGCCCTGCCCGAATGGCTTACCCGCTGCGGGGAACCCCGTCGACGAACCATGCTTTTTTTTGCCGGCGCCGGTTTAATCCTTGTTTCGTTTATATGTTTCGGTCCGGCAAAAGAGAAAAGTCGAGAATAAACCAAAAGTTAAATGAACAAACAGAGTGGAGTTAGTTTTAATCCGTCCCAGCAACCTCTTTACGTATCCTGCACCTGAGCAGCTAAGGCCACCCTGAAGATAGCGCCGCTCGGCTTGGCGGTGATGATTTCTACAAAACCGTTGTGCGCCTGGGCGAATTTTTTCACGAGCGCAAGGCCCAGGCCCGTTCCGGTCGTTTCGCGTGTTGCTTCCGCCTCAGTACGAAAGAACTGCTCAAAGACTTTATGTCGCAGCCGATGAGGCACGCCTGGGCCATGGTCCTCAACTTCTATTAAGATGAACTGGCCATCGCTCCTGGTTTGGACCGTAATAGTCTTATCCTGTGTATTACGGGCATATTTGATTGCGTTGTCCACCAAATTAACAACTATCTGTGTAACGGCATCACGGTCAAAAGCCGTTTGACCAATCTGCCCGAGCTCTGTTTTTATCGAAAAGCCGTTCTGTGTCGCGTAGGGCTTCATCATTTCGACTACGCCCGCAATGCACTCGTTAATATCGCCCAAACTGAACGTATATTTTTTCTGTCCTTTCTGGATGCGAGAAAAGTCAAGCACGTTCTCAATGAGCCTGCTCAATCGCTCGCTTTCCTGCCGCATACTCCCGTAATATTCGGCGAGCTTGTCCT
>DATLBB010000161.1:0-21705 GCA_035527155.1 Sedimentisphaerales bacterium
AAGTTTTACGTGGTCGTCGAAACGCCACAATAACCTTTATTACAGGAGGCTCCTAATGGACAAGTATATCGGATTCGACATTGATGACAAGAAAACAGTAGCGTGTGTCGTACAAAAAGGCAGGAAAGACAAATATGCCACCCTCAGGACGGATATCGAGCAGATGAAGAAATTTCTTAGAACTGAAAGCAAAGCCGGCGAAAAGCTGCATCTGACCTTCGAGATAAGTGGCCAAGCCGGATACAGGTATGATCGGCTGTGTGGTCACGCCGAAGATATCACGGTCTCGAATCCAAGCAAGATGACCTGGATATACAGGACCGCCACGAAGACAGACCGAATAGATGCTCGAAAGCAGGCGGTACTGCTCTCGATAGGTGAGGTGCCCAAGGTGCACATACCCAGCAACCGGGTCAGGCAGTGGAGGGTGACAATACTTCATCGCAGGAATACAGTAAACAAAATAACTTCCGTTAAGAACAGGATTCGCGCACTCTTGAAGGCGAACGGTTTTGTCAAAGCGTCTGAGAGGGGCAGTTGGTGGAAGGTCGCTAATAGAGCATGGATGCGCGGTCTTGCTGAAGAGGTGCAGATAGAAGATGAGTGTCTTTGGCGTATGAATCTGTTGGACATGCTGGAGGAGCTTTGTTTGCTCGAGGGACAGCTCAAACGTACGACGGGGTATCTTGACGGCTATCTCGACAAGCAGGCAGGCGGCAGATTGCTGATGAGTATACCTGGTATAGGTCCTCGGACGGCGGAGGCTGTCCTGGCTTATACTGACGATATAAGGCGATTTGGTCGCAGTAAGCAATATTGTGCTTATTTTGGCTTGACACCGAGGCTGGATGAGAGCGGTTCGAGCAGGCGGTTGGGTCATATAAGCAAGCAGGGTCCGAGTGTGGTGAGGTGGCTTTTGGTGGAGGCTGCGTGGCGTACAATAAAGAAGAGCGCTGCGCTTAGGTCGTTTTATGAGCGAGTGATGTGCGGACAGAAAAATCGGAAGAAGATAGCAATAGTTGCGGTTGCTCGTAAGCTGCTTAGTATTATGCGTGCGATGCAGTTTACCGGTGAGCTGTTTAATGAGCGGTTGGTTTGCAATGAGTGTGGAGTTCGGAGGATTGCCAAGGTAAAGAATTCAGCTTAGATTTTGGGTTGACGGGATAGCTGAGAGGACCCCGGTCCGCGTAATGTGAGGCCGCCAGTGGCGGATATTACGTCGCAGAGAATGGGGCCTTTCGACCGTAGGTAGTTTTGTGTGCCGTCTTTTAGACGAGTACGAATAGGAGTGTGGGCCGCCAGCCCGGGTTGCAATCCCGTCGTATTTTTGCTCCTCGGCCCCTCAAGTATTTGTGAAGGTGCCTGCGGGCAAAAATACCTGGAGTAAGGAAAAAAATGTTTGTGAACGTCAAAAACTATTGACCGGCTCCGGTTCATAGGATTACGCAGAGAATTCCGCAAGGACTCAGGCATGGAGAATGTTGAGAAAAGAACACATCAAAAAGCGTATTCGTGAACTGTACGACAAAAACATGAAAGAGAATATAGTTACTGTCGGCAGTGTTCTTGCTAACCTTGCCCATGACCGACTGATGGCGCGGAAACACAACCAATACAGCGTTGCGAAAAGCTGTACCGAGCTGGAGGGCAAATATCTTGCCATGTTTACCGATAACGTTAATCAGACAATAGAGGAACCACACGAGTTTTCTGAAGAAGAAAAAGCCATATTAAGAGAGGCGGCACAAAAGATGATCGAATTATATGATTGACAAAAAACTGGGCTGTAGCGCTATCAGGATTATTAGTCCGGGCCATCGCGATAGTGCCTTGGTCGTTTTTCAATCCATTGCCGGCTTCGTTGGCAATCGGCGCATGTGTTTCTTTCCGCACCATCTCCGCCGTGAACCCGCCACCCTGTATCATAAAATCCGGTATCACCCGGTGAAATATAGTCCCGTCGTAAAAACCTTCCTCCACATACTGAAGAAAGTTCTTTACCGTAACAGGTGCGGCTTCTTCGTTAAGCTCAATAACCATGTCCCCCATATTCGTTTCCAATTTCACCTTTTTCTGTCCGATATCCATATCTTTTCGACTCCTTACCTGCCTTCTTGCTGCCGCCGGTCATCAAAGCCACAGCCATCAATAATGCGCAAAACTAAAACTTACGAATCATACGGCACTGCTCGTTTAGTTCTTTTTTTATACGCTAAGTGCTATCCGCTATTTTCTCATTCCACTTGTGTTTTCTGACAGAGGCCAGAATCTTATGGGCACATTCCATCGCAGCCAGGCCCTCTTCGGCGCTGACCTCGGGGCGAAGCTGCTTATCCACAACGGCCCCCAGAAAAGCCTCCTGCTCAACACGCAAAGGCTCCCTGTCATCTATGTCAAGATGCTCTATGTGCAATAAATCCAGCCAGTTCACTCTCGTTGGGTCAAAACCCTCTAAGTCCTCGTGTTCCTTTATCCACTTCACGGCGTTGATATTTGGGTCAGCCTTAATGGCAATTCCACTCTTCTTAAGATAATCCAGACTCAGATATGCCTGACGACTGAACACCCGCACCCTTCTTTCCGTTCTAAGAGCGAGTCGCGAAGCGGTAATATTTGCAATACAGCCGTTCTCAAACGTGATTCTTGCGTTACAGATGTCCTCCTTATCATCGGCAATGATGCCAATTCCGACAGCAGCCACTTTCTTAATTTTGCTTGCCGCCAAAGACAGAATGATATCTATATCGTGAATCATCAGGTCCATTACAACCCCGATATCGGTTGAGCGGAATGTATATGGGCTGACGCGGGTGGCCTCGATAAACTTCGGCTCAACATCCAGCCGCTTCACCGCCTGAACGACCGGATTGCACCGCTCAGAATGCCCCACCGCCACGGTCCTGCCGTTTTTCTTCGCAAGCCGTACAATCTTTTTACCTTCTTTAACGTTAGCTGCCAACGGCTTCTCTATCATCACCGCAACATTATTTTTTATGAAGATTTTAGCCAATTCCAGATGCGTTACTGTGGGAGTTGCTATTGTTACCGCGTCAACCTTGTCCAGGATGTCCGTGCAATTAGTAAAGGCATGACACCCATATTGATTGGCCAGGCGTTCTGCTTTGTCGCCGTCTATATCGACCACAGCAACAAAGTCACTTTGCGGGAGCTGGTCGTAGACCTTGGCGTGTATCGTCCCCATTTTACCTGCGCCTATAACGGCGGTACGTATCTTTTCCACTTAATTATGCCCTCGTTACTCGTACGACAGATAATGATTCTATCTGCGTCTGAATTTCTCCAGGTATCTGCCAAATTGATGCTCGCTGCTTTTGATAATCATATCAACCATGGCCCGAACGTTCTCATCGAGTCCGTCCTCTTGCGCCAAAGCCTTTGCATTTTCCAGCACTGCGCTGCCCTGGCGGTAGAGCTTCTTGTATGCCTCGAATATTTTCTCCTGCTGCTTCTCAGTTAAACCGGCTCGATCCATACCACGCTTATTAACGCCGCGAATTCTCGGCGGATAGTGACCGCTGACAATCAGAAATGGCGGAATATCGCGATTAATCCCGGCAAGTCCCGCTGCGTAGCTCCACTTGCCGAAAGTTACAAACTGGTGCATAGCTGCCAGACCGCTAAACCAGGCGCCGGTCTCAATCTTGCAATGCCCGCTTATCTGCACAGAATTACTCATAACAATCTTATCTTCGAGTGTACAGTCGTGTCCGATGTGCACACCGACCATCAACAGATTATCGTTTCCTACTTTCGCTATTTCCCCCCTGCGGGCACTCAGATGGATTGTCACCTGCTCACGAAAGATGTTTCTGTCACCTATCAGCAGTCCGCCTATCTCGGCGTCCGGACTCAAACCCAGCACTTGCGGCATGCCACCAATCACACAATTGGCGCAAAAATGATTGTTTTTTCCAATTCTGACATTTTTTTCAATCACTACATTAGCATCAATGACCGTACCGGCACCAATTGAGACCCCGTTTTCAATAACACAATTGGGCCCAATTGCAACATCCTCACCTAACTGAGCCTCCTTTGAAACCACTGCACTGGGATGTACTTTAATCATTTTTGGTTTTTACCTAAAAACAACACTCGAAATTCAAAATTACTGCTATACCTTCTCTTCGTCGACGAGCATAAATTTGATTTGGGCTTCTGCTGCTACCGCGTCACCTACCATCGCCCTGCACCGACACTGTGCGGTTCTTTTCCGAAGACGCACCGTCTCGGCGGTAAGGACAAGCTGGTCGCCGGGTACAACAGGTCTGCGCAATTTTACGCCATCCATGCTCAGCAGTACCGCCAGCTTGCCGGTATGTTCCAGTCTTTGCGCAAATAACAAGCCGGATACCTGCGCCATCGCTTCTACGATAAGAACCCCGGGCATAATAGGCGTACCGGGAAAATGGCCCTGGAAAAATTGCTCATTGAAGCTTACATTCTTTATCCCTTTTATTCGCGTGTCGCCTTCGATTTCGACTACTTTGTCCACCAGCAAAAACGGATATCTGTGTGGCAGAATCTTGGCAATCTGCCTGATGTCCAAAAGTGCGTCCGTCCCGAGCTTTTGCATTCGCTCCTGCCGCTCAGCCGCTTCGTACAATTTTGTTACAAGCCGCTGGTTCAACGAATGCCCGCTCTTATAGGCCACAATCCTGCCGCAAAGCCCTCGGCCGACCAACGCAAGGTCGCCGATTAAATCGGCAATCTTATGCCTGACGCACTCGTTGGGAAATCTGAAACTGTTCTTAATAGGTCCGTCTGAGTTGACGACCAGAATATCACGGGGACTAAGATGCATTCCCATTCCGCGGGCTTGAAATTGCTTCGCCTCAGCTTCAAGTAGAAAGGTTCGGGCAGGTGCCAGATTCTTCTCGAAATTCTCCGGCGTAAGCCGACAGCTAAAAATCTGTCTGCCGATACCGGTGTGACCGGCGTAATCCAGGTCGTAGGTGATATTTAATCCGTCATTGGCGTACGGCAGGGCGTATATCGACGCGTCACCAGCCGTAATGCTGATAGGCTCGCTGATAACGAACTCTTTACGTTTCTGGGCCTGCTCAACCAGCCCGGTACATTTTAGAACCTTGAAATACTCGGCACAACTGCAATCCGGGGCCGGCAGCTCCGAGCCGTCAACCTCTACGACCAGATTATCAATCGCTAACGCATTGATGGCGGCCAGACAATGCTCGATCGTTTCTATACTGACACGGCCTTTCTTTATCGTTGTGCGACGACTTCGCTCAGCAAGATTACTGGCAACAGCACTAATCCGTACCGCCTCCGGGACATCGGTCCGCACGAAAACCACTCCGGAATCGGCAGGAGCAGGGCGAAAAACAACCTTTGCTTCCTTGCCCCCAAACATGCCGCGACCGACAAGTCTGCCTTCACTTTTTATCGTCTTTTGCAGTTTCATTTTTGATTGGTTAAATGGTTAAGTAATTACCAATCACTAATTACCAATAACCGGTTACCAAAAAACCGTGGTTAATCTTTTGCCTTTTCAAGTCTTTCTACACTCTTGCTTAGTTGCTTTACCTGCTCAACCAGCTTCGGCAAACGCTTCGTTAAGACAAGTACCTGTAACGCCTCTTTTCCATCGATTGCCGGTGAGCCAATCACCCTTTTACCAGCTCCTATGTTGTTTGTAACGCCGGCCTGAGCGCCAACTAATGCACCATCTCCTATTTCTATATTATCAGCAAGGCCAACCTGCCCGGCCAAGACAACACTGTCGCCGAGCTTGCAACTGCCGGAAATGCCCACCAGTGCTACTATCAGACAGTTTTTGCCAATGACTACATTATGAGCAATTTGTACGAGGTTATCTATCTTTGTCCCTGCTCCAATTATGGTATTTCCGAACTTTGCCCTGTCAATACAACAGTTAGCTCCTATTTCGACAAAGTCCTCAATCACCACTCCGCCATTGTGCGGAATACGTTTATGGCTGCCATTGATAAATGAATACCCAAAGCCGGTTGAGCCGATGGTAGTGTTTGCCTGAATGACCACGTTATTGCCTAAATGGCAGTTGTGATAAACGACAACATTGCAGTCGAGACGACAATTTCCACCAACCTTCGAGTTCTGGCCTATTTTGCATCCGCTGCCAATTTTGCTGCCTGGCCCAATTTCAGCCCCATCCTCAATAACTACACCGGCGCCGATAGCAACACCTTCGGCTATCCTGGCGCTGTCGGCAACCTTTGCAGTTGTGTCAATCCCTTCGGCGGCAGGTTTCAACTCAGGCGCAAAAACATTCAAAGCTTCGATTAGGGCCGCATCAACATTTGTAACAATCAATTGGGGCTTAGCCAAACCTTCAATACGCCCGGCAACGATAACCGCCCCCGCGAGTGACTGCTTAACCGCTGATAGATATTTCCCAGCTGCGTTAGTTCCGGGTTGAACGTAGTTATGTTTTGAGTCTCTGATAAAAGCAACTTCGTTCTCACCGGCCGCCTCTACCGTCCCCACAGCGTTTATCTGCCCGGAGCCGTCACCGACCAGCTCAGCACCGAGCCGCTCAGCCAATTGTGCAACCGTCAATCTCATAGTAATTCTCGATTCTCGATACTCGTTTCTTGATACTCGTCGAGTATCCGCCATTGGGCGTCCTCCGTAAGGAGTCCCAAGGACTGTGGAGAGCATCCAGCATCGAGCATCTATCTTTTTTCATTCCTCCGAATCCAGCCGAGTCATCACTTCATCGCTAATATCTATACAGCCATTGCTGTATAGCAATTTATGCAACCCCATAGACAGTTCAAGTTCGGTGGGACTTAACGCCGGAAGCTCGGGCTCGCTCCTTTCAAACACAAAAGCCAGGCCCTTCTCTTTTGCAATCTCGCCGGTTATCCGCAAAATGTCTCCATAAATATCCTCGGTTATTCTCTGTTCTGTTAACACCATTTGCTGCTTGTTAAACTCTTGCTGAGCCTGTAAGCGGGCCTGCTTTTCCAGTATTTCCTTTACCTGTGCCATATAATTCTCACTGCCGACTTTTAACGTTCTGAGTCCCGCCTTTTGAGCTTTGATCTCATTGTCAAGCTTAACCAGTTCGGCCTCAACTCGCTGCCGTTCGGCGGTAGCTTCCTGCCTGTACTTAGCACTTTTCTTACAGCCCCGAAAAATTTTCCGAATACTGACAACACCAATCTTGGGCAGGCTTGCTTTTGTCATATTAAGCTTTACCTGTTTTTCGATGATCTGCTGTATCAGTGACATGTCAGAATCTTTGAGGTTAACCTTGAGCATATTCGGGTCCGTTTGTATCCGGTTAACTTCCTTCGTTATGCTTTCGAGTTCAGTAAGCCTTTTGTCCTGCTTGACAAGGTTCTTGTCTTGCTCGGCAATCTTGCTGTTTTGCCCGGCAATTTTCTCATCCTGCTCGGCGATTTTCTCATTCTGTTTGGCTATAGTTTTCATTTGGTCATCAGCGGTTTTCCCCCGGTTCTTAAAAAGAAAGCCTGAGGACAGGGCAATTAACAAAATCGCTGCCACAATAAAGGGCCAGGTTATTTTTTTAATATTCATAAGATATCCTTTCCAGATTTATCCTCTATCATAATACGTTCACGAACAATCATCGGTAATCGATAATCAATTAAAATTGCATACCCACAGAGAAACTGAAAATCCGTGTATCGTCATCTTCATCCTTCATAATCGGCACCCCAAACTGAAGCCTCATCGGCACAGAGCCCAACAAAGGTATCCCAATCTCTACCCCGCTGCCTACTGATAGACGGTAGCCCCCTGAATCAATTGCACCGCTGTCAATGAAAAACAAGGCTGTAAGGCTTTCGCTTACCAACGGTACACTCACCTCCGCATTGGCCAGAAATAACCAATCACTGCCTACCGGGTCGTTATTACTGCCGGCCCTCGTGCTTACGCCTCGGTATCTAAAACCTCTAATACCGTAAGTGCCCATGCCGCCGCCATAAAACTTCTCAAAAGCCGGTGCATCACCTACAGTGGCTGCTCCAAGCAGCTTCACCGCCAGAACTGTTTTTCGCTCAGCCAAATCTTCGTAAAGCGTCCTGTACCATGTATGAGTGCCGGTCAATATACCAAAAGTGTGGTCGCCGCCGAGCTGTTCATAGCCGGTGTTGAACTCGTAGCCTGTGGTTGGCCTAAACCTATCGTCCGTGGTCCTTTTGCCGATGCCAAACCCAATACCTCCAATCATATTATCGCCCTCAATGTCTTTTAGTTCGCTTGGAGGAGCGGAGCTAAAGTCACCGACATCAACATTTTCCCATCTAAAGCTGAGACTTCGGCCCCAGGCATCTTTTCGCCATTTACTGAAACCTACATATCCTTTGGTCCTTTGTTCGCCGAAGCCGTATCTCTCTTTGTAATTTTCCCTCTCCCAGCCTGAGCCTGTCACATTGAGCGACTCTGGTTTGTCATGAAGATAAGGCTCTGTGAAACTGACAGAATACATGCTCTCTCGCAATCCGGGTCGCAGCGAAATGCGCAGTTTCTGTCCTGCACCTCGGAACGCCTTGCCTGTAATAAATTCTTCAAAGCTTTCGGGCGTGTCGTGGATATCAAAATTCTCATCCCTGAATTCAAGCTGACCAATCAAACCTCTCCCTAAGGATATACCCGCACCTAACAATCCCCAACGTGTTTTTCCCTCTTTTATGTGCAACTCCGCATTCTTCTGTCCAGGCTCATCACCGTCCAAAGGCGTAATAGAAACCGCCTCGGCCGCTGTCATATTTTGTATGCTTTTTTCCAACTTGCCTCCGGTTTCCTTGGGGGCAATATCAGCATTGTACCATCGACCAGGCTGGAAATCCTCTTCATCCAGTATCCGCCGGAAAACCTTGTCCTGCGTTTCTCTGTTGCCGGTTATATCTATCCGGCCGATACGAAACTGCGGGCCCTCAAATATTGTGCATTCTACGTTGACAGCGTCGACGTCGGGAATAAACACAGGGCTCAACAGCTCAACCTTAGCGTCGATAAAACCCTGTTCACGGTAAAGCTTAAGCAGCCGTTTAACATCCGCCTTGGCCTTTCGACCATTATAGATTTCCCCCGGCTCCAGTTTCACCTGCGCCAGCAATAGTTTCTCGTCGAATGGCTTCCTGCCTGTGCGCCCCTGCTCGACCTCCGGCTTCGCAGACTTAAGCACAATCTCCTCAACAGTTTTACCCTCTGCATCGATAAACTTCAGGAGAATTTTCTCAACAATATAGAGTGTTCTCTCCTCAATTGTGAAAGTGATATTGACTTTGCTCCGGTCGTCGGTGAATTTTGTTTTTACGGTTATGTTGGAATCGAGAAACCCCCTGTCCCAATAGATATTTTTCAGCGCCCACAAATCTTCAGTTACTGTTTCTTCGGTGTAAGGCTTCGGCCAAAGAAACCAATTTTTTTTCGTTGTCTTTACGACCTTTTTGAGCGCACTATCCCTTAAAGATTCATTGCCGTTGAACGAAACCTTCCCAATCTTGACCTTCGGCCCTTCATCAATTTGATAAACCACTTTGCCGGCGGCTAACTTTCCCTCATCAAGTGCCACTTGAATAAAAGCAAAGCCCTTTTTGCGATAATACTCCTCGACGCGGTCTCTGCCGAACTCAGCGAGGACAGCATCGATGTCATCGCCTTTTTTGAAGCCCAGTATCCCCAGCAAACGCTTATCTTTATACGTGCGCTTGTCGTTGACAAAGTCAAAATCGATTGACTTGACCCCCGCTCCTTGCTTTCGCAAGGAAGCAGCGGGGGCGGCAGCCGTGCCTGTCCGGCTTACCACCGAGAGGTGTCCCTCTTGGGACTGTGAATAGGCTTGCGGCAGGCTTAAAAGCGCTATCAAAATAAGAATACACAAATGCGATTTCTTCATCCGTTAATATTTCCTAAAAGGGGGCCTCTTCTTCCTGCGTGATGCTTTCAAACCGCGCAGAAGGAACTTCGGCATAAGAAGCAGTTTCAAACCGTGTATATTTTTCTATGAATACCAGCTCAACATTTCCAGTGGGGCCGTTGCGCTGTTTGGCTATTATCAACTCCGCCTTATTGGTCTTAATCTCCTCGTAATCTTTTTCACCTCGATGGTAATAGTCTTCACGGTGCAGCAGTATCACCACGTCAGCGTCCTGCTCGATACTGCCGGACTCACGAAGGTCGCTCATTCTCGGCCTGTGACCTTCTCTTCCTTCAGGTCCTCGATTCAATTGACTCAGAACCACAACGGGTATATTTAGCTCCCTGGCTAATGCTTTTGTATATCTTGAAATAGATGTAATCTCCTGCTGACGTGATTCGACCCGACCGGAACCCAGGTGCATCAACTGCAGGTAGTCCACTATAATGCATCGTATGTCGTGCTGGCTTTTGAGCCTCCTTGCCTTGGCGCGGAGTTCCAACGGCGTCAGTGTCGAGGTGTCATCGATGTAAATCGGCGCTTCATACAACTGGCCGCAGGTCTCCTTGAGCTTCTCGAGATGTTCGGTATCGAACATCCCCCTTCTTACCAACTGCAGGTCAATTTGACTCATGCTGCACAAAAATCTCTCAGCCAACTGCTGTTTGCCCATCTCCAATGAAAATATCGCGGTCGGAATCTTCTCAACCACGCCCATGTGCTCGGCGATATTCAGTGCCAGGCTGGTCTTGCCCATACTTGGTCTTCCTGCAACTATTATCATCTCGCCGTTCTGCAAACCGCAGGTAAGCTGGTCGAGCTTGAGATAGCCGGTGGCAAGACCTGTAATCAGGTTTCCATCGCGCTTCTCTATCAGCTCATAGGCGCTGATAACCAGGTCTTTCAACGCCACTGCGGAGCCGCTTATCTTCTTGTCCGTAACGGCAAAAATCCTACGTTCCGCTTCATCGAGTTTTTCATTTGGCTCACCGCTTTCGCTGTAAGCATCGTCCAGGATTTCGCTGGCAGCGGCAATCATCTCACGAAGCAGCATCTTGTTTTTGACAATCCCGGCATAGTACATCACGTTGGCAGCCGAAGGGACAGAGTCCATAATCCTGGCAAGATATTCCACACCGCCGGCGGCTTCGAGCTGCTTACGTTTTTCAAGCTCATCGCGAAGCAGGACCGCATCGGTGGCCTCTCCTTTATTCTTCTCGTAGAGCGCGATGATAGCGTCGAATATGTAGCGATGCTCGACGCGGTAAAAAGCGTCTGTTTTCAACTGCTCTACGACTTCACTGATGCACTGCGGGTCGATTATCATCGAGCCTAATACGCCCGCCTCAGCCGCTAACGATTCGGGCATACTGCGATTGGCCAAATTCGGCCCCGGACGAACCGCCCCGGCAGCTACCGGTGCAGAACTGCTTCTTTCCTTAGCTGTCTTCGTTGACTGGTTCACTATCACCTTTCTGCTCAGGTTTTTCCTGTTCAGCTTCTTTCTGCTCGGCCGTAGTATCCTCGGCTTCGGCAGCCTTTTCGGCTGCCTCCTTTTCAGCGGCTTTTATGGCCTCGACGTCTCCGCCTTCGGGTACGACCACAACGCTGACCGTAGCGGTCAGGTCGTCGGCAAATTTAAGTGTTACCTGTGACGTTCCCACCTGCTTTATATGTTCGCCAAGCGCCACAAACTCGTCGGCAATTTCAAATCCGAGCTGGCGCAGGTTTTGAGCTATCTGGCCGGCTCCGACCGAGCCGAACAAGACACCTTGCTCGTTGGCTTTAGCGGCGACGACCGCTTCTGCTCCTTCCACCGTTTTGGCCACCACTTCCAGCCGCTGCCTGTCGACTTTCCTTTCCTCCGCGCGACTGACCTTTTCTTTAGCTATGGCCCGCAGATTATCCTCAGTTGCGGGCTTTGCCAACCCCTGCGGCAGCAGGTAATTTCTCGCATACCCCGTGTTGACTTCCACAACATCACCAAGCCAGCCCAGTGGCTTAACATCTTCGCAAAGCAAAACCTTCATATTTCGTGCCTTTCTGGATAAATGGTTAAATGGTTAAAAGTTACCACTCACCAGTTACCAATTACCAAAAATTACGTAGTAAACGGCAAAAGTGCCATATACCTGGCGCGTTTGATTGCTTTTTTGGCTTTTCTCTGACAGCCGGCGCAGTTGCCGCTGCGCTTTCGCGAGTATATCTTGCCGCGATTAGTTAAAAGCTTTTGCAGGGTGTCTACGTCCTTGTAGTCGATGTATTTTACACCGTTTCTGCAGAAACGACATTGCGTCTGTTCACGAGTACCTGGGGGCCCCACACGCCTTCTTCGCGTTTGCCGAAAGCCTGCAGTGCCTGATTTTGGGCCCCCGCGTTGAGGGATCTCTCTATTACTTGTACTTGGTTTTCTTTTTTGTGTTCTGGCCATCTTTTGTCCTTATTCCCCATACGTAAGTATGGGGTCTCTTGTGTTGGGTCATCCTTTTTCTGAGTCGTCATCCATACATTTACATGTGTGTAATCTCAAAACGGGATATCATCTGCGTCGACACTGTTGGGATACTGTTTTTCTGCTTGAGAAGCGGCACCGCCTGCATTTTGCTCGGTTTGTCCGGCACCTTGCCTCTGCCCGCCGCCAAGAAACTGAAAGTTTTCAACTGTAACCCTGTGCTTGCTGCGTTTTGTACCGTCCTGAGATGTCCAACTGTCGAAAGTCAGCCTGCCTTCAACGAACAACGGCCTGCCCTTGCTCAGGTACTTGTTTATATTCTCAGCAGTTCGACCGAACGCCCGGCAATCCACAAAACACGTCTCCTCTTTTTTTTCGCCATCCCTGCTTGTCCATTTGCGGTTCACCGCCAGCCCGAAATCGACTACTGCCGTCTGGTTGGGCGTATACGATAACTGCGGGTCACGAGTCAGATTGCCCATCAGTAAAACTTTATTAAAATTACTCATTTCAAAATCCCCTTTCCGTACAACTATAAGCTGCTGCGGCTCATTCCGCCTCGGGTCGGACTCAGAAATCTTTTTCTGTTTCCGACTGCCCCAGTTGCTCCGGTTCAATCACATCCGCAGCCGTGGGTTCGTCTGGCTGCTCCGGTTCAATCACATCCGCTGCGGCAGGGGCGCCTGACTGTTCCGGCTCGCCGGCTTGCTCTGTTTCTTCTTGAGTACTTGCCTTCTCCGCCGATTCTTCAGCAGCATTCTGGGTTTCCAAATCCTCTTTATCGCGTTTGGGCTCTTTCTGTTTTTCCTTTTCCGCCTCAGTAACGCCAATATCTTCCTGGGTTCCCATTTTGCGAAGGGCCTCTTCAACGTTTTCAGCCGCCCTTGTCTCGGCACTCAGAATCAAAACACGCATAATTTGCTCTGAGAGCTGTACATCTTTTTCAATGTTCTGGATTCTCTCGCCATCGGCCTTGAAATAACAAAGGATGTATGTCCCCCTGGTTTTGCCGTTAATTTTGTAGGCAAGTTTTCTAACGTCCCATTTTTTTATAGAGACAATCTCAGCCTCGGCCCTTTCCAATATGGTTTTGATGGTTCCGGTAATCTCGTCCTGATTCTGCGAGCCCTCAGCTGAATCAACAAGAAACATAGCTTCGTATAATCTGGGTTCCCATTTCTCCGCCTTTTCGCGAAACAGGGTCCCTCTTTTAGCGGCAGTTTCCAAGCCAAATACCTCCTGTTAAAATTAGATTAGCGTTTAGTTTTCCTTTTTATCCGTTATCCACTGTTGAACTTATTCATGGCCGATTCAATACCGTGTTCAACCCAGCAAAATACTGCCTCTCGCGACCTCTCGATTGCCTCATCCAGCAGAGTCCTCTCTGGCTTTGTTGGCTTATCGAGAACAAAATCTGCCGCAGTTTTTCTACCACTCTGGCCGATACCGATTCGCAAACGCGCGAAACCATCAGTGCCGAGCTTTTCGATAACATCAGCCAAACCGTTATGGCCGCCGCCCGAGCCCGTTGCTCTAATCCGGAGCCTGCCCGGCGATAACGCCAGGTCGTCGGTTACAACAAGCAAGTTGCTCAAACCAAGTTTGTAAAAACCCACCGCTGTTGCAACAGCCTGACCGCTGCGGTTCATATATTGCCACGGCTTTAACAATATTAACTTTTTATCTGTAAATTCGCCAAGCCCAAAACGAGCGCCAAATTTTCTTTTTCTTACATCTACCTTTAACGCCTCTGCCAGCGAATCAACTACTCGAAACCCAATGTTGTGCCGCGTATCGACATATTCGTCGCCCGGATTTCCCAGGCCGACGACCATTTTCATGCCTCCGGCCATAGCATCAAATTCTCTGTTCGATACCCGCCATAGGCGCCTTAGAAGTCCATTCATAGCTGATATCCACGTTCGAGCCTCGAAATTCACTCTTTGGCCTTTTCTTCTGACGATTCCTCCTCAGCCTCCTTAGCCTCGGTAATAACTTCAGGAGCAGTTGGTGCTTCTTCTTCAACCTCTTCGGCTGCCTTGGCAGCAGCGACCAGACTACAGGTAACAAGCAGCATATCCAGCGGGCTTAACAGCCGCATGCCCGCAGGAAGCTCGATATCGCTGGCGTGCAGGGTGTCACCTACATCCATATCTGCCACCGAGACAACGATATTTTCGGGAATTTCGGCTGCTTGACACTCGATTTCCAGATGGTCTATATGCTCGGTAATAACGCCACCTTCGTGTGTGCCTTTTGCTGTTCCTTTAAGCTCGATAGGAACCGTTACTTTAATGGTCTCGCCTGCGCTTACTCTCATCAGGTCCACATGAATGATATTTTTCCCGAGATAGTCATATTGCAGGTCTTTAACGAGCATCTTTTGCGACTTTTTCCCGATTTGCACATCCATCAGTCGATGCCCGTGATGCAGCCCTTCGGCCAGATTATGTGCATCCAACGAAATGGCCACTGGCTCTTTTTTATGGCCGTAGACAATAGCGGGTATCCGGCCCTGCTTACGTTCCCTCGCGGCCGCCTTTGAGCCGGTGTGTTCTCGAATTGTCGCGGTCAGTCGCAAATCTTTTTCCATAATCTCCTCTTACAATTGTCAATACTCAGTAAATAGGTTGCTAACCGATTCATTTCTGTGAATTCTCTTGATGGCTTCACCTAACATAGACGATACAGTTAGGACTTTGATATCGCCACACTTTTGGGCTGCCGCAGTCAGCGGTATCGTGTCGGTAACTACTATTTCATCAATCGGGGCCTCCTTCAGTCGTTCTAAAGCCTGTCCCGCGAAGACGCCGTGTGTGGCACCGATATATATTTTTTCAGCTCCCCGCTCTTTCACCAGCCTGGCTGCACTGCAAATCGTCCCTGCGGTGGCAATAATATCATCGCACATCACAATATTTCTACCTTTAACATCACCGATGAGTTCCTGTGCAATTGCTTCACTGCCACTGACCCTTTTTTTGTTCACAATCGCCAGCTCGCCACCTAAGCGGTCTGCATATCTGGACGCGATCTTCATATTACCCACATCCGGCGACACTACTGTTAGATTACTGATTTTTTTGTCCCTGAAATACTTGCTCAATACCAGTTCGCCCGACAGGTGGTCAACCGGTATATCGAAGAAACCCTGCACCTGTGCTGCGTGCAGGTCAATCGCCAGGACCCTGTCGGCGCCGGCGGTGGTAATAAGATTTGCCACCAGTTTTGCGGTGATGGGCACTCGCCCTTCATCTTTCCTGTCCTGCCGGGCATATCCAAAGTAAGGAACAACAGCAGTGATGCGGGAGGCAGAGGCCCTTCGCAAACAGTCCAGGTAGATTAGAAGCTCTACTAAATTCTCATCAACAGGCCTGCACGTTGATTGCATAACGAAGCAATCCCTGCCGCGAACATCATCCTCAATCCTGATGACTTTCTCGCCGTCTGCGAACCGCTCAATCTTCGCGCCCCCGGGCGGAATCCCTAAATACTTACAGACAGCCCTGGCCAACTCTGCATTACCGCTGCCGGGGAATATCTTCAGATGATCTTTCAGAAACATCTTGCTTTTTTCCTTTTTATTGGGTTCCCATTTTGCCTTCTTTTGCAAAATGGGGTCCTGCTTTCTACCGCAGAACTCGCTGAGTAATTCAAATATGGATATTCGCACTCATAATGGCGGACTTCCACCTATGCTGTTAATTTCCTTTTACTCCTTCTGGCCTAATTTGTCTATGCTTTCCTGCGAAACCACTGTTCCTGCACTTACATTCGAGCCGTCTTTCAAATCAAGCGGCGCTATCAGCACCGCACCTGAGCCGATGTAGCAGTCATTGCCTATATTTGTCCGGTTCACCTTTTTGCCGTCGAAATTGGCTGTTATCGAGCCTGCGCCTATATTGACATTGCGTCCTACGGCAGCATCACCGATAAAGCTATGATGTCGTGCTCGAACGCCATCAGCAAAGGTCGAATTTTTAACTTCCGTGAAAACGCCTAAGACAACATCGTTTTCCAGGACCGTGCCGTGCCTGAGATGAGCGAATGGCCCGACCCGACAGCCTTGTCCGATTTTAACCTCGCCGTGAATATATGTAAATGGCTCAATCACTGTATCCTGCCCGATTTGTGCTCTTATATCAATCCAGGTGTTATCAGGGTCGACTATTGTCACTCCGTTGTTCATCAGTTCCAGTTGAATCCTGCGCTGCATAATCTTGTTTGCTTCGGTAAGCTGTACCCTGCTGTTGATGCCCCTGGCTTCGTTTGGCGGCACCGCTGTAACAGCTAAAACTTTATGACCCGTAGCAATGATGCTGGAGACTGCATCTGTCAGATAAAACTCCTTTTTGACATTGTCAGGTTTGACTTTCTCCACCGCCTCAAAAAGAACCTTGCTGTTAAATATATAGCAGCTCGGGTTGACTTCTTTAATGGCCAACTGCCGGCTTGTGCAGTCACTATCTTCTACAATACCATGGATATTGCCGTAGGCATCTCGGATAATCCGCCCGTAACCGGTTGGGTCATCCAGAATAGCTGTCCCCAGCGTTGCTGTTGAATGGCTTGCTTCATGCCTTTCTATGAGTGTTCTCAAGGTCTCGGCTCGAATCAAAGGCCCGTCGCCGCAAAGGACTAAGATCTCTCCCTCAAAATCTTTCAAGTGGTCCTTGCAGCACAGAACCGCGTGGGCGGTCCCCTTCTGCTCGTCCTGCCGGACCCAGACGATATCCTCGGGCCGGCCGAATCGCTCTGTTATTTGTTCAGTGCCGAACCCAACTACAACATATATTTTCACCACGCCCACCTGCCGGCACGCATCGAGCACGTAGGCCAGCATAGGTCGACCGCACACCTCATGCAGCACTTTTGGAAGCAGTGTATTCATCCTTCTGCTAATCCCCGCCGCTAAGATTATTGCTGCTCTTTCCGCCATAATATCTTGTATCCTGTTATGTGTATCTCGCTTCACGAGATACACCTCACGATTCAATCCTACCCGGCCAGGACTCGAACCTGGAATATGGGCACCAAAAGCCCATGTGTTACCTATTACACCACCGGGTACCTATACTCGCGTTACCACAGGTACGAGTAAGCTAATTGATTATTGACTTCTTCTACTTATTTTTGACCCCTTACCAGGCATCAATAATCAATCGCCGGTTGCTTGTCACGGAGACCGTCTTGTATCGGCCCGGTTTGGCTACGGGCCCTCCCGCTGCTTCGGCTTTGCCAAGCAAAACGGCGGGAGGAACCACCTGTCGGAGGCTTGAGTCAGCCACGCCGTGAAAACTGCTGACCCCAAACCCAGCGCCTATCGTCCCACATTCCTGCGTTGGTTTTTCTGTACCGCCCTAAAACGATAGGTGTGGGGTCAATTCTACCCCGTGCGACAGAGCAATTTCAAAGGCGATAACTTACACGATTCAAACCAGCTAATCAAGCCTTTTTCCAAAAAAATAGATTATCTGTATTAAAAACCGGTTTTTTCCCAGAAAAAATAGAAATAGACCGATAATTACTCCCAAAACAGGCCCAAATTAGACTGAAAGAAGTGATTTCTGTTTGCTAAGAGTAAGTTCCGAGATGAAAAAAAGCCCGAAGAGTATTGCGAGCCTAATTTCTAATCCTCATCCTCGACGGCTGCGTAGTGATATTCACCCTCCGCGGAACCCTCATAGTGCTGCTTTGCTTTGTCCGCTTCATCAGCCGACCCCACATCCTGATGTATCGCAATCTCCTTATCGGCTTTCTTACGCATCTGCTCATATTCCTTCAGCGTCATCATAACTTCCCGTGCCTGACTGCCTTTGTATTCGCCTAATATTCCAGCCGCCGCCATCATCTCGATTATCCGTGAAGCCCTGGCATAACCGATATTGAGCCGCCGCTGGAGCAGTGATACGCTCCCTCTCTGCGAGTCCAAAACAATCCGAACGCCCTCGTCAAAAAGCTCGTCCTTGTGCATATCGGTCACGTCGATTTTATTTAGTTGAGTAAGCTCGGGATGGAATTGCGGCTCGGCAACATCCTTTAGATACTTCACAACCCTCTTCAGTTCCGCCTCATCAACATAGGTGCCCTGGGCACGTGCCAAATCGCTCGTGCCGGGTTTTAGAAACAGCATATCCCCTTCACCGAGCAGCGTTTCCGCCCCGTTTTGGTCAAGTACAATTCGGCTGTCCAGCCTTGCTGCAACACGGAAACCTATCCTCGTCGGCATATTTGATTTTATCAGGCCGGTAACAACCGTCGCCTGCGGACGCTGAGTAGCCAGGACAATATGAATACCAACCGCCCGGCTCTTCTGCGCAAGACGAACGATATAAGCTTCTATCTCCTTGGCTGCGGTCATCATCAAATCCGCAAGCTCATCGATTACTATCACAATGTAGCGCAGTCTCTTCGGTATCTTGGCCTCTTCGTCGGCACTGGTTGGGTTAAACCGCTTAATGACCTCCTCGGCGCCGAGTCTGTTATACTCGGCTACATTCTTTACCCTCGCCTCTGCCAGCAGGGCGTAACGCTCATCCATCTTCATGGTGGCCCATTCAAGTATCTGGACGGCCCGCTGGGTATCAGTAACTATCGGACACATCAAGTGCGGAATAGTGTTAAACACCGTCATCTCGACCATCTTCGGGTCAATCAGAATCACCTTTACCTCGTCCGGCCGCTTCGTTAGAAGTATCCCGGTAATGATACTGTTAATGCAGACACTTTTACCTGAGCCGGTCGTGCCGGCAATAAGTAAATGCGGCATCGTCGTCAGGTCCGAAACGAGTGCTTCGCCCGACGAATCCTTGCCCAGAAACAGTGGTATCTCCATCCTCTCCGGCTTGCTCCCCGCCAACTGCATTATGTCCTTCATACGAACTTTTTCTTTTTCCGTGTTCGGTACTTCAATGCCTATCGTATGCTTGCCCGGCAAAGGAGCTACTACACGAACCGCGCCTACGCCTAGCGCACGAGCCATATCGTTTGCCAGCGTGCTAATCTGGCTGACCTTAACACCCGCTGCAAGCTCCAATTCAAACATTGTCACGACCGGCCCTGTATCGGCTGCAACCACCCGCACATTGATACTGAACTCCGTCAGCAATTGCTCCAGGGCAGCCGCTTTTGCTTTGACGACCTTCTCCTGTACCGCAGCAAAGGTATGCTCCGGCTCAGCCAGTAGATTCAAGGGCGGAAGGGTATAATCATCATAGCTCGGCGGCACATAGGACTTGGCCGGCCTATGCACCTTTGGTGGTATTAACTTGAATTGTCTGGAACCCGGCGCCGAAGCCTGTTCAGTCTCACTCTTAACTCGGGCCACGGTGGGTGGGCCGACGGGTACGGACCTGGCACTTAATTTTTGCCATATCTCGCCTAAACTTTCCGACCGCTGTTTCGCCGCCGACCAGGCTGGTGATGTTACTCCAACCATTTTTCTAAGTACAATACTAAACCAGCGCAGCCCCGCCAGGATAACACTATCGGCTAAGAGAACAAAGCCTACAATCCAGGTAGCTGCAATCAGTATGAAGGTGCCCAGCAGAGCAAGATGGCTGCGCAAAAACACCACCGCCCCAACGCCGAGCACACCGCCGGAACCCATCGGGAAGCCATAGAACCGATAAGGCCACAAGCAATAGAAACTACTCGAAACCACCACGGTTAGCAGCCCCAGCCCGATTGCTCGCAAAACAGGCTGGCCGGTAGTGCGATGTGCTAATTTCGCAGCCAGAAGACAAATGCTGCAGGCTAATATGACAAACACGCCCGGCCCAACGTAATACAGCAGATAATACCCGCAGAAAGCGCCTATTGAGCCGCACCAGTTAGCAGACGGGTTGTTATGAGGATAGACAAATTTGCTCGGCCAATCACCGATATCGAAACTGACGCAACTGCACAGAAGTACCAGCAGCACTGCAATCGCAAGACATTCGACAGCTTTTCTTTTTGACTTTCCGTTCTTAACGCTGCTCATTACCTTTCAGGCCCGATAAGAAACACTATATTGGCTCTGCGCACAACAATCGCGTAACCCTTCCGGACTTTATATCGGCCAGATTTGGCCCTTTTCTGCACAATTGTAGGTGGAGAACCGCTCCTGGAAATGTCGGGCAGATGGTCAGGACAGAAAAAACAAAGCACCAAGTGCTACGCGCCATCGTGCAAAAAGGGCGTCAGAACACAAGTATACGCAGGCAAAAGTTACTTTTGCCCTTGCAAGTTATAGCTTCTAAATCCCCATAAACAGCGGTTTTATGTGTCGGTCGTAGATATTTTCTGTCACATTCTGTGCGATTATGTCCTGAAATTTATCCAGCGCATTGAAATAGCGTTGGCCCATTTCAGCAGGAATTTTATAGGCAACGTGCAGAAGCTGCCGAAGGTTCCTGTCGTATCTCTCGCACGATAGATTGTGCCTGAGAGCAGAGGCAAAGGCCTCCTCGTCCCATCGGTTGACAGCTTCGGGGGCAGGCAGCTTCGCCCTGTCGATATCAATGACCGCAGCGTACGGGGCGCAAAGTTCGTCGATTCGCGAAACCGACTTCGCATATACCTCCCTGGCAATGGCAAGACCATCCCCGCCGGCCATCGCCAGGCCTATAAGCTCTTCCAGCCAGGTCGTGCCGGCGGTTTTAAGATGCAGGCCTGCATCGAATTTCTTCAACGTCTCAGCTATTGGTCCGTAAATTGAAAACTTATCACTGCCGGAGTGCACACTTAGTTTTAGGTTATCAGGCAAACCAAATTCTCTGGATGCAAAGGCAACTATGGCGATATCCTGTTCGAACTCTTTGGCAAACTTCCCAACGTCACCCACGTAATCAACGCCCTTGTTGAATCGGCCTGAAAACTTCGGTGCAATCGTCTGGGCCGGAATGCCCTCATCAGCAATGGCGCCGATGATGAAAAGCATTTCGACCGGCGTTTGCGGCTCATCGGTTTCGTCTATCGAAACTTCGGTGATGAAGTTGCCGGCGCCCTTGGCCGCCTCGATATGGCGGTAGACTTTGCCTGCTTCTCTTATCGCCAGTAGGAATTTGCGTGCGATGGTATGTACCTGCTGCTCGGTAATCTCCAAAGCCCCATCGATACCGGGGACCGCCAGCGAGCTGATATATTTCTTGTGCTTTTTTATAAAGGCTCGCACGTCGCTTTCATCCGCCGATTGACCGATGAAGTCAGCAACATCGAGCGTGAAAAAGTCGCTGGATTCGATGAATGCGTCAACGTTGTTTAATCCGATATGGTCGGCGTCCACAAAATAGGGGTCTTTCCACACGCAGGCCAACACGGCCTCGTCAGCCTCTCGGCGTGTATCCTGTGG
>DATLBB010000162.1:0-6234 GCA_035527155.1 Sedimentisphaerales bacterium
GGTCAAGCTCTGGGCGTCTTCAACAGCGACAGATACGGATTTTACAGCAAAGCTTTGTGACGTGTACCCGGACGGTCGGAGCATGATTGTGCTGGACGGCATCATTCGAGCTCGGCATCGAAATTCTATGGAGAAAAGTGAACTGATGACACCCGGTAAAATCTATGAGTTTGAAATTGATTTGTGGTCCACGAGCCTGGTCTTTAGTCCGGGTCATAGAATCCGTGTTGCCATATCCTCCAGCAATTCCCCGCGCTTTGAACCTAATCCAAACACGGGCAAGCCCTCAGGTATGGACGATGAGACTAAGGCGGCAGCTAACACCATCTACCTGAACGCAAAATATCCGTCACATATACTGCTGCCGGTCGCGGCAAGATAACATTGAATTGCATACGCTCGATAAAAGTGTCAAAGAGCATTTGTTTATTTCTTCTTAAATTGATCGTATGAGACTTGCCCAATAGCTTTATCCGGAGGCAGAGGAGAATCCTCATCCAAATCAAGACATCTGACCACGCCCGGTTCGATTTCCTTATACCTATAACCACTTTCAGGACATATCATAATTCCATCAACATCAGCCTCAGGCAAACGAATACCATGCCGACTCATCCAGCCAATTTGCCTGGCTGGCACTCCCATCATCAAGGCATAATCCGGAACATCTTTGCTGACGACCGCACCTGCCGCAATAAAAGAGTACCTGCCAAGCTCAATGCCACAAACAACAGTGGCATTGGCGCCTATAGTTGTGCCGCGACGAAGAACCGTTTTTTCATAAAGGCTGTGTCTGACGATTTGAGCTCGCGGATTTGTAACATTCGTGAAAACACAGGAAGGACCAAGAAATACGTCATCTTCAATAACCACGCCTGTATAAATCGAGACATTATTCTGCACTTTAACATTGCTGCCGAGCACCGCTCCATCAGCAACATATACATTTTGGCCAAGGACACAATTCCCGCCAATCTTCGCATTTCCCATTATATGTGAAAAATGCCAGATTTTTGTCCCTTTGCCGATTTGACAGTGCTGATCGATATACGCTGATTCATGGGCAAAATATTCTTTCGACTCAGACATTCAAAATCTCCCTTTGCTTTCCGGAACACCATTATTCTGTAACAACAATTCAACTTTTTCAATGATTATACTCAGATTTTCACTTTGTGAAAGCCTCAAGTCGCACCTGATGATGTTTACCTGGGCAGGCGTGAGGATTGGGTTTGTTTGGCTTTGTATTGGGTTTGTATTGGGTTTGTTTTCAGCAAGCGCACAATTGGCAATATTTTCATATTCCTTTGATAATACTTTATTTACGTTCATTTTGGCTTTTAGCAAATTGGCTTTGTTTGGCTTTGAATTGGCTTTGTTTTTCCCACATCCACCAAGTGTCTTATTTTTATAATCCATTGATGATACTTTGGTTACGTTCATTTGTTCATCCGGGAAATTGGCTTTGTTTTGCATAAAAGAGCTGATTTGTAGTGGCCTCTCTACAGATGTAGAGGGCAATTTCGTCGCTTGTCGCTCGTATAGCGTATAGCGAACTGCGTATAGCGGATAGAACATACATAAATCACCATTTTCTTCTTTTTGGGCTTCTGCAAAAAAAAGAAGCGCCTCTATAAATGCACGGATGCGCACGTTTGATGCGAAAATTGGGGGATTTACCGCCCTGCCGATTGACCTAAGTGCTTATGTAGAAATGAATAAAAAAATATTTATTTTTTCCGGATTTTGGTTTTAACTATGCCCGGTTTTGGTTGACTTTTTTGCACATCTTAACGCCCTATTAGAAGACAGAAGGCACGTTTCTAACGGGGTAAACAGATTTTTATGGTGGACAGGTGGGGGGTGGGTTGTTAAATTTGGAATTGGCAGGGCGAAAAATTGTCTTTTCAAGAAATTTCTCCGAATGATTTTGGTGTTTAGAGGGGAATACATAGTAGAGAATACAACAAAGAGCTCTGCGATTGGCGAGAAAATGAGTTCATGAACATTGATGTTGAAATATTTGCAATAAAGAGCGCTCAGAAAGGTGATGATGAAGCGTGGCGAATTTTGTTCGAACAGCATTTCAGTGCAATCTATCGGTATTGTTTGAGTCTTGCTTACGGACAGCAAGAGATGGCTGAAGATGTTACTCAACAAGTATTTGTAACGGCTGCTCGTAATATCGGGAAATTCAAGCCACGCCGAGCAACATTTCGAGCATGGTTGGTGGGCATAGCAAAGAATTGTTATATGAAGGTCGAAACAAAAGAAGGCCGGCATAAATGGTATGAAACGCAATTTTTTAAAAAAAGCATTGAAAGCAGAAATAAGTATTCGTCAGAATCTTTGGTACATGAGGCACTTGCTATACTGCCGGTCCATTATCGTTTAGTTCTGGAAGCCAAATACTTAAGAGGGCAAACAGTACGTCAGATAGCGGAATCTCAAGATGCTACAGTAAAAGCAACGGAATCACTTTTAGCAAGGGCCAGGGAGAAGTTTGCCCAAGTTTATAAACAAATTAAAGCTTAAAGCGTGCGTTACAAAGGAGTTCAATTATGAGTGACTTCGATATCGACAAACTGCTAAGTGACAGCCTGACATCGGGCACGGTCAGTGACGCATTCAGAGATCGCCTGTTACGCGAATCAACAGGTGCCTTGGTAAGCAGCAGGAGGTTTGGAAAACGGCTGCGAGCGGCAGGGCTAATGTTGACGATTATGCTGATCGCAATGGGCGCATTTGTTTGCGGAAACTTCCGGGGATTACATCATGTCGCCACAGAAAAGGTTCTGGTTCCTGCAGCAGTCGAAAACGAACAGATGACAAGTGTACCAAGAGAATTGGTGGCATGGCTGGATGCAGGTCGATTTTTTGAGCGGTTAGGAATGCAGGAACGAGCAGTTCGAGCGTATAAGACGGCAAGTGGACTTATCGATTATGGCACGCCGGAGTTTCACGAAGCCGGGCTGGACAGAAGGAACTTTTTTTGTGTCATAAAGGAAAATAGACGAGTAGATGCTGGGGCGGCAGAAAGCAAAGTTTCACGAAAGTCAGAAAGACAAAGTAAAGTAGCAGAAACGATTTTAGCAAAATGTTATTAAGGAGACTAAATTATGAATAGTAAATTCAAAAAAGTATGTCTTTTAGCAGTTTGTATGTGCTTAATATTGGGCCCATTAGCAATCGCAGCTGATAGTGGAAAGCAGGAAAGTGTTTTGAGCCGCTTACAAACCATCAATGATGATGAATTGGGAGAATTAATACGAATAGCCCTTGACAATTTGCCTGAAACTAAAGCGTTAATGAATCCTCCATATAGAAAGACTCAAGAAGAAAGCAATAAATTGGAGTCTGAGCTTCAGAAGGCAGAAGAAACAGCAAAATCAAAGGCAATTCGGGGTGTAACGGAAGTATACTCCCAGATTAAATTGCTGGATACTCAGATTGAACATACTGAACAAAAAATCAACTCGCTAACGAAGAACTCAGCAATCCGGATAGAAATGATTCTGGCAAGAGCGGAACTCGATGCGAGACGTACAACAAAACTGGCCGAATTGAGAGAAATCATGAACATTTTACCCAAACATGCTTTTGGGCGCAAACTTGTAACTGATCTCAAAAGCTGGTTTAGGCTCGATGTTATTGATGATTACGTTTATGTTATCAAATGCTTAAAACCCTACTATAACGATACTCAACATGGACGTTACCAAACAATCGATCCAGTTAAATGTATGTCTGAGGAGGATGCAATTAGATATGTACATGAGCTTATAAAAAAGCAAGAACAATTGCCACTGCGTGTTGATATCTCCAGAAATATAGCTGGTAGTGAACTTTCAAAACAAATACGTGAGCGGATTATAAAAATGGTTAAAAATGAAAATATGCAATTGGAAGTTGAAGTGTATCTGGAGGAGAAGGCAAGGTCGAGTGTTTATAAACGGGAATGGTTTTTGAAAGATGGGAAAACATATTATAGTCTTGACAGATTGAAGCTTAACAGACCTACAGACTTACGGGGGTCTTTTGAAGATGAAGTTTCAGAGCACTTAAAATATGTAGGCTCTCGCTCTTTGCCGGCGAAGTATAAAATAGAGTATGATGCAGAAAGCAAGGATTTAGCATTCCGTGCAAACGAGGCTGTAAAAGAAACTGCAAAGAAATATGGTGTGACACAGTTTGTTGAGATAGAATTAAGAGAGTTTGATCCCAACGCTTTATCAGATTGAAATATTGCCTTGAATACTCATGGTTTCTGTAGGCAAATCCGGACCGACCTTATAACTCGCCCTCCGCAACGTTGCTCTGCTGAGATGAGGCTGTGCAATGAAATAGCGCCGATAACTTTCCACTCGTCTTGGGAGATTGAAATTTTATCGTCCGAAGAATGGGAAGAGCTTTTTGAGTTCTTCGTCTGAGGGCCTTCGGCCATATTCACACAGCTCGAATGCCTCGGCGTACTTTACCTTTTTGCCCTTTTTGTCGCCGTAAAGCTCAATCAATTTTGGCCGGTACTTATTTGCGACAGATTCCCATCGGCGTTCAAATCTTTTGCTAAGCTGTTGGCGGCGCGCTTCCCGGCCCGCCGGGTCTTTCGGGACAGGGACAATCTTTTCGAAGTTGCCGGTGGCCCAGAGCGATTCAATCTGAGACTGGAAAGACCAAAGTGCGTCCACCTTCTTTTCAAATACATCATCAATCGCAACGACAACGCTCGGTTCAAAAGGATTGGGCTTTTGAAAGTTGTCGGAGAGATACAGGAAGACCGGATTTTTCGCTAATTGCGGCACGTCCGGGCAGAAGAACGAAACCGTTACCATAAAAGCGGCATCCTGCATCAGGATCCCGGTGTATCGATGGTCGGGATGGTAGTCGTTCGGGCGGTGTGCCATTACGATGTCGGCTTTCCATTGGCGGATGAGGCGCACGAACGTCTTGCGGTTCTCCAGCGTCGGCATAAGCTCACCATCGTGAATGTCCAGCACCTGCGACCCATCGAGGCCCAATACCTTCGCACACTCTTTGACCTCGGCCATCCGCCACTTGGCCAATTGTCCGCCGGCCATAACGGCGTGGCCGATGTCACCGTTCGTTGTCGAGACGAATTTGACGTGATGTCCCTGGGCGGCCCACATCGCAGCGACACCGCCTGCTCTGTGTTCGCAGTCGTCCGGGTGCGCGCCGAAGACGATGATCCGCAGCTTTCCATCATCCAGGTTGCGTTTAGCCGCCGGGGCCAAACCGGGCAGGCCGAGTATCAGCACCAACACCAGCAGCGCTACAGTTTTTGTGGGATTGTTCTTTTTCATAGCGTACCTCCGAAATAAGAAAACCTTAACGATAGCCTGACTGTCCCCGCTATCGCGGCTACAAAGTGCAGTCAGGCAAATTCATCAATGGTGTACTAAAAATCGACCGAGGTGTCAATGTTTTTGTGGATTATAAGGAGCGAAAAATCGTCCCAATGTATAGACAACTCGCATTTGGAATAATGCACACTCAAACATTGCTGGCCGGGATGATGTAAAAAACTGTGGCGGTGACAGAATCGGATGTCCAGATGGCCTCCGCCCCCAGTGCTTGCAGCTCCGATGCTATTTTTGCCCAAACTATCGAAGGAGGGCCATTTTGTGCATGCGGCGACTGTGGGCAGCAATATGGGTGCTGAATATATCGAGCAGCATCGTCAATAATTAACATCCCTCCGGGCTTTAGAAGCTGTAATGCAACTTCAGAACATTTGTCCCTGAGCCGGCCATCAACCAGAACGAAGTCAAGACTTGCTTTCGGCAGTTCGGCGGCAACGCGGACATACTCCGAGTGTCCTTCGCCCTTTGCATCCAACGCAACGAAAAGTAATTTAACGTTCTGGATATCCTTATCATACAGCGCCTTCTTAATCCGCTTGTACCAGCGGTCGTTGTGCTCAATGCTGGTTAGATGCTCGACTCTTTGTGCAAACCATAAAGTGCTTCTGCCGGCGCCCCATTCGAGGCCGACGTCGCTCGGCTGCAACCGACCGTCGAGAATTTCTACAGCTTGACGCGTCAACCAAGGCACATCCGGATGCGTCCTTATCCAGATTTGTCTTCGCAGGAGGCCATAGAGACATCGAGGACCCAAATATCCAAAGAGCTGCTTCAAAGTAAGTTTCACGAAAAGAGCCTCCCTGGTTGCTTATGCGGATCGCTCGTACTGTGGGATTTTTATTAGCTCACCCTT
>DATLBB010000163.1:0-4416 GCA_035527155.1 Sedimentisphaerales bacterium
CCTGTTGGCTGGGTGGAAGCTCGGTTGACCGCGAAAGACGGTGATTTTACACTGCATGTTGTGGCTGGTAACAAAGAAAAGGATGGACGTGTAAAAAAGCTTGCCTGGCGGATATGAAATTCTGAACGAAACATTCCTTGCGGTAAACGGTGTTTTTTTGTAAAATAGCCGGCAGCTCGGTAGATCAGCAAGGTTAAAGACGGAAGAATACTAATGCAACTTTCTGCACGGATGCAAAAGGCCACTAAATCCGCTCCTTTGCGGGCCTTGCGTGAACCCAATAAAATGCGATTGGGAACCCCAACAAAGCAGTGGGCCATCCAGCCTCCGGACGACCGCTCTGCCCAGCTTGCCAAATCGTTAAAGGTTTCGCCTCTTTTAGCACAGGTTTTAATCAATCGCGGCATAACCGATGCACACGCCGGGAGCATTTTTTTAAGGCCAAAACTGACAGAGCTTATCGAACCCGGACAGATGCCGGGGATTGAATCAGCAGTCCGCAGGTTAAAGCAGGCCATTAGAAACGAGGAAAAAATCTCTGTCTACGGCGACTATGATGTGGACGGCATTACAGGCGTCGCAATTCTCTGGCAAATGCTGACCCTCCTCGGGGCACAGGTCGATTACTATATCCCCCATCGAATCGACGAAGGCTACGGCCTAAACGTCGAAGCTGTCCAACAACTGGCTAAAGCCGGCTCAAAGCTCCTAATCACCGTTGACTGCGGCGTTACCGATTTTGACTCCGCAATGCTCGCTGAACAATTGGGAATTGGGCTGATAATTACAGACCATCACCAGCCTGGCACAGAGCTGCCAAAGGCCGTCGCTATTGTCCATCCGGCACTGGAGGATGCGTACCCGAACCAGGATTCATCCGGTGCGATGGTAGCATTCAAGCTGGCCTGGGCGATAGCAAATGAATTTAATGTCGGTACGAAACTGGGACCGAGGTTACGCGAATTTATGTTAAATGCAACCAGCCTCACTGCTATGGGTACCGTCGCCGATATCGTCCAGCTGCGCGGAGAAAACAGGGTACTGACAAGCTATGGACTAAAAGCCCTTCCGGAGTGCAAGCTGCCTGGGATACAGGCCCTGATTGAAACCGCTGGTTTGACAGGGCAGGGGCTTGATAGCTTCGACATCGGCTTTCGGCTTGCTCCGATGCTCAACGCTGCGGGACGAATGGGACACGCTCGATTGGCCGTTGAGCTGTTGACAAGCGATAGTGAGCTTCGCTCCATGAAAATCGCCGAGTATCTCAAAGAGCAAAACAAACAGCGTCAGCAGTGCGAGCGGAAGATTTTCAAGCAGGCCTGCGAAATGGTAGCCCGCCGCGGCCTGAACCATCCCGACCAAAAGAGCATCGTGCTTGCAAGTGAAAATTGGCACGGTGGCGTATTAGGCATTGTGGCTTCGAGAATAGTGGACAAGTTCTATCGTCCGACGATTATGCTGTGCGTCGAGGACGCAACAGCTCAAGGTTCCGGCCGGTCGATACCCGGCTTCTGTTTGCTCAGCGCAATCGGTGCCTGCTCGCAGCATCTAATCAAGTTTGGCGGTCACAAAATGGCGGCCGGCATAACCATCGAAGCCGCAAAAATAGAACAATTCGCTAACCTCTTCGAGGCCCATGCAAAGAAGAGCTTACGTGAAGATGATGTAGTGGCCAAGCTTTACATCGATGCAGTGGCCCCATTAAGTGAATTTCGCAAAGATACGGTTAGCGAGCTGCAGTTGCTTGCCCCGTTTGGGCAGGGCAATCCTCGGCCGGTCTTCGTAACGAAAGGTGTCCGTCTTGCTTCTCCGCCAAGAAGAGTTGGTATAAGAGGCGACCATTTGCAGCTTGTGATAACGGATAATACGGCCTCAATCCGCTGTATCGGCTTCCGGTTCGGAAAATGGGAGAAGAAGCTGCTTGAGTGTGAGTTCTTCAATGTTGCCTATCAGCCGCAGATAAATACCTATAATGGAAACAGCAACGTCGAATTCGTCCTCGCCGATATCCGGTTTGAATAAAGTAAAAATTTCAAAGCTAAAAACTGATGAATATAAGGTTCCGCAGCCTTTTCTTTTGCGATTTATCTTTCCAGGGAGGAACATTATGAGATTTCTAAGAAATTTGTTTATTGTTGTTTTGGCGGTTATTCTCGCCGGCTGTGCCGCAGTTGGGCCGAACTTGAAGATTCAAGTCCCTGATAGAGCAAATCCCTGGACACATCTGAATTTATACAATAATCCCGATAACTTCCAGTTTGCGATTGTTTCTGACCGGACCGGCGGACATCGGGCGGGCGTCTTTGCGGATGCCGTGGAAAAGTTAAACCTTTTGAAGCCTGAATTTGTTGTCTCTATTGGTGATTTAATTGAAGGTTACATTGAGGATGACGCCGGATTAAATCGCCAGTGGGATGAGTTTGATGGTTTGGTGAATAAATTGCAGATGCCCTTCTTTTACGTGCCCGGCAATCACGATATTAGCAACTCAGTTATGGCCAAAAAGTGGCAGGAGCGACTCGGCTCAAGCTATTATCACTTCCTTTATCGTGATGTCCTGTTTCTTTGTCTTAACACTCAGGATGGTTCTTCCCGCTGGATTGATGATGAGCAGATGCAGTACTTCCGGGAAGTTCTCAAAGCAAACAGACATGTCCGCTGGACACTGGTATTTATGCATCAGCCGATGTGGTTTAGTGGAAGCTACGAAAATTGGCAGCAGTTTGAGCTGCTATTGGCGGACAGGCCCTATACAGTTTTTGCCGGGCACATCCACGTATATAGCAAATCTATACAAGAAGGCCGGCGATATTACCTGTTAGCTACGACAGGTGGAGCCGGCACGGGCCCGGCACGCAAGCCGGCTGGAATTGCCGAATGCCAATTCGACCATATAGTGTGGATAACTATGACCGATGACGGCCCGGTCATGGCAAATCTCTTGCTCGAAGGCATCCTGGATGACGAACCCTGCCCCCCGCAATAAAAAACGCATCTCGTATGAGGCGCAGGATATATTCGAAGTTACTACCTTTTGCTGACTATCACCTTGTCAATCTTGAACTGGCCAAGTGTGCTTGCTATATTGAGAAAGTCTGCCGGCTCACCGCTGCCGAAGGCCAGAGCGATATGGCCGGCGTCGTAGCCGCCTCGTCCGGTTCCCTTAAAGGCCGCGTCCAGTCCCACCCATATACCGCCGACATACGCTTGAGTCCAGGCATGACCTCCAAAGCCTTGAAGGCCGGCAAACTCCTCCACATACGCAATCCCCACAACCACCTGGGCCGGAATTCCAACAGCCCGGCACATCGCCGCTGTCAATACTGCAAACTCGCTGCAGTCACCTTGCCTGCTGGCCGCGACCTCTGCTGCTGATGCGTAGCCAACCGACAGGTCTTTGTTCTCGATGTACTTGGCGACAAACGCTTCAATCCTTTTGATGGCATCGGACGCATCGTTCGTGCGGCCAACCGCGCGACGGGCAAGGTCAATTATTTCTTTGCGGTCGCTCTGTAGAAATCTTGTGGGTTTTGTGGCTTCAAGAATAGTCTTGTCACTGCCTTTATAAGGAAATCTTGTCCCTGTCGGTGCTGTGACGGGCTCGACCGTAACGATTACCTTGCCGTTGCTGAGCTGCTGTACCTTTTGATTATCATTAGATGGTATTATTATGTTGCTTGTTTCTCCGGTTGGAATCAAATCGTAGGTAATAGACATCACCGAACCGAGATTGTTTAACGGCTCCGGACTGCGCACAAACATCTTATCAATCAATTCCAGCACGTCGTTCTCGCCCAATGCAAACTCCTTGGCGCATGCGACCATCTCAACGTGCAGTCCCGCCACCGGCATTATGTTTTTCTGTGTTCGCAGGTTCTCGTCAACATAGGTTGTGCTGACAATCTCGCCGGCCCCGGGTATGTTGAGCGTTGTAGTCACCTCTGTCAAAGCCACGACACGGCCTAACAGGTCAACATTTTGTTTCGGCCCAATTTGTATTTGAGCCTCAAGGGCCTCTTGCATTCCCGGACTGAATATCTTCGCTGTATACGTGGTTCCTTCTTTCAAGCCTTGTTTCAACGTCAACAAACGCAGACCTTCTGCCATTACAGCGCCACTCGGCCATTCGAGCGTGCTTTTTTGCTCAGCTCCCATCGACGTAGTCGTCAGATTCACAACGCCGTTCGCATCCAGCGTCCCCGCCACTTTCATCGTCATCACACTCATTTCCTGCACAACCTCAAAGCCCAGCGGCTTACCGTCAGTTGTCTCGATACTGGTTTCCGTCATATTGATGGTTATCGGAACATCAGCTCGGCTTATCGTAATGCTGGCTTTTTCGGATGTGGTTACCTTACCATCAGCCACGACCCGGCTCTGTATGGCATGGCCGACCTTCTTGCCTTCCATAAACAC
>DATLBB010000164.1:0-21847 GCA_035527155.1 Sedimentisphaerales bacterium
TAGTAATGGTGTCAGTGAAATCCATATCAGGGTCACTCAAGAACTCTGCACACAAACGTATGGCCGCCAGCATTTGGTGGCACGGGCTTCCAGCCCGTGAAAACACGGCCAAGATGGCCGTGCCACAAGGGCACCCATTGCTCAAGAAGCCTCAGCCGACCTCAATTACCTTGCCCGACCTGGCGGACTCATAGCAGGCAGCCAGCACCTTTTGACTGCGCAGACCCAGCTCGCCGCCGATAAGCGGCTCACGGTCATCTATAATCGCCTGGCTGAACTCTTCTATCTCCGCCTGATAAGTATTTACCGGCTCAGGAGCAATAATCATCCCTTGACCTTTGGTGCGTGCCTGTTGTGCATCGTAGTCCTTGCCGTCTTTTTCCAGAAGTGCCGCCATCTCGCCGGCTGGTGCCTGGCCAATGGTTCCCTTAGCTAATATTGAGCCCTTTGAACCGTAAAGTTCGAGCGCGTTCTTGCTGCTGTTGTCGGGGATACAGAAAAAGGTGTCAACGGTTCCCAGTGCGCCATTTTCAAAAAACAGTAACGCTGCCGCGCTGTCTTCCGATTTATAATCGTGGATGGTGTTGTTGATGAAGCAACTGATTCTTGCAACTTTTCCGAAGAACATCTCCAGAAGGTCGATGCAGTGTCCTCCCATATCAATCAGCGCCCCGCCGCCGCCAGTGGCAGGGTCCTGACGCCAGGCGCCTTCGATAGGAGGATACCAGCAGGAAAGCTGGGCCCGGGCATAGGTTGGTATGCCGAGCTTGCCTTCACGTATGAGCCTGAACGCTTCCTGGTGCTGTGCCACAAAACGCATCATAAATGCACAACCAAGCTTTATGCCCATCTTTTTGCACACCTCAATCATTTCTTGCGCCTCGGCCACTGTCATACCCAGAGGTTTCTCGCAAAGGACGTGCTTTCCGGCTCTGGCGCAGGCCCGAAGCTGGTCGCCGTGAAGATGGGCCGGAGTGGCAATGTAAACTGCCTCGACATCCGTATCCAGCAGGGCCTCGATACTCGCTGCTTGTTCGGCGTCAAAGTCTTTGGCCACCTCAGCGTTTACCTGCGCGTTAATGTCAAATACCACAGACAATTCGGCATTATTAGCTTTCAAAATACCTTCCGGAATCGTTCTTCTTCTGGCAATTCCGCCTGACCCAATCACACCCCATCTGAGCTTTGTGGACATAATAACAATCCTTTCTTCTCATCTACTTTGAATAGGCCTTTATAACCTTGGCCAGAGCGCTGCCTATCTGCGTGCAATCTTCTTCGGTGTAGGTTGGAAATGCGAAACAAGTAAATGTGTGGCTCTGGTGCCAGATAGCGGTTGGAACGTTCACCTTGGTGTAGTCAACACTGCCGGGATTTGCGTACTCTTTAGACTTGAATGGAAAACCGCTTTTGCCAAAAGAATTGTGTTCCTTGTATGCCCGCTCCGTGTGGCACTGGGGCCAGAAGACCCTCCAGCATGGAGCGCCCTCCGCACTGCCCGCAGTGACAAATTGATTTATGTCACAGTTCATATTCTCAATATCCAGAGAAAATGCCAAAACGTACCAGCCGTTCCGACGCTCCTCTGTATCGACCGGGGTGAAAATGACCCTGGGCAAATCTTTTATTGAATCGATTATGATATGAGCGTTGCGTCTGCGCCTCGGCAGATTCCAGGTGTCAATCCGTTCGAGTTCGGCAAGACCGATGGCCGACTGCATTTCGGTCATACGATAGTTCCATCCGACCATGTTATGGATATATGGCAGTTTCTGTTCTAACTCCAGCAGGCCCAGGCGTTGCTTGACGTCGTAGCCGTGGTCACGAAAGCTCCGTGCCTGCCAGGCGAGCTCTTCATTGTCGGTGGTTACCATCCCACCCTCGCCGCCGGTTGTAAATGTCTTGTTTTGACAGAAGCTGCAGGCCGCAATGTGACCGATAGTGCCGGTTTTTCTTCCCTTGTAGACACCGCCAAAGGCCTCGGCATTGTCCTCGATGACAAACAGATTGTGCCTTTTCGCAAATGCAAGCACCTTATCCATATCGCAGACATTGCCGTACAGGTGCACCGGCATTATCGCCTTTGTCCGTTTGTTGACGAGCTTCTCTGCTGATTCGATGCTGATACAATGGTCATTGATATTCACATCGGCAAAACGTGGTATTGCCCCGGCCTGCACGATTGAGAAGCTGCTGGCAATAAATGTGTAACTGGGCACGATAACTTCATCGCCGGGGCCAATTCCCAGGGCGCTAAGCGCAATGTGCAAGGCTGCGGTGCCGCTTGAGGCGCTGATGGCATATTTGCTGCCCTGCCAGGCTGAAAATTTCTTCTCGAATTCCATTCCCTTCGGACCAGTCCAGTAATTAACTTTGCCGGACTTGAGGACATCTTTTACAGCCTTGATGGCTTTTTTATCGAAATTCGGCCAGCCAGCCAATTCGTTCGTTACTGCTTTGGGACCTCCGTCAAGTGCCAATTTATCCGTCATATTAATGCCCTTTCCACTTGTTTCCCTGAAGACGCGGTCTAATGTATTAGATTTAATACCACCTCTACTTCAATGTCATTTATCTCAATTCCTGCATATAGTCAAGAGTTTATGCTCAAAGGCAACTAAGAAATCCGGCTTTGGCCAAAGTTGAAATCGCCACGACAGACTGTTATTTGCCGATTGACGCTGTATTCTTGCAAGAGTGCTCTAACACTGTTATAATGAAATTGACTAAATGCTCGATGTCTCTGGCTGAATACCAACAGTAAGAGGAGGATACAAGCTATGAAAGTTTTCTTTCAACTGAAGACTGTTATCCAGGCTGCTGTACTCACAGCTTCGCTCTTTACCGCTCAGAACGCCGTCGCTCAAGGCACCCGTTCCGACTATGAACGTGCACTCAATCTCCGCAAGCTCACGGCCAATAAAGTGTTCAAGCAACGGGTCGCTCCCCACTGGCTTGCGGGTAATACTCAGTTTTGGTATCGCAACGACCTGGCTGATGAGGCACGCGAGTTTATACTGGTGAATGCAGAAACCGGCACACGCCAACCGGCGTTTGACCACAAGCGTCTTGCTGAGGCGCTTGCCAAAGCGGCCGGGAAAGAAATACAGGCCGACCGACTCGAAATCGACAAACTCAAGTTCAGTGAGTCCGGGGCAGAGCTTTGGTTCAGAAGTGGCGGGAAACAGTGGAAATGCGATTTGCGCAGCTATGAAGTTCGGGAGGTGCCGAAAGACGAACAGACAATCCCTTCTCTTCGGCCACACGCTGAGCTGCACCCGAGTATTCGGACTGGTGATGAGACTTCTATCACCTTCATCAACCGCACTGCGGGCGACGTTGAGGTCTATTGGGTGGACTATGAGAAGGAGCGACGTCACTATGCTACAATCGGCGCCGACAAGCAGCATCAGCAGCACACTTTTGTGGGACATGTCTGGCTGGTAACGGACAAAGGCGGAAAGACCTTAGCTGTATTTATCGCCACCGAAAACACCGGAGATGCTGTCATTGATACTAACAGTGTTCAGAAAACCGCCCCCAAAGGAAAAGCCAAGACAGTGAAGCAACGCGGTGAGTCGCCGGACGGTAAATGGTTTGCATTTATCAAAGATTACAACCTCTATGTGCGGAACGTTGAAGACGGTGAGGAGATTGCGCTAAGCAGCGACTGCACGGAAGATGACGCATATTCGAAACGCCTGTACTGGTCACCGGACTCCGAAAAACTGGTCACGCTTCGTATCAAAAAAGGCGACGACAGAAAAATCCATCTCATCGAGTCGTCGCCTAAGGACCAGTTGCAGCCGAAACTCCACACACTTTCTTATGCCAAACCCGGCGACCGTATTGCCATTGCCAAACCTCAATTGTTCAACGTCGTCGGCGAGCGTCAAATTCCTATTGCGGACCAGCTTTTCTCGAATCCCTGGAGCATTTCAAAGATTCGCTGGGCGCCGGACTCAAGCCGGTTTACTTTCCTCTACAACCAGCGCGGTCACCAGGTACTCCGCATTGTAAGCGTGGAAGCGACGACCGGCGAAGCGCGTGCTATCATCGATGAACAGAGCAAGACGTTTATCGATTACGCATTCAAGCAGTTCAGCCATCATCTCGACGACACGAATGAAATTATCTGGATGTCTGAACGCGACGGCTGGAACCACCTCTACCTTTATGATTCGGAAACGGGCCGCGTAAAGAACCAAATTACAAAAGGCGATTGGGTCGTGCGCGGTGTCGAGCGTGTAGATGAGGACAAACGACAAATCTGGTTTCGGGCCGGCGGTATCCGAGAAGAGCAGGACCCTTACTACGTGCATTTCTGTCGCGTGAACCTGGATGGCTCAGGTCTCGTAGTGCTGACCGAAGGGAACGGCACACATAGAATCGAGTTTTCGCCGGACCGCCGATTCTTCCTCGACCAATGGTCCCGAGTCAATCAGCCGCCCATATCTGAGTTACGCGATGCCAACGATGGCAGACTCATTTGTGAATTGGAACGGGCCGACTGGACCGCATTGCTGAAAACCAGCTGGCGTCCACCGGAACGATTTGTTGCAAAGGGCCGGGACGATAAAACGGACATTTACGGGATAATCATCCGTCCGAGCAATTTCGACCCGAATCGCCAATACCCGGTAATCGAGCAGATTTATGCCGGTCCACAAGGTGCGTTTGTGCCGAAATCCTTTGGGCTGCAAACTCGCCAGCACGCCATTGCTGAACTTGGCTTTGTTGTTGTGCAGATTGACGGCATGGGCACGTCGCACCGTTCAAAGACATTTCATGATGTTTGCTGGAAAAACCTTGGCGACTCCGGCTTCTCAGACCGTATTCTATGGATGAAGGCCGCTGCAGCGAAGTATCCCTGTATGGACCTTGCGCGGGTCGGTATTTATGGCGGTTCAGCGGGTGGACAAAGCGCGCTGCGTGCCCTGTTGGCTCATGGTGATTTCTATAAGGTTGCAGTCACCGACTGTGGCTGCCACGACAACCGAATGGACAAAATCTGGTGGAATGAACTCTGGATGGGCTGGCCTATTGGGCCGCATTACGAAGAACAATCTAACGTAACACAAGCTCACAAACTACAGGGTAAGCTGCTGCTCACCGTCGGGGAACTCGATAAGAACGTGGACCCCGCCTCAACCATGCAGGTCGTCGACGCGCTTATAAAAGCAGATAAAGATTTTGAACTGCTGATAGTACCGGGGCGTGGTCACGGTGTGGGTGAGACCCCCTACGCCAGCAGGCGGCGCATGGATTTCTTCGTGCGGCACCTGCTTGGTGTAGAACCGCGCAGCCAGCCATAAATCGAAACTAAGTTACAATTAACCATGGCGGCCAACCACGGCCTCTTTATGACTATTTCCGCTCTTTAGGGTGCGATGATGGCCTTAATAGCCGGGGCAGACCTGACAATAGAGGGCCGGAGACACTTCGTTTGACTTCCAGGAGCAAAAAGTGTATGATTGTCGACGCGCAAAAAAGGTTAATCCCCGCTGCTGTGCTTCGCAAAGCGAACAAGCGGGGGTGCTTGAAAGATATAGCTGATGTTGAGAACGATAACGGCAATCTCAGTTGTGGAGGAAACTCTATGAATTACAAGTGTGAAGATATTGCGAAGATGATTGACCATTCTTTATTACGTCCTGAGTTGACGGAAGAAGATATTCGCAAAGGTTGTGAAATTGCCAGGAAGTACAAAGTAGCCACCGTATGCTGCAGCCCTTCTGTTTTAGCTTTAGTGAAACAACTACTCGAAGGTTACGATGTCAAGGCAACCACTGTCCTGGGCTTTCCGCACGGATATAACAAGACGGAAACAAAAGTCTTTGAGGCTGAACAAGCCATAAAGGACGGCGCGGTCGAACTGGATATGGTTATCAACATCGGCAAGCTCTTAGGCAGAGACTTTGATTACGTGAAAAATGACATCAAAGCCGTGGTAGATGCCGCCCATCGCCAGGATGTTTTGGTCAAGGTCATTCTGGAAAACTGCTATCTTACGGACGAACTTAAACAGATTGCCTGCAGGCTTGCCGAGGAAGCGGGGGCTGATTTTGTGAAAACCTCAACCGGTTTTGGCACGGGCGGAGCGACGTTGGAGGATTTGCAGCTTATGCGGAAAACAGTTTCTGAAAAAGTTCAGGTCAAGGCAGCGGGTGGAGTACGAGACCTTGATATGGCTGAAAAGGTCCGGGAAGCCGGCTGCACACGATTTGGCGCGACAAGGACGGAAACCATTATGGAAGAATGTTATAAAAGAGAAGGCAAAACGAACTAATTGACGAAACAAGGAGTTATATGCCATGAAGAATAAACACTATCCAAACCTGTTCACTCCAATCCAAATCGGCAACATGGTCATTTCCAACAGGATAGCAATGGTCCCGACAGATATAAGTTCTGCCAACGCGGATGGCTCTGTAAATCAGAGGGTAATCACCTATCATGAACAAATTGCTAAAGGTGGTTGCGGCTTTATCATTGTTGGCGCTACAACGCCTGATAAGGCAACGGGAAGACCTACTGTAACCTGTGTGGCTGCTGATGAAGACCCGTTGATTCCGGGGCTTTCCCATCTTGCAGAGGCGATGCATCGTCACGGGGCGAAATGTGCCGTCCAGATACAGCATCCGGGGCGACAGGCTGCCTGGCCGCGCAAAAATTTGATGTCCGCCAGTGACCATGTATTAGATGTCCCCGGCTCTGCCGGGCATGAAGTGATTTATGCCGAGAGCATTGTTCAAGGCAAGTCGGTTCGGGCAATGACGGTTGAGGAAATATATGATTTGATTGAGAAATTCGCAGAAGCTGCCTGGCGGGTCCAGCAGGCGGGCTTTGACGCGGTGGAACTTCACGGAGCCCACGGTTACTTAATTGCACAATTTATGAGCCCTTTTGTGAACAAACGAAATGACCGCTTTGGGGGGAGCTTTATCAACAGGATGCGTTTCACGATGGAGATCGTTAATCGAATGCAAATGAAATGCGGAAAAAGCTTTCCAATAGGGATTCGCTATTCGGGAGACGAATGGATTGAAGGAGGACGAACTCTTGATGAAAGCGTTAAGGTGGCTGAGCTTATGGAAGAAATGGGTTTGGCCTACGTTGACATCAGCGCGGGGATATTTGAATCACCCGGAACCGTAATGGACCCGATGTATTACCCCGAAGGATGGAACACCTATACAGCAGAAGAAATCAAAAAACACGTAAAAATCCCGGTTATCACCAGCCATTCCTTACGAAATCCGGATTACTGTGAGAAGATATTAGCCGAGGGAAAGACAGATATGGTCGGTATGAGTCGGCAGTTAATCGCCGATCCGTACTGGGCAAACAAGGCAAAAGCAGGCAAGAAAGAAGATATACGAAGGTGTATCTCCTGCCTTGTCGGCTGCTGGCAGGAATCGCTGATGATAAAGCGTGATATGCGATGCGCCATTAACCCTGCGATTGGCGATGAGCGGTTCATTCATTTACAGCCTGCTAAAAAATCGTGCAAAGTGGCAATCATCGGAGGTGGTCCTGCGGGGATGGAGGCAGCTCGTATCTCGGCGCTGCGCGGTCACAAAGCCACGATATTTGAAAGTACAGGCGAGCTGGGTGGGGCTATGCTTTACTGCTGCACCGTGTCCGGTAAGAACAAGATGCGCTGGCATGCCGACTGGCTCAGATGCCGGATGAAAAAGCTGGGTGTCGAAATCAAATATCGTACGGAACCGACAGCCAAAGACCTCAAAGATTTCGATGTTGTACTTTGTGCGTGCGGTGGTAAGGTTGCCAAACCTGAAATTCCGGGAATCGAACTGCCATTTGTGGTTACCTTTGAGGATGTTTTGCGTTGTAAGAATACGAAGTGTGAATATTATCCGGAAGACAAAGCGGAACCCGTTGAATGCGGGGAGAACGTGCTGATATGGGGCGATCACTTCGGCGCCGCTGACACAGCCGAGAAACTGGGTACCGCCGGGAAAAAAGTAACGATTGTGGCCGAAAATCGGGACTTTGCAGAATGGATGGAGCCTTGTCATCGGGACGTGATGATGAAACGGTTTGCATGCGGCAATGGCGAAGGCCTGAAAAGTAAAACATACGTTCATCCGGTCACTGTCATTGCGAACGCTTCCGTTCTGGAAATCAAGAAGGATGGAACGGTAGTTATTGTCAATAGTGACTTCGTGAGGTCAATGGTAAAGGTTGATACGGTTGTTTTGGCCAAAGTTGTTCCTGATGATGATTTATATGAAAGTCTTCTGGAGGCAGGTTTAACAGTAGCTAAGATTGGTGATGTTAAGAAGGTTCATAATGTTAGAGGTGCTGTTACAGACGGTGCAAATGCTGCTTTGGTCATTGAAGAAGGTGTCATGCTAAACGCCAATAACGAATTGATTTCAAATTTGCCTACAGGAGTTGAACTGTAGAGAATGGCAATTCCGGTAAATAAAATGTAGTGTGAAAAAATCCAAGGATAATCGAAAGCATTACTCTCGAAACGAGGGGACATTGAGATGGGAAAAATAAAGGTCGGAGTTATAGGTACGGGTTTCATCGGACCCGCTCATATTGAGGCGCTGCGGCGTTTAGGAAGAGTTGAGGTTGCTGCTTTGGCTGAGTGCTCTGATGAGGTCGCCAAGGCCAAGGCTGAGATGCTGAACATTGAGAAATACTACGGTGATTATAAGCAGATTATAAAGGACGATGACATTGGCTGTATTCATATCTGCTCGCCTAATTACCTTCATTACGAAATGGCAAAAGCGGTGCTTGAGGCAGGGAAACACGTTATCTGCGAAAAGCCTCTTGCGATTAGTGTGGCTGAGGCTGAGGAACTTGTCGAGCTGGCAGACAAGAAAGGTCTTGTAAACGCGGTCAACTTCAATATTCGCTACTATCCTCTGATGAGGCAGGTTCGGACGATGGTTGATAAGGGCGATGTAGGTGACATCTTTGCCGTGCAAGGGTCGTATCTACAGGACTGGCTTTTTTACCAGACCGATTATAACTGGCGATTAGAGACGGAGCAGTCGGGTGAGTCGCGGGCCATTGCGGACATCGGCTCTCACTGGATGGACCTTATCGAGTATGTCACCGGCCTTAGAATTAAGGAGGTCTGTGCGGATTTTGCGACATTTCACAAGATAAGAAAGAAGCCGTTAAAGCCCGTCGAGACCTATGCAGGAAAGGTGCTGCAGCCGGAAGACTATGAAGACATGCCTATCAATACCGAGGACTATGCGACGGTTCTCTTTAGATTTGAAAATGACGGCCGCGGTGTTATGACGGTCAATCAAGTTGCGGCCGGGAGGAAGAACAGGCTTTATTTTGAGATGGACGGTTCGAAGCAATCAATTGCGTGGGAGTCGGAGAAGCCGAACCAGATATGGATAGGCAGGCGCGATGGCAATAATGAGGTTATGATGAGAGACCCATCGCTGGTTTATCCGGAGACAAGAACACTAATCGACTATCCCGGCGGCCATAATGAAGGATTCCCTGATACCTTCAAGCAGCTATTTAAGGAAGTATATGCACACATATCCGGTGACAGGTCGGGCACTGCCTCTTATCCGACATTCAAAGATGGATTGCGCGAGCTTATTCTGTGTGAGAAGATAATGGAGAGTAATAAGAATAAAGTTTGGATTGAAGTTTCATAATAGGAGTTCCGGAAGATGGTTAAACTTGGTTTTTTAAGTGCGATATTGGCAGATCAAACGTTCGAAGAGGTCATTTCTTTTGCAGCAGAGACGGGATATTCATGTGTTGAGATTATGTGCTGGCCCGTAGGCAAGGCAGAAAGGCGTTACGCCGGTGTAACACATATCGATGTTACAGAGCTGTCCGAAGAGAAGATTAAAAGTATTCAAAGTTTTTTGAAAGAAAAGAGTGTCAGCATTTCCGGCCTCGGATATTATCCAAATCCTCTCGAAGCAGATAAAAAGAAAACGGATTATTATATCGAACATATCAAGAAGGTAATTGACGGCGCCAATAAATTAGGGCTTGAAAATATGAATACATTTATCGGCAGGGACCACCAGAGGAGTGTGGAGGACAATTTTGCAAAATTCAAGGAGGTCTGGCCACCGATTGTGAGATACGCCGAAGAAAAAAATGTAAAAATCGGTATTGAAAACTGTCCGATGTTTTTCAGCAATGACGAATGGCCCGGCGGCAAGAACTTAGCATCGTCGCCGGTTATATGGCGAAGGATGTTCGAAGAGATACCATCAGCGAATTTCGGTTTAAATTACGATCCCTCCCATCTTGTCTGGCAGTTTATGGATTATGTCAAGCCAATTTACGAATTCAAGGACCGTATATTCCACGTGCACATTAAAGATGCCAAGGTGATGCGTGATAAACTTAATGACGTCGGTATTCTCGCGACTCCGCTTTCATTTCACAGTCCAAAGCTGCCGGGTTTGGGAGACGTTGATTGGGGTAAATTCTTTTCAGCTTTAACTGATATCGGTTACGATGGCTGTGCTTGTGTCGAGGTTGAGGACCGGGCTTATGAAGGCTCTCTCGAAATACGAAAAAAGTCACTAATTCAAAGCCGGGAATATGTTAAGCAATTCCTACCTATGTAGAATTCTTAGCCTATGACAGAAATAAAAACAATCGCTTCTTTTGGATAGTGAGTTTGGACAATGGGACATTAATCGGGGCCGCTATTGCGATTCCGGCAAACTGATATCGGCAAAACCAACTATCACATATTATTTACGAGGAGAGTCATTATGAAACCTGCTAAAGACGCCGACAAGGGGGCAGTATCACGTCGTGATTTTATGTATGGAGCGGGGGCCGCATTTGCGGCTTTTACTATTGTCCCCAGCCGCGTTCTGGGAGGGGCAGGTCGTATCCCGCCGAGTGAGACAATACAGGTTGGTGGAATAGGCGTCGGCGGCGTAGGGCACGGCCAGATACGGAGCATAAGTCAGCAGGCCAATACGAAGATTGTTGCGCTGTGCGATGTGGATGACGTGTATGCTGCGCGGACGTACAACTATTTCCCGAAAGCACGGAAGTATCGAAATTTTCGAGATATGTTAGATGCTGAGGCTGACAAGATTGACGCGGTATACTGCGGAACGCCTGACCATACGCACGCGGTCATCGTTATGCCGGCGTTAAAAAAAGGTAAACACGTCTGCTGCGTCAAGCCTTTGACAAGGACGATTTATGAGTCTCGAGTTCTGGTCGAGGCTGCTAAGAAAGCGAAAGTAGCCACACAAGTGACGGCATCGGCAAACACATCGGACAAAGCCTGCCGGCTGTGCGAGATGATATGGGATGGCGCCATCGAGGATGTACGCGAGATACACTGCTGGTCGAACCGTCCTTTATGGCCACAGGGTATGCTGCAACCCCCCGGTCAAGAGGATGTCCCAAAGACTTTCGACTGGGACCTGTGGATAGGGCCGGCACCGATGCGACCTTTCGTGTCGGAGTGGCGCGAGGGAGATTTAACACTGCAGCAGGTGAAGGCGAGCAAAAGACCGCGCCCGGCCGTGTACCATCCATGGAACTTCCGCGGCTGGTGGGACTTCGGCACGGGGGCCCTCGGTGACATGGGCTGTCATCACTTCAATACACCGTTCAAGGCCCTTAAGCTGCGCTATCCGACGAGCATCAGCGCCAGCGCAACAAAGGTCTATGATGAGACGGCTCCATTGGCATCGGTTGTCACTTTTGATTTTCCGGCTCGTGAGGGCATGGGGCCTTTGCGGCTGTTCTGGTACGACGGCGGTATAAAGCCACCGCGCCCAGCGGAATTGGAAGCCGGTCGAAACCTGCCGGCGGAAGGAAATATGTATGTAGGGGACAAGGGCACGATATTGGGGACAAGAATCATCCCGGAGTCGAAGATGAAGGCCTATAAGCTTCCACGCAAGAGTCTACGACGCGGGTCGGGGACCTGGGGAGAGTGGGTGGAGGCCATCAGGGGTGGACCATCGGCAGGATGTCACTTTGAGTGGGCAGGGGTCATAACAGAGGCGGTCCTGTTGGGCAATATCGCTATTCGGACCGGCGGGAAACTGGACTGGGACGGAGAGAATATGAGATTTAGAAACAGTGAAGCGGCGAATAAATATGTTAAAGAACCGTATCGTGCGGGATGGACTTTGTGATTTTCCAGGGAATACCGAATGTTGGCTTACTATTAAGGAGGTCTTGTCATGAAAAGTTGTATGTGTGTTCAGATTGTATTGTTGATTGTGCTTCCGGTTGTTTCATACGCGGCGGAGCCGATTTTTATTCCCGTCAAGATTGACGGGCCGGTGCATGACCCGGCGAACCACAGTTATTGGTTTGGGCCGTTCAGTGAGTGCTGCTCTGTGCTGGATGCCGACGGTGACGGCGATTTGGATATTGCGGCAGGGCGGAACTGGTACGAAGCGCCGGACTGGAAAAAGCACAAGGACTTCCGGGACGGCGCCGAGACGAACGGGCCGGAAACAGATGATAACAGCGAGTTCGCAATGGATGTGAACCGGGACGGCAAGATGGACATTGTCAGCTCGGGCTGGATGCGTATGAAGGGGGCCTTCTGGTATGAGAACCCGGGCAGAAAAGGAGTAAAGTGGAAAGGGCGAAGGATTCATTCGGCCAGATCGATGGAGGGAGTCATCCATGGTGATATAGACGGTGACGGCGACGATGATATTCTCTGCAACCACTGGAGTCTGGTTTCGGGCCAGGGTATGACGTGGATCGAACATATCGATAAGGAGCCATGGCTTGTAGAACATGTAATCGGGACAAAGGGCGAAACGCACGGAAACGGACTGGGTGACATCAACGGGGACGGGCGGATGGACATCGTTACCCAGGTGGGCTGGTACGAAGGGCCCCGCCGACCCACGAAGGACAAGTGGACTTTTCACGAAGACTATAAGTTCAAAGTCGATAGAGGCTCCGGGGCGGCTTCCCATCCAATTCTTGTTTATGATGTTGATGAGGACGGCCTGAACGATATTATCATCGGCGCTTCACATGCGTATGGTCTGGTCTGGATGAAGCAATCGGTCAACGGCGGCAAGAGAAGCTTTAAGCAAATCTGGGTTGAGACGGACTTTGGCCAGTTTCATACAATGGCCATGGATGACCTCAATGGTGACGGCAAGCCGGATTTGGTCAGCGGCAAGAGATTGTTTGCCCATCACGGCCGTGACACTAGTTGTTACGACCCGCTGTTTGCCTTTTGGTACGACATTCAGGGCGGCAAGTTCGAGCGTCATGTGCTGTCTTATAACCACCTGCCGTGGTATTCGGGTGAGGAGAATATCAATCCGGCATCCAATTATGCCATCGCCGTCGGTATGAAACTCAATATTGCCGATATGGACAAAGACGGTCACAACGATATTGTAATCTCCGGCAAAGGCGGTCTGTATATTTTCTATTACAGGGGAAAGACACCATCGCCGGGAGTCAAGATTAGACTGTCGCCGGAAGAAACGTATCCTTCATGGATACCGTGGCATAATTAATCCCATAAACGTTTGAGAATTTGTTGTTTGGGAGTGCTTTGAATAAGATTACATAAGATAGACGAGGGAAACGAATGATGAAGATTAAGAACTTGGTTTTCGTAATGATACTTGCGGTTTTTCTTCTTACTGCGGCCAATTGTGGGAGTATCAGATTTAACCGAAAGGAGCTCGGCAAAGAAGGTTTTGTTTCCTTGTTCAACGGCAAAGATTTGGCCGGTTGGATTAACGGGCCTGACGACAGCTGGATAGTTGAAGACGGTGTAGTCACTCTCCGCCGTCAAATGGACGGCAGGGAACATAACGACGATTATCTCTGGGCGAAGGATATTTATGATAACTTTGTTCTTGATCTGGAGTTTAAGATTCCGGAGCGAGCTAACAGTGGCATATTTCTCCGCACTTCAGATTTGAGAAACCCTGTTTATACCGGCATCGAAGTGCAAGTCAGTAACTCGTTCGGAAGTGACAAACTTAACAGAGGAGGTACTGCCGGGGCTATTTACGATTGTCTGGCACCGACGAAGAACACAATTAAAGAGCCCGGCGAGTGGAACCACTATATCATAACCTGTAACGACAACTTAATCACTGTTGTGCTCAACGGTGAGCAGATTACCAAAATGGACCTGAATAAGTGGACGGAACCTAAAAAGAATCCGGACGGCTCCGAGAACAAATTCCCACGGGCACTTGCGGACTTTGCCCGGAAAGGGTATATCGGTTTTCAAAACCACGGAAGGCCTGTTTGGTATCGTAATATCAAAATCAAACGATTGTAAGAATGAAGAGATATTCTTAACTGAAAGAGTGACAGCAGAAACTTGACGAAAGGAGCAACCAAGATGCGATACTTGTCTGACGACAGTCAAGATTCAAAAATTGTATTACCAATAGCGGGCCCATTTATTTTCCTGCTGATTTTATTAGGCATCTCCTGCGAGGCGCCGGCGGCGAATGAGGGTAAAAAGGCCTACAGTCTTGTCCCGGATGAACACGGAATGGTCCTCAAAACACCGGACGGTAAAACAATGTTTCGATACATGACCAAAAAACCCGCCGAGACAAAGCTGGCCGCCAACAGCGTCTGCTGCCTCTATCCATTGAACACACCCTCGGGAGAAAGGGTCGTCGATTTCGCCCCCAGTGACCATCCTCATCATCGGGGCCTTTTCTTAGCGTGGCATTCCATAAGTGCCAGAAAAGCCAGAAAGAAGGCGGATTTCTGGGGCTGGGGGGCTTGGGCGCCAACCGAAGGACGGCTCATCAAGAACAGCAGCGTCAGACTTCTACAAGCTGATACGGAACACGCCAAGGTGAAGGTCGCCAACGACTGGCTTGTCGGAAATGTTAAAATGATTGACGAAATATTGTTCATTGTCGCCCGGCAAAAGGAATCAGCCTACATAATCGACCTGAATTTTCATATAACGCCGGCGATGGATGTTACCTTAGACAAAACGGCATTCGGCGGATTATGTGCCAAAGGACGAAAGGACGGTAAAGGCTCTTATTACAGCCCAACAGGATTGGTAAAGCTGCCCAATCCCCATCACTTAAAGCCCGAAACCGACTGGCCTGCCGCGGATTGGTACGACTATACGATAAAGCTCGACAGCGGCAAGACCGTCGGCGTGGCTGTGCTCGACCACCCGGCCAATCCACCGACAACCTGGCACAACCTTGCCCCCATTTCCATGGTCAATCCGTGCATCGTCGCTCCCGGACCAGTATCGATTAAGAAGGGCCAGACTCTCAATCTACGCTACCGTATCGTTGCGCACGATGGGGCGACGCCCGTGGACCTGCTCAAGAGGCTGACCAGTGAGTGGCGGCGGAAAACGAGCCACAATCCCTTCAAACTCGAGCCGGGCTTTACCCGGCTGGACAACGGTAAGGACCTGACCGGCTGGTTTGCCGCCAGGTGGTCCGGTCAGAAGACCGGCGACTTGAGCGGATGGAGCGTCGTCGATGGCGCCATCCATCTGGATTGCCAAACTGCAAAGAGCCACCTGTTTCATGAGAAGAAGTACGGTAAAAATGCGATTATCCGTCTGCAGTTTCGTGCCGATCGTGTCTCTGACTCCGGCCTGTGCATTCACGGCAGGCAGTTCCAGGTCCGTGACTATCCGAATTGCCTGCCCGACACCGAAAAGTATGCGCCTTTTTGCAACCCGCCGGGCCAATGGAACGACATGGAACTGGACATCACCGATGGTGCCGCTGTCATCAAGCTGAACGGTGAGGTCATCGAGAAGGCCTGGAAGACCGGCACCGCCGCCGACAGGGGACTGGGCCTTCAAAAAGAGCTCGGCGATTTTGACTTTCGGTATATTCGCTTGAAAGAGAAGAAATAAATGTCCTTTAAGAGCGGATCTTCGTGAGTCTGGCCTTTTCCTACTTTGGGCCTGCTCACTTCTGCGTCCCAGGTGGCCCTGTTGCCGGTTCACTCGAAAAAGGCTAAAACGCTGCCGCGGATTGTGAATCTTAAGAAAGGAATCGTATTGCGAGTCGGACCATGACAAGTAAAGAGCGAATGATGTGTGCCCTGGAGCGTGGCAAGCCTGATCGCCTGCCCGTTTCAGTTCATCAATGGCAGCCGTACCACCTTGACAAATACCTGTGTGGGATAAGCGATATTGAGGCGTTCGAAAAATTTGATATGGATGCACAGATCCAGTATTTTGCGGATATGGGACAGTTCTGGGTAACAAAAGCAGACTTCTCCAAGGTCTCCACCAGCGAATGGAAGGACGAGGCGAAGATAATTAACGACGATCCGGACGACCGGATTGTACATCACACAATTGTTACACCAGAGGGAACACTGACATATAAGACTGGCGGCAACCGCAAAACCACATGGATCACTGAGTATATGATAAAACATGACGATGATATCGAACTGATTCGAAAATATATGCCTGTACCCAGGCTTGACCCGAAGCCGGTCAGTGAACTGTATGATGAAATTGGGGACCGAGGTATTCTACGCGGATTTGTATGGGGTGATCAGGCCGGCTGCTGGCAGCATGCGTGCTGTCTAAAGGACGTGAGTGAATTGATAATGGCCTGTTTTGACAAGCCGGACTGGGTACATACGCTTTTGCAGATTCTGTTAGATAAGAAGCTGCAGTTTATCGAAGGGATGAAGGGGGCAAAGTTTGACCTAATCGAAACCGGTGGTGGTGCAGCATCTTCAACTCTTATTTCGCCGAAAATCCACGAGGAGTTCTGTCTGCCTTACGACCGGAAACTGCATGATGCACTTGGCGAATTAGGTTTCAAGATTACCTACCACACCTGTGGCGGTACACTGGGAATTGAAGAGATGATAGTCGCCAATGGCTGTGATACCTCGGAAACATTAGCCGCCCCAAGTATCGGAGGCAACCAGGAGCCGTGGGAATTTAAAGAAAAAGTCGGGAATCGACTGGCTCTAATCGGCGGCATAGACCAATACAACGTAGTAACAGAAGGTACGGAACAGCAGATACGCGATAAGGTATTTGAGTTATTTGAAAAGGTGGGATATGAAGGTGGATACATCTGCTCGATGGCCGACCACTTTTTTGAAACGCCGCCGGAGAAAATAAAGATTTTTGCCGATGCGGCACATGAATGTATATATTAGTTAAGAAGGCATTATATATTTTAGAAGGAGATATGTAATATGAAGAAGCTTGTATTGATAATCACATTGGCTGTGATTGTGTCGACCATCGCCGGTTGTGCGCAACAAAAGGTTCAGCGGTATGGAATGGTAATCGGTGTCAGAGAAGAGAAGCTGGATGAGTACAAGAAACTACATGCAGCCGTTTGGCCGGGTGTCCTCAAGACGATCAAAGAGTGCAACATACGCAACTATTCGATTTACCTTCATCAACTCGACGACGGCAAATACTATTTGTTCGGTTACTTTGAGTACCTCGGCGGCGACTTCAAAGCCGATATGGACAAAATGGCCGCCGACCCTGTCACGCAAAAATGGTGGCAGTTATGTGAGCCGTGTCAAATACCACTATCAAACCGCGAAGAAGGCCAATGGTGGGCAACCATGGAAGAAGTATTTCACCTTGATTAGGTGCTCATATGAACGACGGGCGGTTAAAAACTAAACGGGTGGTTGCAGCGATTGAGCATCGCGAGACAGACCGTGTTCCGGTTGGTGAGTTTTTCTGGACAAACTTTCTTCGCAGAGCCAGGGCGGAGCTGGACGTCGGTGACGATTTCGACCCGTATCGTTACTGGGACCTCGACATGATAGTTATCACTCCGAATATGGATCCACATATCAGCGGTATTCTGGTTCTGGAACAGGCGGAAGAGTACACGGTTGTCAAGACCGGTTTTGGAGCAACCGTCGAGCGGCGCAGCACATACCCAATGCCGCGTTTTATAGACTTTGAAACGAAAACCTATAACCAAATGGGGGCCTTTGAATTCGACGATCCGAAGGACAAGAGACGCTATTTTGAGGCAATTGACGACCAGATCAACTCAGTCGCAGACGAGTTTAACCTCGCTTTACCATCTTACGTTGATCGAGTGAACGCCTACTCAGATGATTTCTGTGTCTTCGGGAGCGTTTGTGAACCGCATGAGATGATATGGCGCATCATGGGCACCGAAAACGTCATGATAAAGCTTGCCGAAGCGCCTGACCGAATGGCTAAGTTTATCGAGAGGCTCGGTGACTTTTTGGTCGGAATCGTCGAAGGTCAGGTCGCAGCGGTTGGGAACAAACTTTCGGGAATGTATATCTGGGGCGACATCGCTTATGACAAGGGAATGTTCTTTCAGCCGGATTACTGGCGGAAGGTTTATAAGCCACAACTGAAACGCATTTGTGAAGCCGTCCATGCGGCCGGATTGAAAACCATTTATCACGGCTGCGGTAATGCTTCCGTGCTTTTTGAGGATATGATTGAAGCCGGTGTCGATGCATATAATCCGCTGGAAGCAAAAGCCGGCCTTGACGTAGTTGATTTGAAGCGTCGATTCGGCAAGCGCTGGGCATTTAACGGCAATATTGACGTAAGCGTGCTTGCTACAAATGATCGCGAAATGGTCAGACGCGAAGTTTTGACCAAGCTCAATGCCGCCAAAGGTGGTGGATTTATACTACAGTCTGACCACTCAGTACCGGACAGTGTCGATCCGAAGACTTACGACTATGTAATTGAGCTGGTCCGCGAGTATGGAAACTATCCGTTAAACTTGGGTGAGTTTGACCAGGATATCTGAAATCAATGATACGTAGGTAAGTCATGCAACGGTATGGAATGGTCATAAAGGTCAAACCTGACAAGTTTCAAGAATACAAGCAACTGCATGCACGCGTTTGGCCGGACGTGCTGAAGATGATTACAGAATGCAATATTCGTAACTATTCGATTTACCATAAGGACGGCTACCTCTTCAGCTATTTCGAATACGTCGGTGACGATTTCGAATCCGATATGGCCAAAATTGCCGCGGACCCGACAACTCAGAAGTGGTGGGATGTGTGCAAGCCGTGTCAGGAGCCGCTCAAGACGCGTGCCGAAGGCCAGTGGTGGGCGAGTATGGAGGAGGTATTCCATTGCGATTGACTTCGAGAGAACGTGTGCTTACGGCTTTCGCGCACGAGCAGCCCGACCGCGTGCCGTGCTGGTGCGGGGCATCGGAAGAATTCTGGGCCAAGGCAAAGCGGGAATTGAGCCTTGATGATGAAGGCCTGCGGAAAAGATTCGGAGATGATTTCAGACGGGTTTACGCTGAGTATAACGGGCCTGACTTTGTATTATCCGAAGCTGCTGCATCCCGAACGGTATTCGGAGTAGAGCGTCGCGGCCTGGGATATGGTCAGCCGATAAATCATCCTCTGGCCGACGCCTCACTCAAAGACATTCACGATTATCCGTGGCCTGACCCGACGTGGATGGACGTCTCAAATATCAAAGCCGAGGCAAATTTCTACAATGGAGAATATGCTATCCTCGGCGGTGATTGGTCACCATTCTGGCACGATGCGATAGACCTGCTGGGTATGGAAAATCTATATATAAAAATGTATTCTCAGCCCGAACTTGTTGATGCGGTTTTGCAGCACCTGGTCGACTATTATGCAACTGTCAGCCGGCGTATTTTCGATGCTGCCGCTGAGGCCATAGATATATTTTTCATCGGCAATGATTTTGGCAGCCAGGCCGGACCGTTGTTGGGGCCTGACCTCTTTGCTCGCTTCATGCGGCCTCATTTGAAGCGGCTGATTGACCTTGGTCATGCTTATCGCCTCAAAGTTCAACTGCATTGTTGTGGCGGCTTTGCCCCGCTGATACCGATGATGATAAAAGCCGGCCTCGACGGTCTGCACGCGGTCCAGCCAAACTGTCGCGGTATGGACCTGCGAATGCTTAAAGCTGAGTTCGGCGACAAAATCCTTTTCAACGGCGCTATCGACTCACATAATGTACTAATTGACGGAACGCCGGAGACCGTTCGTCAGAAGACCCGGGAGGTTCTTCAGATTATGATGCCGGGCGGTGGTTATGTCGCCGGTGCAAGTCATGATACTATTCTCGAAGAAACACCCCTTGAGAATGTTATCGCTATGTTCGATGCCATCCACGAATTTGGCAATTATAACTAAAGTTAAAGGATAGAGTATTCCGTGTTTGCAAATGATAATGTCATATTACGGATGCAGGGTATCGTGAAGGAGTTTTCCGGAACACGGGCGCTCGATAAAGTAGATTTCGATGTCCGCGGGGGCGAGGTCCATGCATTGATCGGAGAAAACGGCGCGGGAAAATCGACACTGATGAACGTGCTGGCCGGCCGGTTTAGCGACTATCAGGGCCGGATTACCTTCGACGGGCGTCAGGTCAGAATCACAAATCCTCGCCAGGCCCGTGACATGGGCATCGCCATAATATATCAGGAACTGAGTGTGCTGCCCAATTTTACGGTGGCCGAGAACATCATGTTTGGTGATGAGAAGGCGGGACGCTGGACGCGGAAACTGGACCGCACGTTCATCAACGCCGGGGCATGTGATATCATTGACTACCTGCGTTTCGACCTGGACCCCGAGAGAAAAGTCGGTCGGCTTAGCAAAGCCCGGCAGTGCCTCGTTGAGATAGCCGGTGCAGTGCGCCGCAAGGTCAAATTGCTCGTATTTGACGAACCCACCGCCGCCCTGGGCAGTGAAGACGTCGACAAGCTGTTCGAAGTAATCAAGGACCTCAGGAGCAGGGGATTGGCGATAGTGTACATCTCACACCGCCTGGCAGAACTGCCCCTAATTGCCGATCGCGTTACTGTGCTGCGCGACGGCAGAAAGATAGGCGCCAGGCAGATACATGAGTGTCAGATATCGGCTCTGACCCGCATGATGCTTGGACACAACCTGGCTGAGGTCTTTCCTGAAAAAACGAACCAGCCGGGCAATGTCATCCTAAAAGTGGATGGATTGAACCGGCCGGGGGCGTTTGAAAACATCTCCTTCGAGCTGCGCGAGGGCGAGATTCTGGGCATCGCCGGTCTGGTAGGCTCAGGACGCACTGAAATCGTCCGCGCCATCTTCGGAGCCGACAAAGCTCGCGGAACAGTGCAGTTCCACGGCAAACCCATCGTTGGCCGGTCTCCATATCTATGCTGCGCCCTGGGCATCGGAATGGTTCCGGAGAACCGCAAACAGCAGGGCAGCATCACGGGCAGGCCGGTCTCCGAGAACCTCAACATCAGTATTCTTGGTCGGCTCTCCGGTGTGCTCGGATTTCAATCATCCCGGCGCCTTACTAACCAGGCCAGACTAATGATTCAACAGATGAAAATTGACCCGCCTCTTCCGCACGCCGGCATTGAGAACCTCAGCGGAGGTAATCAACAGAAAGTGATTGTTGGACGCTGGCTGGCAGCGGAATCAAAGGTGATTATCTTCGACGAGCCCACCCAGGGCATCGACGTGGGCACCAAGTCGCAGATGTACAGACTGATTATGGCCCTGGCCTGCCAGGGTCGGGCGATAATCTTGCTCTCATCCGAGTTAATCGAGATTACCAAACTGGCCGACCGAATCCTGGTCATCCGGGACGGTCGATTAGTGCGGGAAATGCAGGGAGCAGAGGCCGACGAGGACAGCCTTTTCGCTGAATGTGTGAGAAAGGATAATCCCGAATGACAACTGATGCAAAGAAACCCGGTGACAAAAGGACCAAAGGCGCTCTCCGTAAGTCCACTCGGGGACGCCTTACGGCGGAGTCCCAAGGACTTTCTTTTCAGAAGCTCCAACAGGCGTCCATCTTGATACTGTTAGTGGCTCTGTGTGTTGTCGCCTCTTTCAGAAGTTC
>DATLBB010000165.1:0-4969 GCA_035527155.1 Sedimentisphaerales bacterium
CGCTCTGTACCCCGCACGACGTGTGGGGCTACGCCTATTGGGGAAAGGACATCCAGTCGGGTGACGTTCTGCTAATACCGATGCAAGGCGCTTATACATACAGCCTTCGTCAGGAGTTTATCAAGCCGCTTCCCGCAGTTGTAATGTTAGAAAGAAGCACCCCTTCTTGAAGGAACTGGACGGGATTGATTTTCACATACACAAGCCGGAAGGCATGTTCTTTTTGTGGCTGTGGCTGCGAGGACTACCTATTACGGACGAGGAGCTTTATCAAAGGCTTAAAAAACGAGGAGTTTTAGTTGTCCCCGGCCATTATTTTTTCCCGGGCCTTAAGGCCGAGTGGGAGCATAAGCACGAATGTATCCGTGTGAATTACTCACAAGATAAAGACATAGTTACCGCGGGGCTGAAGATTATAGCTGATGAAGTTAAACGGGCCTACGACGGCGCATAATAATGGTGTCATTTACCCCTGAAAACCGATTTCAATGTCATAGCGCCTGCACGTGAACAGGTATGAATTACCCAGGCTATCGGCTCATTAGCAAGCATAGGTCAAGTTTGAGCTTCTTGGCCGAGCGTCGTGGCGTTTTGTTTACGCAAATTCTGCGAGAATGGATATTGAACGTTTAGATGTCCTTGCTTTGTGTAGCCTTTCCGGCGAGTTCATCAAGTTGGTTTTGCAAAAAGCCTGAGTCTATCAACGCTTTCTCCATTTTTTCATAGGCATTCACCGGAAGAAAACGCATCATTGCCCGAACAACCTCCGGCGTTGCTTCAAAAAGTTCATCGTTAACGACAAGAATTGGAGTCGCGTCTATCTTACCCAAAGAAAGTCTAAAAACCTCGTCTTCCACTGAACGAAAAATGAATCCTAAGCGAAGATCAACAGGGCCGTTCTCAATCCTCCTGTATGAGCACTTTTCTAACGGTTCTTTCATGTCTGTGAAGTGCGGATATGGCACCCTGCCAACAATTCTTACCATTGGTTGACTATAACCACCAAACAGATGTTCCTCTGTGAGAATAACCGGGGAGTGCATTGTCCAAGGCTCATAAAAGACTTCGACGCGTGTCACTGTAGCTTTAGCATATTTTTCCAGAAAAGATTCAATAGTCATTGTTATGGGTCTTGTTCGTGCTCTGGCATGAAAAACAAACAGCGCAGCGAGGCATACAACGAACAAGAAGGCGACTACCACTGAAACATATTTCCTTAGACGCATAGGTTCCTAACCTCCTTTCTAAATAATTCCAAGTTTTTTCATTAGATAAAGAGCCAAGCTCATCAAAGTTTTAATAATAGAAAGAATTACCGTCCGCTATATCTATCATACATATCGGCTCATCGATACCGGGGCTGTAAACAACTTTTCTTTGTAAATTGTCGTTTTTACAGTGCTCTGCTATTAGCCGGTCATACCTGCAAAGTAGATTTGCCTTTGTGCAGGTCGAAGCAAACTGTTACATTCCGGCCATCTGCGTACCACGATCCGGTTTCCAGTTGCAGCAGTTGATTAACTGGCCGTAATTGAACAGGACGGCCAGCGACAATCAGTTTCGGCGCGTTTGAGGAGTTGGTCTTAATTCGCACGGTAAATCGCGGAGTGGCAAATGGAGCATTAAATGTTACACGTGTACCGGTTCGACTGAGCTCACCGAAGTCCTGCTTGTCGATTTGTGTCAGCTCCTTTGCGGTCCAATAGCGGGAAATCTCGCTAAGTTTCATCCAGAGCAAATTGTCGTACCTGCTGTGAATTCTGCGGACCACTTCTTTGAAGATGTTAAATCCTATTTCTTCGCCATTAAAATAGATGCCGGGCCAATGGCAGACGAGTATGGCCGGTTCGCCCTTGTCGATGACCTGCGGCAGGCGGCCGCCTTTGAGGTCTTTGGTAATGAATTTGTCGACCGAGCCAGGATTCAAGCCGTCCCAGCCGCCGAACCAGTCTCCGGTGCAGCCGATGATGGAGACGACACACTTCGGGTTGGAGCCTGTCAGGCCGGAGGCATATTCGACGCGGGGAGCGACACTGCGTTCGTCTGTAAACAGATGGCGGAAATAATGGGGAATCTCGGCTTTGAATACGTCGCGGCAGGATTCGAGGGTGGCTTTGGCAAGGTTGTCACGGTTCTGGTTTCCAAAGCCGCCGGGGGTGGTGATGCCCTCGCAGTCGAGGCCGACGTTCTTGAGGATTCGCAGGGCGTAGGCCATATAGTCCGCCAGCTCGTCGGTGGACTTGTCCTGGCTCCATCCCCAGTTTTCCATGAATCGCTCGCTTCTTTCGGGATAAGGGCGGCCTGTCTTTGTGTCGATGACCCGTGTGTGAGAGAGCATTTCGGGGTGGATGTCCCAATCCGGCATCATGAATTCGCGGACGAGTTTGATGCTTTCCTGGAGCTCATTTTTTGACCATCCCGGCAGACCGCGGTCGAGCCAGCCTACTAATGCCGGGTAAGGTACAATGGTGTATTTGCCCTTTACTTTGTGCTCGCGGCACCACTGGCCGAACTTGCGGACGAAGGAGTCGGGTATTTCACGGGGCAGCTTTTTCCAGTCCTGTTTGTAACTGTCGGGAAAAGCTTCGGCAAATTGCGGGATGCCGAAGTGTGCCATATTCACCAGGCAGGTCGAATCATCGATGATGAAGCTCATCGGCACACGATTCTGCGGATTGAGCACCGTGACGTCGCCGGCCTGCTTTGGCCACTCGCCCTTGTCCTGACTTATGGCAGGTACGCTGTGCAAAGAGACCTTAGCAGCCGCAGTAGCTATCGCTGCCATTTTTAAAAAACTGCGTCGAGTTATTGTTTTTTGAATAGTCATACTGTGTCCTCCTTTTTCTGTTTGGCTTACTATTTATTTCGCTTTAAGGTAAAAAACTGCATCGCCCTTGAAAGGGGCCTCGAATTTCTTATCTCCGCCACCTGCCTTTATTGTGCCTTCGGATACAACCTTGCCATTATCAGGATTGAGCCATTCGTATTTGTATGTGCCGGCTTTGAGATTTACCGTGACAGAAGGTTTGTCCGTTTCAGGATTATAGACCAGATATTCGGTGCCGGGATTCGCGAGGCAATATTTAGTCGATGCCAGATTATTGCGCGGCTGCATAGCAATTAGGTTCATTTTCTCGGCGTAGCGGCGTGTGTAGCCCATGCTGCGGCGAATGGGGTCCCACTTGGAGTCGAAGTGATTTCCGAGGACTACGCCATCATAAGGATCCATGAAGATTGGGTTGTGTCCCCGTAGAAAACTTTTCCATACCCAGGCCTGGTTTCCTCCGATTCCCCAGAGGTGATCGGTGTCGTTTAGAATTATCTTTCGACCATCAGCGGCTGGTGGATTATCCCGGTAGCCACCCTCGTTGTTTGGTGAAATCCAATCGGCGGGACTTTTGAACAAGGTCTCGTTCTTACCAGCGCGGTACTGGAAGGTCATGCCGACCGGATGCTGTTTTGGTTTTTTCTTCTCGTAGGTTTTTATATAGCGAATCATGTGATACTGCCATTTTGTCGACGGCGGGTGGTTCTCGTTGGATATCTCGTACAGCACGTTGTCGAAGTCGTTGACCGTGTCGATTACTTTCCGGACGTATGCTTCCTGCAGAGCGGTTACGGCCGGGTTGCTCAGAGTGTGGATTTCAAGTCCCTTACCGTCTTTATTTTGGTCGCCGTTAATACCGTTTATGTTGTTCTTTGGATTGAAGGGGTGCCCTTCCCACGCTCCGGCTGAGAACTGCATCGCCCATCCTTCGAAAAGCATTACCGAGACGTAAATCCCGCGGTCGCGGGCGGCCGACACACGGCGGCGCAGTCGGTTGAAGTAGGCTGGATTGAACTTTTTGAGGTCGAACTTTGGTTTGCCATCGAGGGCCTTGCCGGGGCCTGTCCGGGCCCAGGGCTGGGGAGCGGCTGTGTGAAGCTTGTTTTCACTATTGGCTTTAGTGTTCCATGTGACCGGCTCCCATGTCCACATTCGTATGAAGTTGTGGTTCAGTTTCTGCTTCCAATTCAGGCAGGCGGTAAAGTCGAATGGCGGCGGTGGGTCTTTGGGGCCGATGTCAACCAGGTTTGACCATGTGTGTGAGCCGGTCAGATAAATGGCACGACCGCCTTCATCGGTAAAGTAGCGAGGATTGTCGGGGTGGATGCGCAAAGGGCCTTTGAAGCTGACGTCGGCGGCACTTGAATAAACGTTTGCGATTAAACATAAGAGCAGTATCCAGCTTAGCATCAGCGTCTTTCTGTAAAGTATGTTTTTATACATAGTAATCCTACCTACTAAATATATTGGGAAAGTTCGTATAGATTAATTTTTGTCTTCTTATTTTCTCTTCACGATTTCCTCTGCGAGTTTTTCACGAGCTGCGAGAAATTTGCCGGGGTCTTTTGAGAAATTCCACCAGCTCGGCGCGACGGTATTTACAATCTTTTCTACGATTTCTTTACCTTTCAGCTTTTCAAGGATTGTAAAATATTCATAGTCTTCCATGCCGTCCCGGAGATTTTTTATACGCATACTACAGACAGGTCCGTCAATGCCGCAAGGCAGTCCGGGATAAAATAAGAAGCCGCCACCGTTGAAGTGTATTCCATAATGTGAAAATGCCGGGTTCAACCATGGTTCTATGACTGTGGTAATTGTGGTCCAGTATAGCAGGCCTGTAATATTATATCGCCGGTTAATCCATGTTGGAACGCGGTAAACGATTAGCGGGCGGTCGAGATGCCAGTACGGCGGGTCAAGGCCTTTTACTTTTTCGTATTCGGGGTGGTATCGAGGCGATCTTTGAACCAGTGCTGTATAAGACCAGACTTCGTCCCCATGCGAGATTTTTTCGTTAATTGTTTTCTCATCGATAAAGCTCCACAGTGGACACCATATATCAACCGCCGGGTCGATGTCGGGCCATGAAGGATCCTGTAAGTACGTTTGTTCGACGACGAGGCATTTCAACTCTGGAAC
>DATLBB010000166.1:0-7832 GCA_035527155.1 Sedimentisphaerales bacterium
AGACTGGCACCTGGGTCTCGGCTCGCCGTGTATTGATGCAGGCGACCCGTGTTATGTAGCTGAGCCCAATGAAAAAGATTTAGACGGCAATCCGCGTATAATCGGTGGGCGGATCGATATGGGGGCATACGAATTCCAAAATATGCCTCCTGTCGCCGATGCGGGGCCTGACCAGGTTGTGGAATGCGCGTGCAATACAGTAGAAGGAACAAAAGTCACATTGGACGGCACCGGCTCTTTTGATACTGATGGTGATCCTCTAACGTATACCTGGACGGGGCCTTTCGTCGAAAGTCCTGCGCAAGGGGCTACGCCGACAGTGACATTAGAAGATGGCTGTCCGGGCGGATATGTAATTACATTAGTCGTTAACGATGGAACAGAGGATTCCGAACCTAACGATGTTATGATAACGGTTGCGGACACAACGCCGCCGGTTATCATTTGCCCTGCGGATGTAACGCTTGAATGTCCGGCAGATACCAGTGTTGAGGCAAACGGTTCGGCGGCAGTCGGCGATACCTGCGGATCTGTCACGATTACGCATAGTGACGTGTGGCAGTCGGGCTGCGGCAATACGGGGACGCTCACGCGTACATGGACGGCCACCGATGACTGCGGTAACAGTTCAACCTGTGTGCAGACAATCACGGTAGTGGACACAACGCCGCCGGTTATCACTTGTCCGCCGGATGTGACACTCGAATGTCCGGCAGATACGAGTGTTGAGGCAAACGGCTCGGCGACAGCAGGCGATACATGCAGCAGTGCGACAATTACGCATAGTGATGCGTGGCAGCCGGGTTGCGGCAATACAGGGACACTGGCGCGTACATGGACGGCCACTGACGAATGCGGCAACAGTTCAACCTGTGCGCAAACGATAACGGTCGTAGACACAACACCGCCTGAATTCGAGTTCTCCGTTACACCCACCGTTCTGTGGCCTCCAACCCATAAGATGGTTAAGATTACTCCCACCTGGACGGTAAGCGATATGTGCGATGCGATGCCGGGGGTGTCACTTGTTAGTATCTCAATAAACGAAATTAACACCAAAGGCGATGGACATACTGAAGATGATATTCAAATAGGCGATGACGGCTCTATCTATCTAAGGGCTGAACGCAGCGGAGGCGGCGATAACAGGGTTTACACTATAACATACAGGGCAGTTGATGATTGCGGCAATGGTGCTGTTCGCAGCGCAACCGTTACGGTCCCACACGACCAGCGTTAGCTGTGGATATCGGTGAAGTCTTTATACAAAGGGCTGTGGGCGTTAGACTTACAGCCCTTTGTTTTTTATTTTTGCGCAGGGTCTGTTGTTTGTGTTTATCTGATAATTTGAGGGCTCGATGTTGCTGGTGTCCAAATCAGCTCGTCCAATCTTTCGGGTGGGACGGCTTCGGTGTGGCCATCCACAAAGCCGATGACATAACCTCTGGGTCCTCGTGGTTCTTCGGGCAGGAGCTCTCGGCCGGCGGCGGGTGGACTGCCTGGCTCGACTTCAAAAATCAGGACGGTTCGCTGCGGCTGCTTAATATCTTTTATTTTCCGGCCATTTAAGTTTGCGTTCATTGCGTAGGCGCGGCCGGTGTGCGGGGCAAAAGGCGATTTTAGGATTTTCTCGTTGCCAATATATTCGTTGAGGGCGGCCGGCCAATTGTCAACAGGTGGTAAACGTCCATCGTTTTCATCGGAGTACAGATGCATTGCCAGACATATCTGCCTTACGTAAGTTTGTGATACCGTTGTCATGGCAAGAGTTCTTGCGCGGGTAATTGCCGGCATGAGGATGGCCATCATGATAGCAATAAACGGTAATACGACAATGCTAATGGCGGAAACGACGATGCCGGCGATGGCGAGGCCCTGGCCTTTTAGCTGTTGGGCGTTTTTCCTGATGATGCAGAGGGCAACGATGCCGAGAATCAGGGCGGGGATGGAAGTCAATCCGCAAGTTAAGAAGCCGCATACGGCCAGGATGAGGCTGGCTATTGCGAGGCCGGACGTTTTAACGGTTGTTAGCGGAACAGCTTCTGATTTGACATTATTCATTTTACGGCCTCCTAAAAATAAACAAATACATCAATCCCGCAGGGCAAACGATTGCGCCTGCATACTAATAATTGTAAAGCCAACGCCTGCATTGTCAACATCGCATCTGTAATAAAATTTTTGATTTGACGCGAAAAGGGGCACGATTTATACTGCTTTTATGGACAAGCAGGAAATAAAAGAGAAGCTCTTGAAGGCAATTAACAGCGACGAGCATGTTGATGATATCAAATTCGTCGCTATTTTTGGCTCTTATGTAAACGACGAACCTTCAGAAGGCAGCGATGTTGATGTTTTGGTCCGGTTTTCTGATGACGCTCATATTGGTTTTTTTGAATACGTCCAGATCCAAAGAAATCTGTCCGAGGCATTAGGTCTCAAAGTCGACCTTGTTACTCTGGAGGCCCTCAGTAAATATATTAAAGATCAAGTGCTTCAAGAAACGGAAGTTGTTTATGAAAGATAATAAACTTTACCTCGGCCATATTCGAGACGCTATCGAGAAAATCGAGAATTATATCTCTGATGTAGACTATGAGCAGTTTGTGTTGAACGATATGATGGTTGATGCAGTTCTAAGGTAGCTGGCGGTAATCGGTGAAGCTACAAATAGTCTAAGCAGGGATTTTCGTAGAAACCATCCAGAAATACCTTTCAGGGACATAATCGATATGCGAAATATACTTATTCATAATTATACCGATGTGGATATTAAAGTAGTCTGGGAGACCTGTAAGAAAAATCTGCCAGAGCTGAAAAGAAATGTTGCTGATATTCCTGGTTAGCGTTGCTTTCAAAGTAGGTATCGGCCCCGCACCAAATAAAGACAATTTGGGGCGGGACAGGCAGGATTTATCAAGGCCGAGTGTTAATTGCACCCGGTCTTTTTCTTTGCGCCGGCTATTATAGTCAATTCCAAAAGATATCGTTCCTGGTTGAGGTGAAAAGCCGTCTGGAAATAACGGCGGGCAGGCTGTAAAAATACGGTGTTTTAGTTTGCGGCGTTTTCGGGGGCGCCAGGTTTGCTTTTATAGGAAACGTTTTTTATATTATAGATGAACAGTGTTGGCAGGAATCTTCATCAGGATGAGGGTGGGAATGCTCGAGATAGAAACTTTATTCAAGTCCTATTTTGAACACTGGTCATTGAGCGAGAATTACACGTTATCTTACGGCAACTATGAAGTGCAGGATGATGACCGTGAGGTTGCGATAATCAGGAATTTTATCCAGGGCAATGTTTCCGATGTTCGACTCAGCGCCCAGGAAGCCAACTCCGACACTTCAATGGTGCAGATGTTTGTCGATGCCGCTGAAACCATCCATAATGAACTGACGCTAATGGGGCAATTAGGAGAAAAAGCCGCATACGGCTACTACACAGACACCAATAAAGCCTCTATGCAGGAGCTGTTTGAAGTATTAGCTCAGGACATCAATACTATAGTTGACAGTACCGAATACGAGGGTAACAAGCTGTTTACGAGTGAGGGCGAGACGATAACGAAGGTCATAATGAGGTCGGTCGGCAGTGTTAGCACTATTAGTCTTTTTGCGAAGGACCTTAGTCTTGATGTCACAAATTTGGATTTAACCAAGGACGCTAAAGGAGGACTGGCCGCTGTCCGGAACGCAATAGAGCAGGCCAGCGAAGTTACGACTTATCTGAAAAGTCAGAACCAACTTTTGCATGATGCCATGGCGGTTATCGAGGATACGGTGGCGAGCGCGGCAGGTGTCAACACGGGCGCCTTTGGATATAAAATCACAAAGAAAATGATGAGCTATCTAACGTCCGCGATTCAGAATGCCCCCTATATATCTTCTCAAATCCAATCAAACATCACACCCAAAGAAGCTTTATATCTTCTAAGGGGCAGCTAATACCAATCACAGTTAAAAATTGCCGAGATTGCCGCGCTCGGCTCTGCCTCGCTCCCTAAGGGTCATAACTCGCAATGACATAAAATGGTCGAAATTGCTCATATTAAGCCGTGAACGGTTGTATAATTTTATGGTCATCGACCAATAAAACTCTTACGTTCATTCTTGTCCCCGGTCCTTCTCATTTTCTTGTTTTAGCGGTGCCATGAGGGTAATGTTGGCTCCGTGGCCTGGTACAGAGTCAATCTCGATATGCCCGCCCAGGATTTCCAATCGCTCCTGGATACCGAACAGCCCAAAACCTCCCCCTGCTCTCGCTTCGGTCGCGACGACTTTTCCGGGGTCGAATCCGATTCCGTCATCTTCGACACTGACGCATATCTGGTTACCGACTCTACGGATAGACACTTTTACTTTATGAGCGTGTGCATGCTTAACAACATTGAGCAGCAGCTCTCTCACATTGCGGAACATAAGAGCACGAAGGTCGTCATCGAGTGGCTTTGGTTGTCCATCGTCCTCGAACTGAGATTTGATACCGTGCTTTTCCTGGATTTCTTCGTCGAGCCATTCGGCCACTGCCGTCTCAAGACCTAACTCATTCAGTACAGGAGAGCTCAGTTCAAACATCAAGGACCTTGTGTCTTGAATGGCCTGTCCAAGCGTGTTGCAGATTTTGCCCAATGTCCTCCGGAGCTCTCCGGACGACGCAGACTCCCGCAGCATTTCCAACTCCATCTTGGAAACGACGAGGGACTGAGCTATTTGGTCGTGCAGCTCAGCAGCGATGTATCGCCTTTCACGCTCCTCGATGATGGTCAAAACCGAAGCCAGAGACTTAAGCTTTGCCTGATACTCAAGAAGATTGTTCTCGGCTTTCTTGCGATCGGTGGCGTCTCGGAATACGAGGACGACGCCGGTGATGTTTCCATTGTCATCTTTGATGGGTGCAATGCTGTCATCAATAGGTGTTTTGGCTCCGTTCCTGGTCATGAGGTTATGATTTTCCAGACTGACAACTACGCCCTCCCGAATTGCCTTGGCTGCAAGGCCCTTGATGACTTTATGCGTTTCTTCACTGGTTACATTGAGTACTTCGCTCAAAGGTTTGCCAATAACGTCCTTGTTCTTGCAGCGCATCAGCGCCTCGGCAACGGGATTCATGAACGCTATCCGTCCTTTGAGGTCGCAGGCAATTACGGCATCACCTATACTTTCGAGTGTGGCGGCGAGCCAGCGTTCGCTCTGTCTTAATTTCTTTTCCATGTTATGTTTGTGAAGGGCCATCTCGATGTTGGAGTGTATTTCTTTCCGTCCGAAGGGCTTGAGGATATAGCCATAGGGCTCAGTTATCTTTGCCCTGCGCAATGTTTCCTCATCGGCATAAGCAGTAACATAGACAATCGGAATATCGAAACGAGCACGGATTTGTTCGGCCGCTGTTATGCCGTCCGTGCCGCCTTTTAGCCTGATATCCATCAGGACTAAATCCGGGTGCGTCTCTGCCGCCTCTTGAACGGCCTCATTTGCGGTAGAAGCGACAGTTGGAACGGCATATCCGAAACTTTTCAACGTATTTTGTATCTCCCTTGCTACAATGGCTTCGTCTTCAACAACCAAGATTTGCTCATTTGACATTATATTACGTCCTTTCCTTCTTGCGGTTCTGTAAATGTAATTTTAAATGTTGTTCCATCGCTTCTATCAAGCTCGATAGCGCCCCCAAGCTGCCCTGTTAACATATTGACCAATTGCAGACCTAATGATTCGGCCTTTCGGAAGTCCATAGCTTTCGGCAAGCCGACACCGTTGTCACTGACAATCAGCGTGAACTGATTATCCTTGTCGGAGTGAAATTCGATGCGGATTTGGCCTTCTTTCCCCGCCGGGAAGGCGTGTTTTAGAGAATTGGAAACAAGCTCACTGATAATCAAGCCACAAGGAATGGCCGTATCTATGCCCAGTGAAACCTCAGCTGCCTCTATCTTCAGGGCAATGGCGTCCGAACTGACTTCGTACAAACGAAACAAATAAGTTGTCAGGCTTCGTATATAGTCGGCAAAGTCAATCTTCACGAGGTCTTTGGATTGATACAACTTTTCGTGGATGAGCGCCATTGTTCTTATGCGGTTTTGGCTTTGCTTCAACATCTCAAGCATCGGCTTATCCCGGATATATTCGGACTGGAGCTTGAACAGACTGGAAATCACCTGCAAATTGTTTTTGACTCGATGGTGAATTTCGCTTACGAGTACCTCTTTGTCTTTGAGCGAAGCCTTTAGTTCCTCCTCGGTCTTCTTTCGTTTGGTGATGTCCTGTCCTATGGTGAGTAAGCCTATAACGTTTCCGCTGTTATCTTTGAGGGTCTTGTCATACCATTCTATCAACCGCTGTTTTCCGTCCTTTGTGACGATGGGGTTTACGTTGCCTCTTGTCTGAATGTCCGACAGAGCTTTTTTGAACACTTCTCTTGTTCTGTCATAATCGCATTCGGGAAGGAACGTTGTGAACCAGTCTTTTCCCTTTACCTCCTCCAAACAGTAGCCGGACAACTCCTCCATATAGGGGTTAAAGCTAACAATCCTGCCTTCGGTGTCCAGTACAAGTACGATTGCCTGCGCAGTATTGATCAGGTTCTGGGAAAAGTCGCGCTCTCTTTTCAGCGCCTCCTCTGTCCGCTTTCGTTCGGTGATGTCTCGCCATATTCCCTGAATTAAGTCTTTTCCCTTAATGTGAATAACCTTGGCACTTATCAGGACATCGCGTATCTCTCCATGTTTTGTCTTGTGTTTTGCCTCAAAAGTATCCATTCCTTCCCTGATGATTTTCTCGATGTGCTTCGTAATTTCCTCGGCAGACTCGTCGGCCTCAATATCGGACAGCCTGAGCCTTTGGAACTCTTTGCGGCTATAGCCGAGGTTTTGGTATGCCTTATTGTTAAACTCTACCATTTCCTTTGTCTCTGCGTCACAGATAACAACCGCGTCTGCCGCTTGCTCGAAGATAGCGTGGTATCGCTCTTCACTCTCGCGGAGGGCCTCCTCGGCCTTCTTGAGCACGGAGATATCCTGGCTCCCGCGTTTTAATTTCGCCTTCCGTGGCTGCGTGGCTCGTCCCTCTGCAAGGGGTTCTTTCTCGGTTTTTCTGGAATCATCCATCGGCAGATATTCCCGGGTTGACTTTCTATTAACAGCTTGTTTTTCCGCATCAAAGTGTGATTGCCACTCAGAGCCGGCAATTTAAGTCCTTCAACTACCGGCTTCCGTAGTCTGAATCAGCAATTGTGCATCCTCTGGTGCGAATAGTCAAGAACTATTTTTTGGGGCCTGGCCCTCAAAAGCTGCTCGGCTTGGACAGAAAAGGCATTGATTTAACCACCCATATATGTTATAATGGGCAAAATTAACGTAATCGATTGATTACGACCTTAAGGCCCACAAGGATGAAGCCGCCCTATTTCTTGGTTTCGCACCTGTGCCTGCGTTTCCCTGCAGGCAGGTGCAGGCAAGAAAGCAGGGGGGGTGAGCCAAGACATCAGTGAGGAAGGACATAAAAGATGCTCAGAACTTTGAAACTTTTGTTGCTATTGCTGGTTTTGATAGCATTTTTGGGCGGTTCACCCTGGGAGTCCCTACAGACGACAGAAGCCCAGTTTAATCTCGCAGGCGATTTGGATGGTGACCAGAGGGTTGATTTCAAAGACCTTCGGATTCTTGTCCAACAGTGGCTGGACCCATGGTGCGTGGTCTCTGACTGTGTGTCTGACTTAGACGGCATCGATGGGGTAAATATGCTTGATTACGCCGTTTTGGCGGGGAACTGGCAGCAAGGGCAGCAGGTAGTGATAAACGAGATTCACTATGACCCCGATGTCAAGACGGAGTTAG
>DATLBB010000167.1:0-8859 GCA_035527155.1 Sedimentisphaerales bacterium
ACGAGATGATATACTACTTGTTATGGTATTTGCGTGCCGAGGAGCGGTTCCACTTTTACGCTTATCAGAACGTGATGTTTCGCTCCGTAGCAGCCATTTTGACCAGCTTCCTGATATCGCTTTTGATTGGCCCTACGATTATTCGCTGGCTGATGCGGAAAAAAATTGGTGACCGTCCGGAGTTTCATCACGCTACCCTCAACGAGTTGACTAAGGAAAAGGCCAATACGCCTACGATGGGTGGCCTGATTATCATCCTCTCAGTTCTGGCAAGCACCTTACTATGGGCGAAGTTTTACAATCCTGTGACCGCGTTATGGAACGGTTTTGTTGAGAAGGCGCTTTTCTTAGTGGTATGGTTTGGTTTTCTGGGCGGCGTGGACGACTGGCTAAAGCTCACGTCTTCTTCCCGCCTCCCAAGCCGGACCGGCCTGCGAGCGTGGGAGAAGCTCATCTTTCAAATCGGCGGAGCTGTCCTGATTGCGTCGTTTTTATACAGTGATTTTGTCAACATAGACGACGCCAAGGTATTTTGGCTGTGGCTGCCGTTCTATAAGAACCCCCTTCCCTTCCCCCTGGCCGACTGGATGTTTGTCTTGATAGCGATTTTTTATATATCAGCCACCAGCAATGCCGTTAACCTGGCTGATGGTATGGATGGATTGGCGGCCGGCTGCGTGGGAATGGTTAGTTTGGTCCTTGCAGTGCTCTGCTACGTTACCTCCGAGACGATGGCACGAACCAGTGTTACCTGGTCAGAGTATCTTTTACTGCCGCATATACCACAGGCCGGCGAGTTGAGCATCTTTTATTCGGCAATCTTAGGGGCCGTACTCGGCTTCCTATGGTACAACTGCCATCCCGCTCAGGTTTTTATGGGCGATGTGGGCTCGTTGCCTCTCGGGGCTGCTATGGGCTACGGGGCACTGGTGACCAGAAATGAAATTCTGCTTTTCATTATTGGTGGTGTATTCGTTTTGGAGTTGGTCAGCGTAGTTCTGCAGGTCGGCTATTTCAAATATACCGGCGGAAAACGCCTTTTTAGGTACACGCCTATTCATTATCATTTCCACTTGGCTGGCTGGAGTGAGCCGCAGGTGGTAGTGCGCTTTTGGCTCTTGGCCGCCGCCTTTGCTGCCGTGGCTCTGGCCACACTGAAAATCCGCTAAACGCGAAGTGGGTTTCGCATCCTGGTCGGGACACCATTCATGTTTCACGAATTATGCGCCGTGATGTTCTTCGATATGGATGTGGACGTTTTCTCTGTAGCTCTGCGAATCGTCGGAACCGAGTTTGCTCAATTTTCTCTGTGCCAGGAAGATTTTGATAGCGGTAATCAAACAACCTGCACCTGTAACAGAAAATACTATAGCAAAGAGTATTGCGAAAATTTCCTTCAACACATAAATCAAAAACCCAAAGCCGATTAGCAGCAGCCCTGTGATAAATATCCCCGCTGCAACATTTTTGGAAGCCCGAGAGACTGCATTTGTGTAAAAACTAAAACTCATGTAGAGTCCCTTGATTTTATAAAAAAATAGGTTCCATACAGGAACCCATTTATCATTGGTCTGTTAATACATATCACCCCCCGGCGGCATACCCAGCGGCTTTTCTTTCTTTTCGGGAATCTCGCTGACCACAGCATCGGTCGTCAGCAGCAGCGAAGCAATCGAAGCTCCGTTCTGCAGGGCAATTCTTTCGACCTTTGTAGGTACAATGACGCCAAACTCAATCATGTTGCCGTATTTTTTGCGCAATGCGTCATATCCAAAGTTTTTCTGTTTGCTTTCCATAACCTTCTGGGCAACGATTGAGCCGTCCAGTCCGGCGTTTTCAGCGATTTGCTTAATCGGCGCCACAACCGCTCTTCGCACGATATCAACGCCAATCTTCACATCGCCCGTGGCCTTGACCTTATCCAGTGCGGGTAAAGCTCTGAGCATTGGTACCCCCCCTCCGGGCAGAATACCTTCTTCCGCCGCTGCCCGGCAGGCATGTAGAGCATCTTCTACACGTGCCTTCTTTTCCTTCATTTCCGCCTCAGTCGCCGCCCCGACATTAATCTGTGCCACGCCCCCGACTAATTTTGCTAATCTCTCCTGAAGTTTTTCAATGTCATAGTCGCTGGTGGATTTATCAATCTCGTTTTTAATCTGCTCTATCCTGCCTTTGATGGCTGCGGTACTGCCGCCTCCTTCGATAATGGTGGTGGCATCCTTGTCAATCGTAACTCGTTTGGCTCTGCCAAGCTGTGTCAGTTCGATGTTCTCCAACTGCAGCCCCAGGTCCTCAAAAATAGCCTCACCGCCGGTCAGTGTGGCAATGTCACTAAGCAGCGCCTTTCGTCTGTCGCCAAATCCCGGCGCTTTCACGGCGGCTGCTTGAAGCACACCACGCAATTTATTGACAACCAGCGTGGCCAACGCCTCGCCCTCAACGTCTTCGGCGATGACCAACAGGGGCCTGCCCTGTTTGGCCACCTTCTCAAGCAGTGGAACAAGCGACTTTATCGAACTGATTTTCTTTTCGTGCACCAGAATGTATGGCTTTTCCAGCACGACCGACATGTTCTCCAGATGGTTAATAAAGTGCGGGCTAAGGTACCCTTTGTCGAACTGCATGCCCTCGACCAGCTCAACCGTTGTTTCCAGTGATTGGCCCTCTTCTACGGTGATAACACCGTCTTTGCCGACCCTGGCCATCGCCTCAGCCAGCTTTTTGCCGATTTCAGCATCCTGGTTCGCTGAGCAGGTTGCTACCTGTTCGAACTGCTTGCCGGAAACAACGGAGGTGCTCATCCTGTGTAATTCCTTCACGATTGCGTCGACACCTGCTTCGATACCGCGTTTGACCTGCATTGGATTAGCGCCGGCTGTGATGTTTTTGAGGCCTTCATCGAAGATACTCTCAGCCAGAATTGTTGCGGTCGTTGTTCCATCGCCGGCCACGCTCGATGTCTTCGAGGCCACTTCCTTGACCATTTGTGCGCCTATATTCTCATAGGAATCTTCCAGCTCAATCTCCTTGGCCACCGTTACACCATCTTTGGTAACGGTAGGCGAGCCGAACGATTTTTCCAAAATAACATTCCTGCCGCACGGCCCAAGAGTGATCTTTACCGCCTTTGCAAGTTTCTTCACACCCTCTCGAATAGCCGCACGTGCATCACTGCCAAAAACAATTTTTTTAGCTGCCATATCTTTTTTGCTCCTTTTTTTCGTATGTCTGTCGTATTGCGTTTTTGCTTTTGCCGAAAGGCATCCTGCGCCAGTGCGATATCTGTCACGCACAACGCACTACGAATTAAAGTTTCGTTTCTTACTTTTCAATTATTGCCATAATATCCGACTCATCCATAATCAGATACTCCTTGCCCTCTATCTTTATCTCTGTTCCGGCATAGCTTGTGAAAAGCACATTCTGGCCCTTTTTCACCTGTACCTTTTGGCGTGTTCCGTCGTCGAGCAATTTGCCCTCGCCGACGCTCACTATTTTGCCTCTTTGCGGTTTTTCTTTGGCGGTGTCCGGCAGGACTATCCCGCCGGCGGTTTTGGTCTCTGCATCGAGACGCTGTACAAGCACCTTATCTGCCAATGGTCGAATCTTCATTTTGTCCTTGCTCCTTTCAAAAAGCCCTTTTTCTACTCTTTACTTACCTCTATCTGCTATATTCGCCAATTATAACTATTCCGAGAAAATGTCGCTATTATATTTTTTGATAAACAGTCTGTTCAACTGTTCCCGCAGAATACTCATATTGACCGGCTTGTCAATCACGCTGAAGACATCGAGTCGCAGTGCCTTGCTGAGCATTGCTTCGCCCGCAGCGCTTGTCAGCAGGATGCAGGGCAGCAGCGGATAATCCATTCGAATAATCTTTATCGTCACCAGTCCGTTTGATTTTTCCGAATCCATATCCACAATTGTCGTATGAATTCGTCTTTGCTCGATAATATTGACGAACTCGCCTGCGTTCTCAGCCACCAGCAGATTAATACCTCTGGGCCCAAACAGGTTGCGCTGCGCCTGCGGCCAGCCCCAGTTGGCCCCGCTGGTTAGAACATTGACTTCTTCAAGTTTTGAAAAATTCGCAACCATAGCCGTATATAATTTGGATAATGGTTGCAAATTTTGTGCCAGATACTTCGCCGCAGGGCCGTACCTCCATAAGCGTTTGCTATAAATGAGCTTACATTACAGAGAGGTGGCCCCGACCAATCTGGCAAAATTGCAGCTAATCCCAATTTCTCTGCCAGCCTGGCAGGTTTGTCTCATTCGAACATGCTCGTAACATTATGTCGTTTATCCGTCGCGGGTACGTCGGAGCTATAGGCCTGTTCTACCGCCACTATACCTGTCATCTCCCCTGGTAAACTCAAAAATGTTCATGTTTGCTTGATTAGCCCCGCCATCACTATGGCGGGGTTCTGTTTCCGCCATTACTATGGCGGGGTTCTGTTTCCGCCATCACTATGGCGGGGTTGCCTTTGTGTTTAGCCTCGTCCTCCGGGCGGGGTTGTTTAGCCCCCAGTCCTGTGCTGGGGGTCATAATTACCACCAATCCTCCGGGCGGGGTTCTTAAGGGGGTCTTTGGCCCGGGGTGCCCGCGATTTTTCCCACCACTTTGATTTATAACAACCGCGACGCCTTGCATCGCTTCAATATGGATTAGCCCCGCCACCACGTGGCGGGGTTCTTAAGGGCGTCTTTGGCCCGGGGTGCACACGCACAAACTCGACGCCCCGCGTCGAGCGTATTTAGCCCCGCCACCGTCGGGGGTTGCCTTTTTATATAGCCCCCAGTCCTGTGGTGGGGGGATTTAAAATCCGTTTTTCCCTTTTCCTTTCCTGTTCTCCTGATATCCACTTCCTGTTTGCCGGAATCCGGCCTTCCTTGGACGGAATAAACTTTTGTTTCTTTCCCTTTTCCCTTCTCACTTCTCCCATCACCGACTATAATGCGACAAACGAGCGAAAGAGATGTTAATTGCGAGCAAAGAAAAGGTTTAGCCCGTTAGAAGTAACAAGCCGAAGGCTGTTGCTAATTTCTAACTGGGCCGACTATCGACTAATTTGGCCCTGAGCTGTTAAAATGGCAGAACTGGAAGGATAAACAATAAATAACTGCTCACATAGAGCCAAAAGCAACTGGGAAGGCCTCCCCAAATGCGTTGAACTCCTCCGCGACCAGACAGAAAAAAGCTGTCAGGAAAAACGGGGAGTTTTGTATAAAAGCTGTGTGGGTTAGAAGCCCACCCTGCAAAATTTAAAAGGGATTAATCATGAATAGATTGGCGGAGATTTTGAAACGACATATCTGGTGTGTAATAACAATCACTGCAATCATATTATTGGCGTTTATTACACTATCATTTGGTAAAGATGTTAATTTAGTAAGCCACCTTAGCCTCACAAGTGCTGTTGTCTCAATCGTTCTTGCCGTTGTTGTGATTGTCTATATGTATTTTCAGGATCAGCGCTCGTCACAAAATATTACAGAGATGAGAAAGCTGATAGACGAGGGATATCACACAATGACTGACAAAGCTGACCTTATGGTAGGCCAAACCCAATCATTAGAGCAAATGATGGCAGGAATAACCCAACTTCCTTCTGACAATGACACAACCACACCTATTTTAGAAACACAGGAAACGTTAAGTTGACGTTTCAGTTTATGGGTATTTTGGTTTAATAGTCTTGTATTCTTTGGCAAAATCCCACGAATTGGAAAAGCCTATGTCAATGAAAAGTATTTCAGAGTTGTTATATGAAAATAAGAGTTCTGCAGCTACGCTACGGAATTACAGCTACGGTATAATTCAAAGCTTTCGAGCTTTTTTAGGAAGCGATTCCGTAGCCTTTTCCATAAAGCAACAAGAAGTAAAGAAATTGCCGGATGGTTTTAAGGAATCTATAACTGCTCAGATCAACAAGCTTCTCGAAGATGAAGATTATACGAACATTAAGGATTGGCTTAAACATTGTATCCATAGAATCGACAACTATTTCGATAATTTGTGAATAACCATATACCGTTATCTTACAGTTTGCAGGGTGTGCAACTGGACGAGTTCTTCGACTGGCTGAGGATAAATATTGAAGAATCAACGGAAACTTCTTATAAAGACTGTATAATCATTGTTAGGCAGGATAAACATGAAGCGAGATTTCGAACTTGTCAGGAAGCTACTGGCCTACTTCGAGGAGAAGTCTGGTCCAGAACACGTAGAAGTCCCATCGATTGAGGGCTATGACGAGTTAACCATCAAGTACCATCTGGTCCTCCTCTACGACGCCGGGTTTCTTCGCTGTGAGCCGGTAACATCGAGTTCGAGCGATAGAGTAATCTACGTCCTCCCGTTCGAGCTAACGTGGGACGGTCATGAGTTCCTCGCCAAGATCCGAGACGATGGACTCTGGCAGAAGACCAAGGATGCAATCTTAAGCAAGGGCGGTCAGCTGACCGTCAACACTATCACCACAGTAGCCACCTTGTTGATGAAGAAGATGATAGGCCTGGCCTAACCAGCCGGATAGGGTTTGCAAAATGAATTTTGCACACGCGGAATCATTCAATGAAAGAGTTTGAGAAGAAAAAAAGAATAAATAATTGCCCAGTGGTGTCCGGTGTCCTTTCAGCAAGATAATTCAGAGGCTTGGGGGGCTAACAACAGCCCGGGGTGAATCCTCTCTAATAGCTGCCAAAATTACCTCTGAATTTGGTACATTTTTCTGATTTTTTATGCGAATAACATGGTTGCAGGTATTATAGTAACAGAGAAGCACTTTTGCACGGCCATCCCACTCCATTCCATATCTACCACATTTCGGGCATTGATATGTCATTTTTATCCTCCTTCTTTGAATCATCCATTATTCAATTTGTTTGAAAACTTGATTAAATACCCTTGGCTTAAATCCTTCAAATGCCTCAATGATAATACTATTCGTTTTCAAAAAGTCAACAGCTTCTTTAATTGGATAAGCTTCAACATAAACAACTTTCTTTATATCGGCATCTTTGATATATCTGGAACACTGAAAACACGGAAATGTATTTACATAAAGCGTGCATCCTTCAGCACTTCTGCCTCCTAAGCTACGTATTGCCCGTTCTTCAGCATGAATAGCTGTGCATAATTCCATATTACGGCTTGGAAAAAATTTCAACTTAAAATTATATCGGCATGGTTTTTCGTCTTCACCTGTTTTTACAGTTCCATCACATATCCATGTTTTGCTAAGAGATTCATGTTCCTTTGAACATTTCGGACAAAATAGTGGACCCATCTCTTCTAACTTAGATTCCATTATCATATCTTTGTAGCACTGTCCATTATAAAGAGTGAGGCAAGATTCCATCCTTACTGGATTGTCATTATATCCAACGCTAAGTGGTATATTGTTCTCGTCAACAATTAGTGCGCCAACTTTCCTTTTAAGGCAACGTGATGCGTTTGATTGCGAAACCGCTGTAGCCATGGAGACTTCACGAATTGTAGGATTCCGGAAATCTTCGCCTTTCATTACCGAAACTTGTCTCATAAGTCTTTCAGCAAGCGTTTCAATTATTTTGCTATTAGGTTGTAACGGTTTTTCATTTTTAAAAACAAAATCTGCTTCGTAAACACATTTTTGTACGTTTTGACCAAATCTTTCATCCTCATTAGAGTCTCTGAGATCATCTCTTTTAAAAACTTTTTCACTTGGATATCGTTCTCTTATGCGTTCCCAACGCGTTTCATAATCAGCATAAACAGCCACAAGCCAAAAATGGGATTGTGGATATCTTTCCCGTAATGATTCAACTTCACCACTGTTTCGGATTCCATCGATAACAATATCACAGTCAGAACCATTTACACTTTTCAAAGCCAAATCTATCCAATAATCATAATGGTTACTTCCATTGCTCTCCACAGAGCTTTCAATATACTCGCCTTGCCTTCCTTTGTTTCCAATATCTTGTAATTCCGCTCGCCAATCTTCTCCAAAAGAATCCTTTGTAGGCTCTTTGCCTGGGTTTAACTCTCTGAATTTATCTTTGATAGGATCTGAAAGAGAAATACGTTTAAAACCTTTACTTTCCAAGGCTCTCGATAAAGTGCTACATCCACTTCCTAAGGAACCCGTGAGTCCAATTACAAAATTTTTTGGTGTGTCAGTCATATTTCACTCTTTTTTATTCCCGGCAAAATAATACCAAAACCCGCACTTCCCGTCAAAAACAATTCTCTTTAATCTGCTTACCCGAATCCCTGCATGCTTTAGGCAGGGATCCAGATATTTATGTGCTAAAAAAGCACTTTTTTGGTCATTTTTGCTAAGAAAGACAGAATTATTACGCTTTTTATCCGTTAAATCTCTAATAAACAGTCAGTCTAAAGAATCCCTCTTTTGCCGGCCTCAAATAGCGAGATACGCTTCACGCTATACTCCCTGTTCTCCTGTTCCCCTGATACCCACTTCCTGATTACCCGATTACCTGATAAACTTTTTTCTCTCTTTGTGCGTTTTGTGCATTTTGTACCTTTTCGTGGCAATAAATCCTTGTAAATCCGCGTAATCTGCGCCAGTCCCTGCATGAAGTAGGCAGGGATCCAGACGTCTTCTTTAATCCCCTTGTCCCTTCTCCCTTTGTTCCTTCCTGTTGCGTTAAAATAGGCAAAAAGGCGCGACCAAAAGCGCACATAGTAACCGGCCAAATCTGAATAAAATAATTTTTTTTTACTGCTTTCCTATCATCGAGTTACGAGAATCCGGCATCAAAAACCGGGGTCTTTTTTCGCATCAAACGCGCACATCCGTGCATTTATAGAGGGACAGTTTTTTTTGGCCCCCAGCTAAAAGGACG
>DATLBB010000168.1:0-10303 GCA_035527155.1 Sedimentisphaerales bacterium
ACCTGTTGAGAAACACAGCGGTATTCTGTAACATATAATTTGATGAGTGGCAGCCTCAAGCAAGTCCCGAAAAATCGGGACGAGCTTGGGGATGGCTCAGAGAGAACAAAAATGAACTGTCCAAAATGCAACCAGCAAAATCCCGACGATGCTCAGGTTTGTACCTCCTGCGGCTCAGATTTGACACAACCTCACACAACTGGTGAATCCGTACAAGTCAAAACCAGTCGCCTCGCTATCGCTTCACTCATATTTGGCATTCTAACTCTCTTTGCATTTCCTTTTTTTCTCGTGCCGGGCTTTAACAGTTTCGTATGGCCCATTATTGTTATAGTTGCAGCAAAATTAGCAATAATCATCGGCATCATTGCTCTTGTCCGGATTGGCCTAAGTGCCGGCAGGCTGACCGGCAAAGGCTTAGCTTCAATAGGAACCGCAATCCCTGTAGTCTTATTTTCCATAATATTTCTGAACGTACTTTTACACAGCTTAGGGTGCATCGCTTTTCGAATGGTCTGCAGCTCAAACCTCGCCCAAATCGGCAGGGCAATGCTCGTTTATAACAGCGGCTATGACGACCCGTTGCCGCAGGCTGGTGGACCCGGCACAATCTGGCAGCCAAAGATAAACGACTGGCGCGGCCGCGATCGAATTTCCGCCTTCAACCTGAAACCAGATGGCACCGGCGGCTCCGCAACCATCTCCTCAAGCCTCTATCTTCTCGTCAAGTATGGTGAGCAGGATCCAAGGTTGTTTGTTTGTCCTAAGGACACCGGAACCACCGAGTTCAAGCCCGCTGAATATGGCGCACTTGAGAAAGATATTGAAAAATTTTGGGATTTCGGCCCTGAGCCTTCAAAGCACTGCAGCGTATCTTATCATTTGCCTTATGGCCCTTACCCGTTAAACACAGCCACAGGCTTGCCCCGCACGGCAGTAATCGCAGACCGAAATCCATGGCTCCACTCCCCCGCCGCAAAAGCCGCAGACTTCCGCGTCTTCGATCCCAACGGTGACACAACCGCCCAAATGGCAGGAAACTCAATCCCCCATAAACGCGATGGGCAGAACGTATTATTTATGGACTTCCACGTTGCCTTTGAAAAACGGGCGTTCTGCGGTGTCAACGATGACAACATCTATACTTATTGGGACGGCACCGACATCCGCCGCGGCGCTCCCCCTACTCTTACCAGCCACCCCAAAGACCCACTCGATTCACTACTCGTAAACGACCCTCCAACAGACCGCAAGTGACACCATCTATATAAACCGGTTGACTTTCAATCCATTTTGTGCGATGATTTTCTTCTCACAGGCCCGCAAAATCCAAGCCGGCCTGAAGTATACAAAACGCTATGGTTATATCTGGTGGTAAAAAATCGATGGAAAACCTTGACCGACGCCAGTTTCTCAATCTCACAGCCACTTCTGCCGCCGCAGTGCTGCTGCCTTCTACTGGCTGTCAAAGTCAAACACGGGTGGCAGCCTCGAAGCCGAAGGCTTTGGGGATGTCTCAGCCAAACATCCTCTTCATTATGGTCGATGACCTCGGCCCGGAATGGCTGAGCTGCTACGGCGGTCGGGAAATGAAAACACCAAACATCGACAAGCTCGCCGAAAGCGGAATGCAGTTTTCCAATGTCTATTCGATGGCACAGTGCACACCAACGCGGGCCACCCTCCTGACCGGCCAGTACCCCTTCCGCCACGGATGGGTAAACCACTGGGATGTCCCCCGCTGGGGTGCCGGCTGCCACTTTGACCCGGGCCACAATATTACCTTCGCACGTGTCCTCAAAAACGCCGGCTACGCCACCGCCGCCGCCGGAAAATGGCAGATTAACGACTTCCGCGTCCAGCCGGATGCTATGCAAAAGCATGGCTTCGACGAGCACTGCATGTGGACAGGCTACGAAACCAACAACCCGCCAAGCGCAAAACGATACTGGGACCCCTACATCCACACCAACAAAGGCAGCAAAACATACAAAGGCAGGTTCGGCACCGACGTCTTCATCGATTTTCTAATCGACTTTATGAAACGCAACAAAGATAAACCTATGATGTTATACTTCCCTATGTGCCTGACCCACGGGCCGTTGACCAACACCCCGCTTGACCCGGACGCAAAAGGCAATCTCGAGCGCCACAAAGCAATGGTACGCTACACCGACCACGCCGTCGGCCGACTCGTAAAGGAACTCGACGAACTCAATATCCGCGACAACACAATCGTCTTCTTCACAACCGACAACGGCTCAACCAGGAATATGACCGCCCGAATGAATGGCCGTCTCGTCAGAGGCGGAAAAGCCACCATCGGCGAACCCGGCGTAAGAGCGCCCTTCATCGTAAACTGTCCCGGACTCGTCCCCGCCGGCGCAAGCACCGATGCCCTCACCGACTTTACCGATATGCTCCCCACATTCGCCGAACTCGCAGGGGCCCGGATCCCCAAGAATGTTGTCCTTGACGGCCGCTCCATAGCGAAGCTGCTCCTCGGAAAAACCCGCGATTCTTCTCGCGATTGGATTATGGCGATGGGCTTCGGCGCAGCCAGACTCGCCCAAGGCCGTGTCGTCGGCGCTAAAGAGTACGCCGACCGCGCCGTCCGTGACAAACGCTACAAGCTCTGGGTTCTGGATGGAAAACCCGCAAAGCTCTTCGACCTCCTCGACGACCCCGCCGAGACCAATAACCTCATCGACGACACAGCTCCCACTGTTACTGCAGCGCGCAAAAAACTCCAAACCGTCGCCCGGTCCTTTCCCAAAAAGGATGGTACACCAAAGTACGACCCCACGCCGCCTCAGCCCTGGGACAAAAAGCCAAGCCGTTCCAAAAAGAAAAAACTCAAAAAACCCGGCAAATAATTATATACTATCACCGGTTGTGACTAACATATTCCGCAGGAGACATAAAATGAACCAGCCAAATACAGAAAATATTAATCGACGCCAGTTTGTAAAGCTCGTAGCAGCAAGCACCGCAACCGCCGCGATGTCCTTAACAGGCTGCGGGCGGGTGGCAGCCTCAAAGCCGAAGGCTTTGGGGATGGCTCAGCCGAACATCATCTTCTTGCTGACCGACGACCAGCGTTGGGACACTATGTCCTGTGCCGGCAACTCCATCATCCAGACCCCGAATATGGATAACCTGGCAACAAATGGTGTCATGTTCACACACACCTTTGTCACCACCTCCATCTGTGCCTCAAGCCGAGCCAGCATCCTCTCAGGCCAATACGTCCGCCGTCACGGTATCAACGACTTCTCCACCAGCTTCTCGCAGAATGCCCTCGCCCAAACCTATCCACTATTGCTTCGCAGCGCCGGCTATCGCATCGGCTGCGTCGGAAAACACGGCGTCGGTAGAGGACGCGACTTCCCTACTGAAGAATACGACGTCTGGTTCGGCTGCCCGGGACAATGCTCGCCATACGAACGCAAGAACAAAGACGGCAGCTACAAGCACCTAACCCAACTCTTCGGCGACCAGATAATCGAATTCCTGAACGGCTGTTCAAAAGAAAAACCATTCTGCCTCTCCGTAAATTTCAAGGCCCCCCACGTCCAGGACAGCGACCCGCGCCAATTCATTCCCGACCGCGCATACAAAGACTTGTATAAGGATGTCACTATCCCCACTCCGATGACCGCCCACCCGCGATACTTCGAAGCCCTCCCCGAATTCCTCCAGACCTCTGAGGCCCGCCGCCGGTGGAACATTCGCTTCTCCACTCCGGAAAAATTCCAGGAGTCCGTCAAGAACTATTACCGCCTCATTTACGGCGTCGACGTCGTCATTGGCAGAATCCGCGATGAGCTTAAACGCCTCAACCTCGCCGACAACACAATCATAATCCTCATCGGCGACAACGGCTTTTACCTTGGAGAGCACGGCCTCGCAGGAAAATGGTTCCCACACGAAGAATCAATCCGCGTACCGCTCGTTGTTTACGACCCCAGGGCGCCCAGGCAACTCCGCGGCCTCACCCGCGACGAATTTGCTCTAAACATCGACATCGCCCCGACAATCCTCCAGCTCGCCGGCCTGAATCCAACACAGCAAATGCAGGGCAAAAGCCTCCTCCCACTGCTCACAGGCCGAAAACCAAAATGGAGAACAGACTTCTTCTACGAGCACCTCTTTAACCACAAAACAATCCCCAAGACCGAGGCCCTCCGAACAAAGCGATTCAAATACGCCCGCTATATTGACTTCGGCTACGAAGAGCTTTACGACCTCAAATCCGATCCTCAGGAGACAGTAAACCTGGCAAAAGACGAAAAATACCGGCGGACCTTAAACTCTCTGCGAAAACGCTGCGACAAGCTGCTCCGGGAAGCAAAAGCCACATAAAACCGCAAATTTCAAAAAAATACTTGCCTTTCGAACAAAAACAGGTAAAATTGTGATGATTCCCTGAACTAAGAACTGAATAGGAAACAATATGGCAAAAAAAGAGAAAACTACCATCGGCTCCAAAACCGAGTTACTGGACGCCGTTGAAAGCAAAAGTCTAAAGGAAAAGATACCCCACTTTGAAATAGGCGATACCGTTGACGTCCGTTGCAGCATCAAGGAGGGCGACAAAGAGCGTATACAGGTATTTACCGGCACCGTAATCGCACGCAGAGGCCGTGGAATTAACGAAACATTCACCGTCCGACGAATCGTAGATAACGAGGGAGTCGAAAGAATCTTCCCCCTCCATTCGCCGAATGTTATCAATATCAGGCCCGTCCGAAGCGGCAAGACAAGGCGCGCAAAGCTCTACCACCTCCGCAAGCGAACAGGCAAAGCCGTCCGCCTTGCTCACCGCCACAGCAAACACACCGTCTCAAAATAACGAGATACAAAATTTGTTGCTGAAAAAACGCAAGCTATTGGCCGACCCCAAACTCCTTGGTCAATGGGGTGAAAAACGATGCGAGAAGTTCCTTAAAAGCAAAGGCTTCAAAACCCTCACTCGCAACTTCTCCTGCAAAACCGGCGAAATCGACCTCATTATGACCGATAGCGATGGCTCTATCGTCTTTGTCGAGGTGAAAGCGAGGGCCGATGAAGATTTCGGGCCGGCTGAGTCCGTCATCACGCCCGCTAAAAAAGCCAGATTGTTTCGGGCTGCACGCTATTTTCTTGCAACCCACAATATAGAGGACCGCCCTTATCGTTTTGATGTCGTTACAATAGTGCTCGGCCAAACCGGCCCTGCACAGATAAGACATTATGAAAACGCATTTGTGCCGTAGTTTTATTAGCAATTTCAACATGCGAAAGATATTTTTGATTATTTTGCTGGTCTTGTGTTTGTGGTCAATAACAGGATGTGTCTCCATACCACGTGAGGAACTAAGCTGGGCTATAGAAACAGAGGAATTGTCGGGCCATGTTCACTTTCTGGCTCAGCCGGCACTTAAGGGACGCAAACCCAGGACATGGGAATCGGCGACAGCACGGCAGTACTTAAAAAACAGATTTGAGGCCTATGGACTGGTGCCGTGGATAGGTTACAAAGGATATGAGCAGCCGTTTGGTTTTGGAACAAATGTAATTGGCGTGTTGCCGGGCTCGGAACCGAATGTTGCTGATGAGATTGTGATTTTGGCTGCTCACTATGACCATTTGGGTAAGGGTAAAAAAGGCATATATCATGGAGCTTGTGACAACGCATCCGGCTTGTCTGTGCTTCTGGAGATAGCAGAAAAGTTGGCACTGAGTGAAAAGCGGCCGAAACGGTCGATTTGCTTTGCTTCTTTTGATTGTGAAGAAAGATGTGCGCTGGGGGCATTTGCATTCACCTGCCAAAAAGATTTTGAAAAGCGGAAAATCGCGGCTGTTATAAACATCGACCTATTAGGCAGAGACTTTCTCGATGTTGTCGATGGCTCGCTGTTTGTTGTGGGGACCCAGGCGTATCCGGAGTTGCGAGTGCACATACTTCAGGCAGGAAAAGAAACTGATGTAAAGATTTTACCGTTAGGAACGGACCTGGTCGGGCCAAGAGGAGACCACGCCGCCTTTGAAACGATGGATATACCTGTGCTGTTTTTTACGTGTGGGTTGTATAAAGATTATCACAAGCCGACCGATACTGCAAAAAAGTTGAATTACCCGAAAATGACGAGTTCGGCACAGGTTATTTTTAGAACACTTGATGTGCTCGCAAACGCCGAAGATATCGACAGGCCGGTGCCGTTGAAAAATGGCGATAAGGATGAATTACTGACTCTCAAGTTTATCCTTGAGAAGATAAACTCCAACCATGATGAGTTGAAAATCAACGATGAACAAGGCGAAAAACTACAGCAGTTAGCTCAAGAAACACAAAAATTATTGAATGAGGGAAAATACTCTCTCAATGAACGACGGGGGTTTGCAGGAAAAGTGATAGAAGCTTTGCTTCCTGCGGTTGCGTGGGGTGATTTCACCTCTCAAAAGAGCAGTGAGGGATTGCTCTGGATGTTTGAACTCTACATCGGCCATTCCAAACTTTTAATAGAAGGGTACAGGGATATGGTGCGACAAATGCTGGAAAGCAAACCAGGACTGTTTGGTAAGGTAAATTTCGAATATAAGGCGTATGATTTGCCCGACAATGAAATTAGTTTCGTAGAGAAGCAAGATGGACGGTATGAGCTTGATGTTATTCTGACACAGGTTCATTTAAAGGGTGGAATAAAAGGTTTGCTGTTTAAATCCGGTCACTTTAGCTTTGAAGCCTGGCACTACTCAGAGCATTTCCTTGGCACCAAAAACCAGGTAACAGATTACTGCCTGCTCAGGTGGCGGAAAAATCAAAAAGATGAATCTTATGGACGAGCGTGGGAGCAAATGTTAAAGAAGGCAACGCAGCAGGAACCTGGTGCAACGTATAATGATTGGATGCAATGGTGGCCGCAAAAGCAAGGCTGGGCCGATGAGAAGCAATGGCTGTCGAATTTGAGCAAAAGCGATAATCCACAACTCGCTGCTGCAGTCACATTCGGAGAATGGACAACTCGTACTCTTACAGAAAATCAGGTTTACATCCTTGTAAAAGACCCCAATGTCTCCGCAATTAGGCGAAAGGCTTTAATCCGGAGTCTGGACAAACGGCGGGGACAAAAGGCACTGCTGACATTAGTAGATGTACTGACCGACGAAACGCCGGCGGCTCCAAAACAGCCCCGATTCATGGAAGACTCATACCCTTTTGCCGACCATCGCGTTGCTAAGACAGGGCGAAAATGGTGGAAAGAGCAACTAGAAAAAGAATTTGCAGGAACTATCGGCCAGGAAGCTGAGAATAAGTTGAAGCAATTGACAGAGCAGGATTTCGGCAAAGACGTCGAGGCCTGGCGAAGATGGATCCAGAGGCATGTGAAATAGACCTTGCGCACAGATTCGAAATATCATGATGGTTCTTGATTTTGAGCGAAATCTGATGTGGATGAAGAATAGTGGACCTGATTGTCACACATTGCCATTTGACATTTGAACATTCTGAAAACATCTTGTAACTTCTTACGGATTTTGGCATCATATATAACAGGATAGATTAAATTCCGACCTTGCAACGACTAATCTCATACAGCAGGTCGGAGTAGAAACAGTATTCACAAGGCTCAAAAAAAAAGGTTCCGCTTATTTGTTAAAACAAGAACAGTTACATATATGTTTATCATAAGAAAAATTATTTTGCTTATTTGCATTTTTTGCTTCTTCTTTTTGGATTGTGCAACAAGACTTGGGTGCGAACACTGGGACAAACAAAAGAAACAATACCTGTCCCGCAAACTCTTAGTCCCCTCAGAGCAAATCCCGGATTTTCCCTCACAGGCAATCGTAGTGCTCGCATATCTCGGCCGAACACAACGAGGAACTGTTGTCGAATGGCCAAGAGTGGCATTCGCAATCGGTGACGGCACACTTATCCTTACCGCCGCTCATTGCGTGCAGAGCATCACAGACCCACGCAAACATGCCGTCTCACCGGACGTTGTCGTAATCAGCCCTTATTATGGAGACGCCTTTGAATTCGAAATTCTGGCCGTCGACAAAGACGCTGATTTGGCCATACTAAAGGCGCCCTGGCCCGCACACCCTGCTCTTACCCTGGCCGGCGAAGCCGAACTCGAAGCGGCAAAGGAAATCCTCGTCACCGGCTATCCTCAACAAAAAATCAAGAAACCTCCATTTCGGCTCTCACACGAAGTACGAATGGAGAAACTGCCTGTATTAAAGATAGACGAGAAGCCTTCCCCTGAATCCATCGTGCTAAGAGGTTCTCGCTTTGGCGGCCCCGGATGGAGTGGCTCGGCCCTCGTCCTTCCCCACACAGGAAAAGTCGTTGGCATACTATGTCAGCAAAGATTGTTAAAGGCAAAAGAAAAAGGGCCCATTATACGCACGGATCTTATGGGTTGCAGCATACGCTCCATAAAGGCTCTGCTCGAACAACACGGTCTGGAATCTTCCGCCCGGCAGCGACCGCCCCAATTACAGCCCGTAGATAATGCCGAACGTGCTTTCTCACTTGCGATGGAGCACATCGAGTTGATGTTGAACAAAGATTCAGACAAAATTCTCACTGTCGCACAACAACTCATCGGTTTGCGGCCCAAATCGGTTCAAGCCCGCCTCTTTCTCGCCTTCAGCGCCCAGGGTATATATACGATAGATTCTTCCAGGAAAGACCTTCTCACCTTGATCGAATCGAACTTTGAAGAAGCCCTGCGTCTGCAGCCGGACAATGCCCGCGCCCACGTCGGCTATGGAAACTTCCTCATGGAGCGAGAGCGATATGACCAGGCCCTAAAGGAAACGGAAACCGCCCTCGCCATCCAACCCGACAACGAGCTGGCACTGGCCAACCGCATCCACATTCTCACGCAGACCAACCCCGAAAAGGCCGAAGAGCTTGCCCGCCAACTCGTCGAAAAAGACCCCAATAATCCCCACTGGTGGTTCTGGTACAGGGGGGCGCTCACAAAGCTCGGACGGAACGAAGAAGCTCTCGATGCCGCACAGAAAGCAGTGGATCTGAATCCCGACGGCTTCTACAGCGGTGGACTTGCAGAAGCTCTCTTCAAACTCGGCCGAATGAATGAGGCCCAGGTCTGCTACAAGAAAATGACCCGGGACTGCGGATGCCAACTCTGCTGCTTCAAATATGCACGCTTCCTGATTAATAACCGACCTGATAAATTGGATGAAGCCGAAAAAGCCCTCGACCTCGCCGAAGCAAAAACCACCGAACGCGTCTCAAAAAAAGGCCTGACCAATCTGAGAACTGACCTTAATCTTGTCAGACTCCGCTCTCTTAAGAAGGAATCACCCGCCAAAGCCGAGGTCCTCACCCGGCAGTTGCTCGAACAGTCCCCTGAAAATGGGCATTACTGGCACGCATTAGCCGATATTCTAAGGGACCTCGCCAAATACGAACAAGCTGCTCAAGCCTCACAAAAGGCTGTCAGCCTGTGTCCCGACTATCCCTATCGCCCACGCCTCGCAAACTGCCTCGCAAAAGCAGGCCGCATCCAGCAAGCTCAGCAGACTTACAACGAAATGCTCCGCGACCATCCTGACAGACCCAGGTACTGGTTCTGGTACGCAAGATTTCTCAATGAGCACTACCCGGAAAAGTTCCAGGAAGCACGACAGGCCCTGGAAAAAGCAGAAACCGCCTCTCCTATGGAGTCCTCTCGGACTGACAAGAAATGGTCCGTTTCTCCCGAAGACCTGACAGACCTGCGCGAAAAAATTAACTTAAAAGCAAACGACCCCGAAGAAGTCGAAAGTAGGAACAAATAATGCAGCTAATTGACACACATTGCCATTTGACATTTGGACAGTTGGCCGATGATGTTGACCAGGTCATCGCCCGAAGCATAACCGCCGGCGTAAACTCCTGGATAACCGTCGGAACCGACCCCGACCAGAACCAAAAGGCAATTGCGCTCACCAAAAAGTTCGATAATATGTACGCCGCTATCGGAATCCATCCCCACGACGCCAAAGACGCAACCGACCAGGCAATAAGGCAGCTAAATGCCCTTGCACAAAACAAAAAAGTCGTCGCCATCGGCGAAACAGGCCTCGATTTCCATTATGACCATTCCCCCCGTGACCGCCAGGCCGATGTCTTCGCCAAACATTTGGAACTCGCCGGCGAATTGGACCTGCCCATCATAATACACAGCAGAGAAGCCTTCGATGAAACGATGAAAATTTTGGAAAGGCACGGCATCGGTGTTAACAAAATCGTCTTCCACTGCTTCTCCGGCTCACCCGAACAGGCAAAAATCGTCCTCGA
>DATLBB010000169.1:0-8363 GCA_035527155.1 Sedimentisphaerales bacterium
GCCCTGTCGGGAATCTCGCTCTCGGGCAATGGTTTCTTCTATCAAAACCCGCTGGAAAGCAGGGGCGCTCGCCGGTCGTCGTGGATAGGTCTGGCCTGCTGCCCGACGAACCTTACGCGGATCATCCCACAGGTTGGCGGACTGGCTTATGCCCAGGGTAAAAACCGGTTGTATGTCAACCTCTTCGCTTCAGGAGATGCTTCGGTCAAGATGGATGACGGCGTGAAGGTGAAACTGGCCCAAAAGACCAACTACCCATGGGCCGGTCACGTGAAGTTGACGGTCACACCGGAGCAGACATCCGATTTCGACCTGTGCTTGCGGATACCGGGCTGGGCGCTTGGCCGACCTGTTCCCAGCGATTTGTACCGCTTCGCCGATTCGAAGGTCGCTGCCGTTGGGCTGAAGGTCAATGGAAAAACTATCGATGCCACACCAGAAGAAGACGGTTACGTCCACCTGAAGCGTTCATGGAAGGCCGCCGATGTCGTGGAATTGGACATGCCGATGCCTATCCGCAGGGTTTACGCTCACGAGAAAGTCCTGGCCGACCAGGGCAAGGTGTCGCTGATGCGTGGCCCGATCACCTACTGTATCGAGGCGGTTGACAACCCGAACGTGGACATCCTTAGCGCAGCCTTGCCGCGCGAAGCCGAACTGCGTGCAGAGCATCGCGACCGATTGCTCGGCGGCGTGACGGTCCTTCAGGGCAAAGGCCTTGATGACCGACAGCGTCCGGTCACTCTGACGGCCGTTCCGTATTATTCCTGGGCCAACAGGGACAAGGGAGCGATGACGGTCTGGATCAACGAAGCTCCTATCGCATACGCCGCCTTGCCTGCGGCGCCCATCCCCGCCCATGCCCAGCAGGTGGATCAGAGCAAGCCCCTGAAGCAAGCAGGCAAGAGCCCCATCAAAGTCTTCATTCTTGCCGGCCAGTCGAACATGGATGGCCAGGCCAATGTCAAGACAATCGACTTCCTCGGCGAAGACAAGGAGCACGGCGCCTTGCTGAAAACATTCAAGCCTGACGGCAAAACGCTGGTTACTCGCGACGATGTCTGGGTTGCTCACCGCGGCGTGTACGGAAATCTCACCCCTGGCTACGGTGGTCGCAAACCCGATGACAAACTCGGCAATAACATTGGACCGGAATATGCCTTCGGCTATTTCATGGGAGAGGCAATGGACGAGCAAGTCTTGTTGATCAAGATCGCCGGTGGCGACACGAGCCTCTACCGAAATTGGCGTCCCCCCAGTGCCGGATTGCCCGAAGGGGCCAAGGCGGAGGACATCGGCGGGATGTATAAGGTCTTGACCAAATACACTCACGAGACCCTGGATAACCTGAAGAAGCACTTCGGCGCCTATGACGAGAAGGCCGGCTACGAAATCGCCGGATTCGTCTGGTTCCAAGGCTACAATGACATGTTTGATGAAACCGGCCGCAAGGAATACGGCACCAACCTCGTCCATCTGATCAAGGATCTGCGCAAAGAATTCAAGGCCCTGCAGATGAAGGTAGTTGTCGGCGTTATGGGCGTCAACGGTCCGCGCAACGAGGTTAATCCCAAGCAAAAGGATGTGCGCAATGGCCAGCGTTTCGTGAACACGGTGCCGGAGTTCAAAGGTAACGTCAAGGCGATTGAAACCGGACAATTACTGCACCCGCAGATCCTTGAACTCAAATGCGCCGGCTGGCTTTATCCGGAGCAAGATCTCAAGAAAACGCCGATGACAGCGCAAGAGCAGGCAATGCTTAAACGCGCCACCTCCAACCAAGGCTATCACTACTTCGGCAGCGGTCGTTTCTTCATCCTGCTCGGTAAGAGTTTTGCCGAGACGATGCAGGAGTTGATGAAGAAGTGAGGAAAGTCCAATGAAAATACGTTCAGACCACTACGTTGCCCAATCATTGTGATCCTCCTGCTAATCCGAGGAAGGTACACAACGTACATTGAAAATGCTTACCAATTCTTCTGTTTTTTATAACTTGCTGACATGAAAGCACTTATAAAATCAACATTTTTGTAAAAATTGCAGATAATGGCCTCCCTGGTTGTAGGTCGGTTGTAGGTGCGCCAAGACAAAAAAGCTGAGAAAAGGGGAATAAAAAACACGCCTAAATGAGAGAGCTATATTACGTCTACTCGACGCGATGGTCACTACAATGGCAGGCATCATTGTTCATCTATCATTAATGTGACTTATCTGAACCAATAAGGTCAAAAAAAGGTGTTCTTCTCTGTTCTATACAATGCGCGGCATACAGATACATCGCTGCTGACCAGCTTTGCCAATCTTGACCTTGAGCTGTCCTATCTTGGGCTCTATACCATTCGTTGAAACCGAACTTAACATCTGCTTCCCGAGCGGGCCGTATAAGCTCTGTAAGGGCAATAAGTTTTTTTTCTGCAAGTTTATACCTTTTGGCAGCCACTAAAGCAGCTACATAAAAACCACAGACAAAAGGCCAGATTCCACCATTGTGATATTCACCAGGTTGGTTGAACTGCTCATATCTTGGGATCCAGTCTGGGTCTCCCGGTTTTATATAAGGGAATAAGTTTGGCGGCAACTCAGCCGCTAATTCTTTACTTTCTCTCAGCGAATCACACTCTGTTTCCACCCAAGAAATTAGTTCTCTGGCCCTGGAAGGAGATGCAATCCCCGAAAGAATGGCTAAGCTATTGCCCAACAGGTCGAAACGTTCACTTCGATATACCTTATATGACCATAGCGCGTAATATGGTTTGTACCTGAGTACCAGACCTTCGTGGACGTGCCGATTTTGTCTATCGCCTTTCACTGTAAAACGACCCATCATTTCCTTCAGTTTAGAGGCACGTTCATGCATACCAAAAAGCCGCAGGTAAGTGTAGACTATTGTGTTTACAAAAAGCCCGTAGCCCAATACCCATTGCTCGTCTCGCCAATCACTCGTAGGCAGCTGGTCCACAATAACACGGTCGGTGGGACTTTGGTATTCCATCCACAACATCGCCTTTTTTGCAGCCTCTTCGAGAAAATCGACTTCACCTGTTACCTCGCGGAAAAGTGCCACCGCCATAAGAAACAATGGAGTGCAATCGCTTGAGCCGCGGTCAGTAGGGTCGTGCATCAATGAAGGGATATGGCCAAGACGGCTTTGATTCTGAGCCAGAGTCTCCATTGCCTTTCTTAAGGACTTAATTAATTTTTTATTTCCGCTAATTAAAATACCCAAGGAGGAAATCATAAGGTCACGTGTGTAAGGTTCCGGATAGCCCCATCCGGCAGCCCTTGGTAGGCCGCGGTACGGACCATGAGCATTATGCAACAACACTTTGATTGCCGCAGCTTTCGCCTGCTCAATCAGAATCCCGTCACGATTGTCCATTTTACGAAATCCCCAGTTTCTCGGATGCAAGCTCGACAAATCTTTTAGCTATAACACGATAATCGTAGTTCTCCAGAGCACGTTTTCTTCCCTGTTCACCCATTTTCTTCCTTAGTTCGGCTTTTTGCATCAAATCCATAAGATAATTTGCAATATCATGTACACTGGCACGATAATCAACCGTTCTGGGCTTTTTGAAAACCACTCGATGCCCCCGTTCATATCCAGATTCGCCTCCCACCGTGGTTTCTCGCATCCGAACCTCCTGAGCTATCCCTGCGAGAAATGCATTCTGGCCATGTACCATTGTATCCAACATTCCCATTGCTTTGATACCTATAACCGGCTTCCCACAAGCTCCTGCTTCAACCTGGATCATGCCGAATCCTTCAAGTCTTGACGGGGCAGCATAGATATCACATGCAGCTAAAAGGTAAGGCATAAAATTTCGAGAGATAACATTAGTCGTGTAAACAACGTTTTTCTCAATACCCAACTGTGTTGCCATCTGCAGGTCCATCAGATTTTGCTGCTCTGTACGAGGCTGAGGCCAAACCTTGCAAACATATTTCCAATCGGGTGCTTTGGTGTCATTAATTGCTAAGGCCTGCATAACTTCCTGGGCACCCTTCGATGTTGCATCGCCTCCTATAGTCAGAATCATTATCTGGTCCGGTGCGACACCAAGTGCTTCCCGAACAGCAGAAACCTTTGGGTCATTCTTATCGCGAGGTATAAAGGCATCCGTATCACAGCCTACCGGAAGTACTTCAATATTGTTCCCACTGAGTCCGTCTCGCGTGTAAACTTTTTTGACCCACCTGGAAGTGACCAGGATAAGAGGTAAAGCATCAAGGACTTCATAATAATTGGCCATGTAACCATCGGCAACCAGCCATGGAACCGTTTGAACGCCGTATCTTTGAGGGTGCAGCACAAGGTGAGGTGTATGACCCCAATACCCCACACCAACCACGATATCCGGCCCGAACCAACGGTAGTACCACTCTTTTTCCTGAGCCGATTCGAAGTGTACCGAATGGACATCGACTCCGAGTTCTTGTAACCCACGATGGAGGAGGTCGCCTTGTGTTGCAAGTCCGGCGGGCGAAGGTGGGTAGTCATATAGTACCAGCGCTTTCATTTTGTATGCTCCTATTTATTTTTCTGAGGTTTCTGTAATTTGTCAACCGATTTCAAGCACCAAAAGGCTTCTTTCCGTGGGGTAGTTTTAGCCTCAAAACTGTCAGATTCGAAACCATAAATGTTAGTAATAATATCATATTTTCTTTGCCAGATTTTGTTAGGAAGCTTTGTTTTCAAATCTGCATCCCGAACTGCTCGAGGAAGATACTCGCCATCACCATCTTCATATGCAAATCTCCAGATTTCCTTGGCAAATAGTCTTTGGCTTTCCCATAAAGCCATAACTGCTTTTCCCGTTTCCTCATGTCTGAGATGACGGGCATATTCACCCGAAAGACCGTGGGTAATAATAAGGTCAAATCTATCGGAGGGCAGTAGTTCAAGTATTGTGTCTTGCACTTCACATCCAACCAGTGGCAATTGTTCAGGAGCATCGTCGAGATCACCCATGGAACCAGTAGCACCAAGCTTTTCAAGTGCTCGGAAAAACTTAGGTGACCGGTCCTGATCGCTTTTTCTACAAAGAGCAATTATTGTCCAATTAGCCTCTGGATGCATCAATATCGTGCCGCCAGCCCAGAGAGTTTCGTCATCGGGGTGTGCTACAATTACAGCACAACTGCTGTTTGCTGTCCAGCGTAGCTCAGTAAACAAACTGGTTTTGTCTGCATCCATGGCACTCATTTTTATACGCGACGCTTAGAAGTCCTATGGTATGCGTGAAGCCATGCAGCAGTAGTTTGCGCACCTGCACCCTTTTTTTTTGCTTGACCTATCAGGAAACTCCTATGAGCATCGTCAGGAACCAAGGCAATATTCGATGCAGCCGAAACAGACAACCAACCGTCGTGAATGGCCTTCTGCACATCTGCCGGCCAACTCACGATTTCCTCTTGCTCTCTTACCCACGCACGCGACCTATGACAAATACTCGCCACCTGTTCGCGGTCCATACCGCCTTCTTTGATCAGAGCCACCACGGCCACCGCCATTTCCACCGGGCTAAGGTCCTTTCGAAACAGATTCTCGGCAAGTGCAATCTCACAAATTTCTCGTTGGTCACCTTCAATTATGCGAACCTGTACTTTTTTAAGACCAGCTCTTCTACATGCAGCAAATCTGCGATGACCGGCGATAAGACGGTAACGGCCATCGTCAGAACCAGGAGCTACAACAACGGGACTAATAAGACCAATTCTTTTTATTGAATCAGCAAGTTCGGTAATGCCTTTATCTTTTCCTTCCAACCGAAGTGGGTTTTCGCCCGCATCTATTTCTTCCAGCTCAATAGTAAATTCCTTTGTCTTCAGCATAGTTTTCCCTCATATTTTGATGTCGGCTGCAATTAGCTTGCGCCAATTTTGTGAATCTCGGGCGCCCAGAAACGGTTCTTTTACGGGCAATCCTTCGGCAGTTCGTCCGCCTTGACCAGTCAGTTCTCGAATTTCCATTCCTTAAGATCCATCGACGAATACAGTTTGATACCGGGTGAGCCGCCTTGGTTGGGCAGACTCAATCGCTTCTCCTCACGATTTGAAAAAGGCCAGACTGTAAAAACCAAATAATATGTATTGCCCTCCCGAATAATACAGGGATCACGCAGCTCACGATGGGTTTTTCCCAATGCGTCATATTCAAACGGTAGCGGATTGGTGTATGTAAGGGCCTGTGCCGTCGAGCACATGACAACCAGTAACAGAATGGAGATTGTCGCAGTCTTTTTCATCATGAGGATTATTCTACCCGAAACAAGATCACTTGGCAAATGAGTCATAGTGGATAGACGGATCTTCTTTTCAATACAAGATCCAAGAGTTCGGAACCATACTGCTCAGATAACTGGCTTTCGAGTTGTAGGTGGGTTGTAAGCGCCGTTCATTGAAAATGTTTACCTTTTTTCAATTTTTAATAAACCATTTACCTAAAAGCAGTTATAGGATGATTATTTTTGTAAAAATTGCAGATAATGGGCTTTTTGGTTGTAAGGTGGTTGTAGGTGCACCAAGCCAAATAAGCTGAGAAACAGGGAATACAAAGTATGCCTAAACAGAGGAACTATAGTACATCTATAGTAGATATTTCGATGTATTTGGTGAGAGAAAGTCGACTAAAATCTAACAGGAAACCTCAAACTGCTTTATATGAATATTAGTGTTTGAGTCTAATGCGATATTTATCATTGTGCCTTAGGGTCCGCCTCTCGTGACTGCATGATGTGTTTATTTGAACTCCTGTCTCTTCATCCTTCGGAGTGCCTATATTAACACTTAAAGTCGCGCCGTGAATGCTCATGGAGCTGACATCCAACTCTATAGGTCTATCAAAGGTTTCTTTGCCTTCATCTTTGATATTCCGCTTGGCCCAGGCTAAACCACTTGTTGCCAGGTTCCTCTCACATGCCTTAAGGTAAGCGGTATCTGATTGGAACAGTATCTTATTCGCACTGCCGGTTAAAACGATCATCTCGGCCCCGATCAAAGCTATTGCCACTACTACAAATATCAACACAAAACCATTTTGTTGCGGATGTTTCATCTCTACTCCATGACCTTTCGAAAAACACCTGCAAAAAACAGATAGGAATTGGCCATCTTCTCTTCCGAACAGCCTCGAACATGATGCTCTATGCAGGTCTTAACCTCCACGGCACAACCGTCCCTGTCGTTTCTCCGTACTTGCCATTCTACTTTAGCGTTCGGCACCGACCATACTTTCGTCTCTTCTTCGTATTGTTCTTGAGCAGCCGACAACCTGCGTCTGAGTACCTTGCCATCTTTCAATTGATAGCAGACAATACCATTTGGCAATTCAATCAAAAGCAGGTTTTTATTTGTTGTATATTCCCCGAACGATTCCGGCAGTCCCTCCGCAACGTCAATATCATCATGCATTTGCTCCAGCATATTGAGCACACTTGTGTTTTCCTGTACAACGCCACATAAACGCGGGATATCGCTAATAATGGTGGTGAACAATCCCGCCAAAACAATCGATACAGATGAGACAATGACCATCGCTACCACCAACTCTACTAAAGAATAACCTCTGCGCATCTCTATTGCTCCGGCTCTGCCAAAACATATCTACACAATTGAACTTTAACTTCCTTACTGAAGCTCATGCCGCTTGCTTTCACCTCAACCAATTTCATCCCCTTCCATTGACCGGCTCCCGCTGACTCTTTGATAGAAACAGTCAGATTTGGCCAAAGTCGCATGAAATCTTCTTCACGGATCGCTTCACCCGTTACAGCTATGCTGTCAAGTTCCGCCTGGGCGGCTGCTATACAGTGTTGCCTCATCCACTGGATGCGATTGAATTTTGCGAATCCGTGCAGTGACAATGCCAAACCGACCAAAACCATTCCCAAGACCGCAAGTGCAACTATTGTTTCGGTCAGTGAAAAGCCGCCGTATTTTTTCTTCTTATCAGACATAACTTTACTCAATTTGAGGTACTACGGGAACGCAAAGTCCGCTGTATGATTAACAATTACAATGAGTGGAGAGAATATGGCATAAACAACAAAACCCACCATTGCTCCCATAATAAGTGTTACACAAGGCCACATTATGAACCTGACAAGGTTGGCGCGGTAGCTGTAGTTCGAGCGATAGAGCGACTCAAGTGTCTCTAATACAGTCAAAGTATTGCCCTGATTGACCTGCTCATCAAACGCCCAAGCGAGGGGAGAGCCTAATCCGGTTTGTCTGGCCGCAGTTGCTATATTGTCACCCCGCTCTACTTTTTCCAGCCATTTTTTTAGTCGTTTTCTAAAACAATTGTTCACATCCAGGCCGAGTGTATTAGCAATCGCATTATCGACCGTACCGTCGGC
>DATLBB010000170.1:0-17894 GCA_035527155.1 Sedimentisphaerales bacterium
GTTGGAATCAAGAACGTCGCCAATTAATTGGCACCAATCATGTGGTGCAGATTCACCAACTTGTCGCTCCCACTTGCTTAGTAAGGCTGAGCCGGCATCATTGGAATATAATATGGTCCCGTCCTCTGCTATACGCAGGACTGGAAACGGATTTTCAGACGGAAATTTTGCCAGGTTCCTTACCTGCTCCTGGGCCCTCTTGCGTTGGATAAGCCGCCACGTGTCGTTCATCATAGATGTGACAGTGTGGACATCCGAGTCGTCGTAATCCTTTTCCTTATTTGCCACGGCAGCTACAGCGACTATGCGCTCACCTTCGAAAACAGGAGTGCCAAGAAACCGTTTAATTGGTACATGCCCTTTCGGACAACCTTTCTTACGAGGGTTGGGGGCGTTATAATCATTGATAACAACCGGCTTTCTTTGCCTTACGGCCTCTCCCCAGAGGCCGGCTTCAGCTATGGGAAAGTGCATTGGCTTATCAGTAACAGCACATTTCGGCATCGTACCCTTCGACCAGTTGTTTATTGTCATCACCGACTCATCGTGGTTTATAAAGCATATAAATGCAAATTCACTCTGTGTAATTTTGATCACTTCTTCGCGCACAAAGTCCAGAATCTGCTGCTGCGAGGCCGTTGTCATTTTGTTGAGATCCAACAATGCCTGGAGTCTAAGGTCATGAATTCGCAACGCTTCCTCGGCCTGCTTGTGCTCGGTGATATCTCGCCATATGCTCTGAACGAAGTCTCTGCCGCCAATAGAAATAGCCCTACTGCTTGCCAGAATGTCTCGTATCTCCCCGCTCTTTGTCCTGTGTTTCGTCTCAAAGAGATCGGTCCCCTGCCGGACAATTTTCTCGATGTGTTTGGCGACTTTATCTGCAGACTCAATAACGTCAAAGTCTGGTATCTTGAGCCTTCTTAATTCTTGGCGGGTATAGCCGAGGCTCTCGTGCGCCCTGTCGTTGAAGTCCACAAGCGCTCCATTCTCCGGATCAATGAGTACAATCGAGTCTGCTGCCTGCGCGAAAATTGCGTGGTACTTATCCTCGCTCTCTCGCAACGCTTCCTCGGCCTGCTTGTGCTCAGTAATGTCTCGGCCCACCGACTGATACTCCACCAGATTGCCTCGCTCGTCGAATAGCACTCGGTTAGTCCACTGTTGCCAACGGATTTCACCGTTCGAATCTACAACACGGTGTTCGTGCGTTGTGACGGGATTTTCACGATCGAGTGAGTCAAAGTGTCTTTTGACCTTCTCGCGGTCTTCATACGGAATCAGCGGCATAAAGCTATGCCCAATCAGCTCCTGGCGGCTTTTGCCAAAGTAGGAGCAGTAGGCATCGTTAACAAAGGTGATTACACCTCCGGGCAGCCATCGGACGATCAGTTCTGTCTGGTCCTCAACGACCACCCGATAGCGGGCCTCGCTCTGTCGCAGCTCCTCAATCGTTTTCTTATACTCAGTACTTTCAATAATTTCCCATTTGCCTTCGCGTTTAATAACAGCGAATTGATGGTTGCTCACCACATCCATGATTTCTGATGCTGTGCATTTATCAAGGCAATAAGTACAAATGGCCAACATTCGATGTTTACCTATAACACTATTCACAGCGGCTTCATAATCAGTGAAGTCTTTCCAATCTTTTTTCTCAAGCCAGAAAGTATTTCCTGTAAGACGGAGTCCATCAAATCCTCTTTCGAGAGCCAGCTTTTCTTTCTCGACCCAAGCCCGTAGCACCCTGTCAGAATCAAAACGTCCTGACTTGGTGTACCACTGGCCAAAGTCAAGTATCTCTATGTGGCCCCTCTGAATATAATCATCCAGGTTGTTTACTTTCTCCTTTAACGCCCGCTTTGCATCTTCAACGTGCAGGGGTTCTGAAGTAATCCACATACAGAATTCATTATTTTCCAATCCTGCCTTGAAATAGGGTACCAGAATGTCAATCATATCCTCTTTTGTCTGGTAGAATTGACAGAAGTGGGTGCCCCAGGGAACATCACCTATAATATTGATTGCTGTTTTTCTCACTTTTTTTCGCATCTTCACCCTCTCCCGTTTTTAACTGTTGGAGTTTGTACGTTTGCACACGAATTAAATCAATTTCCGGAGTAAACAGTTAAGCGGGCTTTTTAATTTTTCTTAAGGCCCATTTTGGAACCTCCACACAGTGATTATTGTGTCATCTTTGGCACTCCCTTGCCCCCAAATAAAATGCGGCTTATATTCTACCATTCAAATATGGTTTGGGCAATAAATCAAAAAGGCCAATATATAGTCGAGCGCATCGAATGCCCATTTATTGCATTTTATAGGGGTTTTACGGGTTAACAATAAGGAATTTCCCTATTTTTATTCCATGTCAGGCAAGGTTAAAAAAGTTACTTTGCAGGCGCTTGATTTGACAAGCACAAACACGAATTTGAGCAGCGTCCCCCTTTTTGCTTTTAGCACCGGCCGGAAACTAAATGAACATCGGACCGCATTTTGACATGACTGTCGAAGTTGTTGAAGGCCGAGGATATTTTACCGCATTCAAAGACCAACTGTAATCATCGCTAATAATTTAGGGATAACAGGCTTGAACTTTGTCTGCCAAATCTAAGAAATTGCGTAGGCAAAAATGAGGATTTTCCCGATTGAGTTTAATTATCCTTACATTAAGATTTTTTTCATGACCTACAATCGTTCACTATTTTGGAGTTAAAAATAAATTGATGATTGTCTGAGTGCCAAATTGTGATGAGAGAAACAATAATTGTTATATGCTTTGTAATAAGCGGTCTGCTCATGCAGGGCGAGGCAAATGCGCAGGTGTTTGCCGATTCTGTTGCCGACTGGCAGGCTGCTGAAGCGAATGACGGTATAGTTTCTCAGGGAGAGTATAATTGGGAATATGGTTATATAAGCAACTTTACGGGTGCGGGAGGAATATATTTCGGCTGGCATCAAAACTTTTTCTACTGGGAAATTTCAAGCGGGATTGGTATTTTTTGGCCGGCCGGCGAGGTGCCTCCTGATATAGTGTGGGGAGAGGGAGGCGATACTACCGGCTGCAAACCACCGATGTCATGGATGGATGGAGGGTATGCATGGGCAGGAAGTGATACCGACAAATGGGCTGCGGTAAGGCGTTGGACCAGTGACTACACGGGTCTGATTAAGATTTCCGGCAAGATTGGCAGATATTTCGACACAAGTGTTGTCATGGGTTGGGACATAGATTTTTCTGTTGCCATCAATGCCGATACACTGAGTGCTCCCGTTATCTACACCAAACATATAACATGGAATGACACCACCCAGTATACCTACCTCATTGATAAAATACCAATAGAGACCGGCGATACCGTTAGTTTCATTATTAACGCAACCTCCTGGAATGCTAACAACAGTTACATGAAAATGACCGCAACAATCAGTTGTCCGGCCGGCGACCTGAACTGTGATGATAATGTGAACATGCTGGACTATTCATTATTTACATCGAAGTGGTTACAAACAGGCTGTGTCGCAGGAGACTGGTGCGGTGGGGCAGATTTCGATCACAGCAGTGAGGTTAATTATGTAGATTTAGCTGTTTTTGTACTGCATTGGCTGGAATGAACTAATTTGAGTCTGCGGTGCGATCGCAGACAACCGTTCGAGTGTGTTTATCGGTTTACGCATGGCATTAAAAGTTGTCAACTTGATTGTTTCTGGTATTGGTGGAAACCCTGGCGTTTTCGCAGGAGCTTCTTGCAAACAATATAGAAAGGTTGAATTGAACTTGTCTAAATCTAAGCAATTGTCTTTGTCATAATCAGGCTTTTCCCTATGGAGCCAGATTATGCTCAGATTAGAATTGTTCGAATTAGTGGTCATTCAAAATTGAGAATTAAAGGGACATTCGCAAACTGGATAACGAGTCGATGGCAATGTACTTTGTGAAGCACAGTTATATTTCGGAAAGCAATAAGACTGAATTGTATCTGCTTGAATCTAAGCATACGCCTAATGCAAAATCAGGACTTTCCCAATTTCGAAAAACTTTGGAATGACCAAACTATGGTTAATCAGACTCAAAGGAAGTTTTGGCTTCCTGGGTTAAAGTTGCTCTAAAACAGGGTAGGAGACTTAATTATGGAACACAATTGTCAAACCAGAAATCGAAGAACAAACAATGCAGGAGAATTAATTATGAATCGGAATTGCCATAATGACAAGAAACTGAAATCCGTATTAATCATAGGGACCATCTTATTTTCTCTGTTGATTCAATCGAATCTTGAGGCCTTGACTATAACTATAGAGGTTATAAACCCGGATGGCGCACCGGTCCCCGGGTTTCGTTGGCTTCTTGAGGAGGACACAACCGTTCCAGTGATACCGGGGGCAGAAGTGGCGGACAGTTTAGCAGTGCGCATTCATAAAAGCTATGCGCCTGTAGTACTTAAAGGCCACACTGCCGGCAGCGCAGCGGTCACTGAAGAATTGCCTGGTGATGTGCGGTATGTAGTGTCGGTTTTGCCGGATGCCAACTATAGTATAAGTGCCGCAAATATCGCAGCAGGCCAGGATAACGTTACCGTAATTGTTAATCCATTGCCGCTGCCCACTGCACAGATATCCATACTTATCTTCCATGACAACCATCCACTTAACAACGCACCCGATCCTGCAGAGCAGGGATTGGAAGGCTTTACTGTGAGGCTTTTTGACATCGCCGGTCAACAAATGATGGACGCCTTTGGGAATATGCTCGGTACAACCTACATGACCGATCTTATTACCGGAGAGTTTATACTGGATGGTGAAGGCAATCCCATAGTAGATCAGATGGGTGATATGATAATTGAAACGGATGAAAACGGAGAAGCGCTTATTAAATATCTCGCTCCCGGTAAATACGGTATACAGATTGTTCCGCCCGCGGATGAAACAGGCTGGATACAGACCACTACTATTGAAGGTACGCCGACAATAGACGCCTGGGTAAAAGCCAATGAGCCGCCGGTTTTTGTGGAGTTTGCCCCGGCGAGCTATCATGTATTCGTTGGCTTTGTAAAGCAGTTGAATAATCTGGATACTCTTCCCGGTGCAGGCGGTATTACAAGTGAGATTACCGGAAGAGTAGTATTTAACCATTTTGACAGACCTCCAAACCTTCAAGGCTTTTGGGCTGGCGAGCCGGTTCCTAATGCATGGGTTGGACTGAACTCGCTGACCTCATTTGACGCGCTTTACGCAGCACCATGCAATAGCGACAGCACTTTCAGCATTCCTGATGTTCCGCCGGGACAATATCAGTTAGTTACATGGGACGAAGACCTGGATTCTGTTTTCGGTTTCAATGTGGTAACGGTCCCGCTGGGTGGGGGTATTGTTGATCTGAATGACATACTGGCATTTAGATGGTTCGGTACGCTGGAAGGAAGTGTCTTTATTGATTTAGATGAAGATGGCTTCAGGGACCCGGATGAAATGGGCATTCGAAACCAGGCGGTCAACATACGCTTCAGAGACGGTTCGGTCTATAAGGCCACCGTGACCGATCCCATGGGCAATTATGAATTCGCGGAGGTTTTCCCATTCTTTAAATGGCTTGTCGTAGAAGTGGACTTCGCTCGCCATAAAGCAACCGGAGCGACTTCAATAGTGGATTACGGCGGTCAGATTCCTGATGCCAACGGCTGGGATATGCCATCCTTTGACAAGCTGAATCCCCAGCCGCAAGTTGATGCTAACGGCGATCCAATAATAAATCCCAATACAGGCAATAATTGGTCAAGGACAGAAACCGGACCGGTACTTACCGAAGCCATGCATCTTTTCCTTGGACAAACAAATATTATTGATTGGGGTAAGATGGCCTACGGTCCAGGTGAAAATGGGGGTATATCCGGAATTGTTTATTATGCTGTCACTCGCGCCGAGGACGATCCACGGTATGCAGCCGGCGAGGGATGGGAACCGGGTATCCCCAATGTACAAGTAGCACTTTACGCTGATTCCGACTGTAACGGAGTGATTGACGACCTCGACGGCGACGGCAACTCAACCCTTGCGGACCGGGACAACTACCCGCTTGGCTGGATAGATGATCCCGGTCAACTTGGACCTGAAGATGAGGACTGGAATGAGAACGGTGTATTCGATCCCGGAGATGCCTTGAATATAACCGCTACTGATAGCTGGGACGACAGCAATCCCTGTGGATGTATCCAGGATTTGCCTGTTATACATGGGCAGGAAGTCAACGAGTGCTTCGACAATTTCGGCACTTGGAATCAGGTCCGGCCGGGCACTTTTGACGGTGGGTACGCATTCACATCGTACTACCCCGGGGGTATGGCGAGTGGCAGCTTGGAAAATGATGGGCTCCCGGCCGGAACATATATCGTGGAAGCTGCCACTCCATTTGGTTACGAACTTCTCAAAGAAGAAGATAAGAATGTTGATTTCGGTGATGCTTTTACACCCAGTCCGCTTTTACTGCCGCCGGTCTGTGTGGGCGACCTGCACCTTGTGCCTGATGAGCTGAGTTTATTCCCAGGTGTGGAGTGTGCTTTTGCAGGACAGTGGCGTCCCCTTGCCGACCGGAAACAGATTCGTGTCGCCGACGCAAAGAACGCGGCAGCAGATTTCTTCTTCTTCACTGAAGTGCCTAAAGCTGCCCGTGCCGTGGGCTTCATAAACAATGACCTTGCGGCGGAATTCGACCCGTGCAGCCCGATATATGGCGAGAAATCCGCTCCATCGTGGCTTCCCATTTCATTTCAGGATTTTGCGGGTAATGAATTGGTTCGTATATATTGCGATGAATTCGGGGCCTACAATGCGATGCTGCCTTCGACTTATACCAACAACCTTGGTGCACCTTCAGGCATGTCTCCACAAATGCTGACGTTTGTGATAAATCACCCCGGTCCAATACCTGACCCGGAAAATCCGGGCCAGTTTATTATTGATCCTTACTTTGATCCTGATTACAGCCAGACTCCGTTCACGTTTAACTTCATGCCGGCAACGACAACATATCTTGATACGCCCGTTATTCCGGTGGCGGCTTTTGTAGGATATCCTAACAGGGCACTTGATGTTGAACCTGCTGATGGAAGCCCTGTCATATATTCTGTAGAAGGTCCGACCGGAGGACCGATTGTCTGCACTGACGGACCAACAGTTACGATAACTTCCGTCGGTTCGAAGGAGGTCCCGAATCCGGATTACGTGCCGGATGACCCGTGTAAACCGGAATTGATAACTCGTGATTTTGGTTTTGGAACTACAGAGGGAACCGTGACAGTAGATGGTACCGAGCTGTCAATTACAAGCTGGAGCAATTTAACCATTCAAGCAGCGGTTGATTTTAATTCAGTCAGTACCGGTCGGCTCGTTGTAACTCGCGGAGATAACAGCCTGTCCACCGACCTCGGTATCACGCTCCATGTCGGCGGATGCGACAACGTTGTTCACGTATCCGGAGGGGCGACTTATCCGAACACCCCAATTCAGGATGCTATCGACGCTGCGGACGATGGTACGCTGATCATCATAGAACCAGGCTATTACTGGGAAAACCCAATCATCTGGAAAAACGTCAGCTTACAGGGTTCCGGCGCAGAATCCACAATTATAAACGGCAGCCCTGTTCCTACCGACAAGGTAACAGTCTGGCACGATAAGATTGCCCAATTGGTAGCCGATGGAAATATGCCCGCCATAGGTGCGGACTTCGCGGCTACCGAGTCTCCGGGCATTCTTGTTTATGCCAATCCTGGCTTATTTGACGATGTACCGCCTGCAATCATTGACGGCTTGCAGATAACGGGCGCTGTGGCTGGTGGAGGAATCTACATCAATGGCAACGCTGACTACCTTCAAGTCAGCAACAATAAAATCAAAAGCAACCAGGGAACTTTAGGTGGCGGGATTACCGTCGGCCGGACAGAAACCGGTTTGGTGGCAAACATGGATGTCAAAATACATCATAACCACATCCTGAAAAACGGTGGCATTAACGGTGCCGGCGGCGTAACTATATTGAGCGACAATCCCGGTTATCAAGTGACGGACAACCTGATTATGGGTAACTTTACGCGCTGGAGCGGCGGTGGTGTTGCTCACTATGGTTTGAATGACGGCGGCTTGATTGCCAGAAACCGAATTGTTTCCAATGAGGTCTTCTACGGCGCCCAAATCGGCGGTGACGGTGGAGGCATCTTCATTGGAAGTCGGCTTAATCCCGAAGACCCCGGAGAGCTCGACGACGGCAGCGGCAATGTTTCGGTAGTATCGAACCTTATTCAGGGCAACCTCGCAGGTTCCGGTCTGGGTGGCGGCATCTGTGTTAAGGTTATTAACGGGGTAGATACCGTCGAGTCTGATAACCCTGATGATTGGTATGAGCTGAATATTTTCAACAACATGATTGTCGACAATGTTGCAGCCAATGCCGCCGGCGGTGTTTATCTGCAGGACGCGGCCAAAGTCAACATCATCAACAACACAATCGCCAATAATGACAGCTCAGGTACCGCTGCGAATACATTTACGCCCGGCAATCTGCTCGCTTCCAATCCTCAGCCGGCCGGCATAGTTGCCATGGCCCACAGCCAGAACCTATCCGGGACTACAGGACAGAGCTATACAAATCCTTTGCTTAGAGACAACATTATATCGGGCAACCGCTCATTCTCCTGGGACGCTTCTCTAAACGGTGGACGAGGTGGTTTGGCGGCCAATGCTACTGTCCCTGTTTGGGACCTTGCAGTCGCCGGATTTCCTTTCCCCGTTTACCTAAATCCCGACAATTGTCTCTTAACCAATCTCACTTATGGCGACGGCGCTAACTACAACGACGGTACAAACGTGGCGGCAATACCCAATTTCACCGATAGCTATCAAAACACCTTGATGGTTGCTGCGGTTATCGACGAAGGCGGAAACTTTATTACGGTCAGATTTGCGCCTATAGGAATTCGTGGGGATTATCACATAACATCCGGCTCACCGGCTATTGATATCGGCGGTGGTTTATCCCTTGCAGATTTTGTTGAGCTCAATGCTGATTACGATGGGCAAGCTCGTCCGCAAGGCGTTGCTGTCGATGCCGGTGCAGATGAAATTGCCTTGCTGGATGGTTTCATTCTCGGCGAAAACATTAACTTAGGTGAAGTCGCCGTTTTGGTAGAGAACTGGCTTGTTGAGAATCTGCCACTGCAGCCTAACAATGGTGATTTGAACCTCGATGGGCAAGTAAACCTCGTTGACCAGGCAGCATTTATCGAACAACATGCAACTGCGGTCCAACTGGCGGCGGGACTGGCCGATGGGTCTATATATACTCAAGCTCCTCCTGACACCGATCCCTGTGATACCGATGGTGACGGCGATCCCAGCAATGACAATGTTTACCTCCACATGGCTGCCGGCGATGGTTTTGTAAACATGGCTGACGGCAGACTACAATACATGTTCGGCTTTGGTGATGTTACCGGCGTCTCGGATGCCAACGTTATTATGAATGCAATGCTGGGCGCCGAATTTCCGGCACCAACGATTGTTGTCAAGGAAGGCCAGAAACTCTATCTGAACCTGACAAACGTGGGTATGTTCGTAAGGCCTGACCTGTTTGATCCTCACACTATACACTGGCACGGATTTCCTCAGGCAGCTTCCATCTTTGACGGTGTGCCGAGTGCCTCCATTTCAGTAAATATGGGAGCAACCCTGACATATTTCTACAACGTAGTGGAGCCCGGAACCTTCATGTGGCACTGCCACGTCGAAGCAACTGAACATATGCAGATGGGAATGCTCGGTAATCTCTATGTCATGCCAATTCAGAACAACGAGCCTAATGGAGTCTTAAATCCTGAAGCGCCGCCTGAGGACCAATTTATACATAATACGGGTTATAAGTATGTGTATAATGATGGTGACGGCTCAACTTACTACGATGTGGAATATCCTATCCAGATTTCGGCCTTTGACCCTGACTTCCACGATGCCAGCCTGACGGTCCAACCACTGCCCTTTGCCAATATGGATGACAAATATCCCATGCTGAACGGCAGAGGTTACCCTGATACGGTTGACACGAACATACTTTACAATACCGCCAGTGACGAGGGTTTTGCAGACCGACCTTCACAGAAGATAAACTCGTTAATTACAGCTACACAAGGAGAAAAGATTCTGCTGCGTATCTCCAGTCTGTCCACAGTCAACTACTTCACTCTCACCGTACTGGGTATACCTATGAGGCTTGTTGGAACCGGTGCGCGACTGCTGCGTGGACCCGATGGAAAAGACACATCGTATATGACGAATTCTGTTACCCTCGGCGGCGGTAAAACAGCGGAATTAATCCTTGATACAACGGATGTGGAGCCGGGAACATACGTTCTATACTGCACAAATTTAAACAATCTGTGCAACAACGAGGAAGATTACGGCGGAATGATGACCGAAATCATAATTAATCCGGCGCCGAAGAAGTAAATCAGAGAAAGTCGAAACCTGTAACTTAAATGTAGGAGAAACAATTATGAACAGAATGAAACCGAAAACGATTATGAAGCTGACATCTTTGGCGATGGTTCTTGCATGGACTTTTACAGGCTCAAGCCTGGCAAAAATTGAAACAGTCAAAGGCCCGACGTTTAATCTTACTGCAAAAGACGGCTTCATCACCACACCTGACGGGGGTGCATATCTGATGTGGGGTTACGCATTGGATGGAGGAACTATGCAATATCCCGGCCCTACGATGGATGTGAATGAGGGAGACACCGTAACGGTCAACTTGACAAACCAACTGAGTGTGCCCGTCTCAATTGTATTCCCGGGTAATGTTGGAGTTACGGCTGCCGGTGACAGCAATGGACTGTTGACCAAAGAGGCCGACCCTAACGGCGGAACCGCGAGTTATTCGTTCACGGCTGCGCATCCGGGAACATACCTATATTACAGCGGGACCAATCCTGCGCTTCAGGTTGAGATGGGTTTGGTAGGTGCTATGATAATCCGGCCGAGTGGCCAGCCCCCCGGAGAAAACTGGGCGTACAACCACTCCGATTCGAGATATGATTATGAATACCTGTTTCTTCTTACAGAAATGGACCCTGTGATTCATGAAATGGCACAGTGTGGGAAATGGGACCAGATAGATTTAACGACTTACTGGCCGGTGCTGTGGTTTATCAACGGACGAAATGCTCCTGATACGATGATGCCGGCCAATACCCCATTGCTGCCGACACAGCCGTACAACTGTCTTCCAAGAATGCATCCGGGCGATAGATTATTAATGAGATGCCTGGGCGGGGGCAGAGATTTACATCCATTCCATCCACATGGAAACAACTTCACGCAAATCGCACGTGACGGCAGGCTCTTATCAAGCGGTCCGGGAGCCGGCGCCGACCTGGCCGTGTCCGATTTTACTCTCACTGTAGCACCGGGCGAAACTGCAGATACTATCTTCGAATGGACCGGAGAAAAGCTCGGATGGGATATTTACGGCCATGACGTCAACGATCCGATGCAGCCGAACGAATACGCCCCTGACCATGGCAAACCCTTCCCCGTAAAATTGCCTGATAAGAAGGACCTTACTTTCGGCGCCACTTACAGTGGTAGTCCCTTCCTGGGCCTTCAGGGCGACCTTCCCCCCGGTGAGGGCGGATTTAATGTCAATGCCGGTTATTTCTTCATGTGGCATTCTCATAACGAAAAGGAAATGGTTAACTACGATATCTTTCCGGGCGGAATGATGACAATGTTAATAATTGAGCCGAACGGTGTAACAATCGAATAATTAAGGAGATCAAGAATCATGAGTCAAATAGTTACAAACAGAGCTACACAAATATTGTTGGCAGTAGTTACGCTTTTAGCAATGGCGGGCGCATCCCCCGGCGCAGAATACTACCTTAGAGCAGATACAACCACCAAAATAATGCCTGATGGTCAGACGGTCGTAATGTGGGGCTTCGCACTCGATTCTGCTTTTGGTGCCGAGGACGGCCAAGTTACTGTGCCTGGTCCGTTGCTGACGGTCCCCCCGAATCAAAAGAACCTGATCATAAATCTGGACAACAATCTTGGTGTCCCCGTATCGATTGTTATCCCCAGCCAGATCAATACGGCTATGGTGCCGGTTAAGTTCATAGACGACAAGGGTAGGCAAAGGATAAGGTCTTTCACACACGAAACCGAGCCTAATAATACTGAACCGGTCGTTTACAAATGGAAGAACATCAGGGAGGGGACATACCTCTATCACAGCGGCAGTCATCCAGCCGTACAGGTTCAGATGGGCCTTTACGGTTGTCTGAAGAAAGATGTAGAAAAGCTAAAGAAGATTGATGCGTTGGGGATAGCTTATGCTGACGTTCTTTACGATACAGAGGTTGTGCTTTGCTTCAGTGAGATTGATCCTGCGCTCCACAATGCGGTGACGACCGGCAATTACGGCCCGGGAAAAGCTATGACCAGCACAATCGATTACAAGCCCAAATACTTCCTTATTAACGGCCAGCCCTACTCATCAGGGCTGCCGCCTCTGCCCGCGGGAAGTCCAAATCAGCAGGTATTGATTAGATTCGTAAACGCGGGGCTCGAAACGCATGTTCCCGTTCTTCAGGGCTTTCATATGAATGTTGTTGCTGAGGATGGTTACAAGTATCGGTATGGCAGAGAACAATACTCCCTGATTTTACCGGCCCATAAAACTAAGGATGCTATTATTATTCCGACGGCAGCCGGTACCTACCCGGTATATGACCGAAGGCTTCGCCTTACGAACGCAGGCGCTTCTCCGGGCGGAATGCTGACCCATCTAAATGTCGCAAACTGATGATGACTTTAGGTGCTGAGAGTTTTACGAGTAACTATCTGTCGAGTCAGTTGGACACAGATTTTGTTCTCATGTATAAGGGGCTTTTGAGTGGCTAACGATGCTGATTATGCTTCATCTTTTGTGCTAAAACATTCTAAAATAATAATTTTGGTTTTTGTTATTAGTGCGATGGCGGCACTGCTCAATGGGTGCGTCTCGACAACTAAGAACGTCAAACCAACCACTCAAAAGTCCCTTTATGAGAACAAATGGGGTGTTAATGTTGAGAGCATAAGGCTGTCATCCGCCGGTTACATGCTCGACTTCAGGTACCGAATTTTAGATCCTGAAAAGGCGGCCCCCCTTTTGAGCCGAAAGGTTAAACCCCACCTGGTTGCCCAGGAAAGCGGCGCAAAACTAATAGTCCCAACCCCCCCAAAAGTTGGCTCTCTTAGGCAAAAATCTTATCAGCCTGTACCCGATAAAGTTTACTTTATATTATTTTCAAATCCAGGCAGGTTAGTCAAGTCGGGAGAAAAGGTTACGGTGGTCATCGGAGATTTCAGAGCCGAAGACCTTGCTGTTCAATAGCTAATGTAATCTTACTATGAGGAATCTGACATTTCATGCAGTGGTAATTACTTTGATAGTTACAGTTTCCACAGCCGTAGCACATCCGATTAGTCCCAACCTGGAATCCATATTGCACAAGTCTGGAGATGAGGATGAAGTTTCAGTAATTGTTTCCCTCCGCGAAAGGGTGGACCTCAGCACTTTCAAAGAGGAAAAAGGTCATAAGCTTCGGACCAGGTTGATAAAAGCTCTAAAAAGAAAAGCACATCTGACGCAAGCACCGCTTAAGGCTTTTTTAAAGCATGAAAACGTCAAGCATGTCAGATCATTATGGGTGATAAATTCAATGGCGGTCACTGCCAAAACCAGTGTGATTCGCAAATTGGCAACTCAACCTATAGTAGCCGATATAAGACCTGATTACACCTTACATTTCGAGCAAGAACAATATACGGACACCGGTCAGGCCGAATGGAATCTAAATATTATTGATGCACCGGAGCTTTGGAATTTAGGGTTCACTGGTAGGGGTATTGTGGTTGCAAATATGGATACCGGGGTCGATCTGGACCATCCCGACGTGAATTCAAAATGGAGAGGAAATGAAAATAGCTGGTATGACCCACATGGCATGCACGAGAGTCCTTATGACAATGACGGGCATGGGACGCAGACTATGGGAATTATGATTGGCGGCGATGCCGGCGGCACTGCTATTGGTGTGGCGCCGGATGCGAACTGGATTGCAGTAAAAATATTTAATGACGCGGGAGATGCGAATTTTAGTGATATTCATCTGGGTTTTCAGTGGCTGCTTGACCCTGACGGTGATCCGAACACGGATGACGCGCCGGATATCGTTAACAACTCCTGGGGGATGCGAGATGATGTAAACGAATGTGTATTAGAGTTTTATGATGATATCCAGGCACTGAAGACGGCAGGAATAGCGGTGGTTTTTTCAGCGGGTAATGAAGGTCCGGCCGCTTCAACCAGCATCAGCCCGGCCAACTATGATAATAGTTGTGCAGTGAGTTCAGTTGACATCACAAACACTATTGATTTATCAAGCAGCCGGGGTCCTTCACCCTGTTCTGCCCAGTTGTTCCCAACGGTTGTCGCACCAGGGGTAAGCATAAAGGCACCCGACCTTACTTTTGGCGGCATATTTCTAAATTCATATGCTTATGTTTCAGGCACGTCCTTCGCCGCCCCTCATGTATCCGGGGCCATGGCTCTGTTAATGGAAGCTTTTCCCACCCTGAGTCCGGCAGAGCTTGAAGATGCATTAACACTCTCGGCTGAAGACCTGGGGCCTGCCGGTGCTGATTACGACTATGGACATGGCTTGATAAATCTCGCAGCAGCTTACGAACTATTGGAAAGCAGCTTTTGTTCAGGAGATTTCAACCACGACGAAAGTGTTGACCTCCTGGATTTGAAAGTCCTGACAGTCGAGTGGCTCGGGACAAATTGCACGAATTGTTGGAGCGACTTTAATGGAGATCAAAAAGTTGATTTCTATGATTTCTCCGAGTTCGCCAACCATTATGAGCAACCCGACTGTCCGTAGGTAACATCCTGTAACAAAGGGATTTACGAAGATAAAGTTTTATTTGCCGCCTGCTACAATTCTTTTTTGACCATGAAAGCCTTTAACCGTTTTCTCTTATGATAAACCTCATCCTTATGTCGCCAAAACTAAGTAATTGCGAAGTCCAAATTAGGTATATTCCCAATTTCGCTCATAACTAAAGAGATATATTTTATTGGATAACTGTAATTGGCCCAATTGGCTTTCCAGAGTCTTTTAAGCATTGTTGATGTTACAGAATGTGCTTGGCATGAACAACCGCGAAGAAATTGAAACTGAGGTTACTGAATCGTAAAGTTAGAGAATAAAGAGATTTATGTTAAATGCGAAATCTCTGATAAATTTACTTTGTTAAGAATTATGTAACCCTGGTCTGCAGGCGAAGCCGGAGCCTGCTTGATTTGATAGGGTAACAGATAGGCCGGCCAAGAGAAGACGAAAAGCGATACAATGCGGTATGAAGTACTGCAAAATCCTCTTGCTGCTTTACATGGACCCGCAGTGGGGAGAGTATTCGCGCAGCTATTGTTACAAGAGGGCGCGCACACCATTTTGGTAGGAAGCTGTGGTTCCGATATGCTTAAGAGACTAGGCGGCACCGGCATATCAATACTTGCCGGTATGACTGGTTCTGTTCGCGGCACCGTTGAGCAGTTCAAAGACTCTTGTCGTTCTGGGTTATCTTAAAAAATTGAGAGCAGATGGATTATGAATAGGAAAAAAGGAGAACACGAAAATGGCAAAAATAAGAAAAGAATCTTAGTTGTGCATGGTCATCCTGCTGTGCGTCAGCAGCTGACACAGCTTATCAGCCAGGAATCGAACTTTCGAGTTTGTGCTGAGGCTGAGAATGCTGACCAAGCTTTAGGTGCTATCGAGACACAGCAGGTTGATTTGGCCATTGTCGATACTTCTGTGAAGGACGCAACCCTCGTTGAACTTGTTGAAAAAATAAAATTACGACGTCCGAATCTACCTGTTATGACGATTCCCATCCTGGAATTCTTAGACCAGCGAAATTGTGAATGAGAAAAAAGAACAACATGACAGAGGAGGTGGAGCTATAGTGTCAGGCAAAAAGAGCTTTTGGTTAGTTGTATTGCTGTTGTTTCTTACCGCGACGGCGGCAAACTCTGCACCAACGATTTGCAGTTGCAACAGAAGTGTTGTTGATTGCGCTGTGTCCCTCAGCTCAGATGCACATATCGCCGTTGTGCTCGAACCAAGACAAATTACCGAGACTTGTGATTCCTACTTGGCAGCAGTCGCCGTGGCATTTCTTAAGCCACCGGCTGGTTTAACAGACGCGGCGGCTCCATCCGCGAACGTAAAGTCTTTGCCCGCTGTGCCTGGAGCGTTTTTCATGGTTTTAACGGGATTCCTTTGCGTGTCACTGGTTAAGGACCGCAGGGTCTGGCTGGCAGCATTAGCCGGGCTATTATGGGCAGGCCAATACGGAATTCAAGTTCTTCCCCAATTAGCTATATGGTTTAGGCACACCAGACAAGGTCAGCGGGAATTTGCTCCGGAATTGACTTACCCACATTGGCTTGAGACTTCGCACCGCGTGCATAGCAATATTGAAGGTACGCAATACATAGGCCTCCTGCATCATTTGGCTGGAATACCCCCCGGCGAGAGTCCTTACACAAATACACGCCTGGCCGAATTAATCACATTCAGCCAAAACTTCCGGAAATTGCATGGCGAAGCATTTGACTATCCTCACAAAAACACATACACATCCTTACCCGCAATCATATCAGAACAATACAGTTTGAATTCGCTGTTCAAGTGCTTGGCTTCGAGAGCCGAGCAGTTTAATCGTTTCTCACCAGCATTTATTTTCTCCAACTTACCCCGCGGACCGCCTCTCCTGGTCTGAGAAAAGTTTTCTAAACCTTTGGAGTGAATTCGCGAAACACTGAAGATAAAGTGCATTGTAGAAATTACATTACCATTACTCCAACGAATTTAAATTTATTTATAGCTTGATGGGAGAAGTAAGACGAACCGTGTGTTCCGGTATCTCCTTCGGGCTCCCTGATAGCCTAAGATGAAAGGAATTGACAATGAAAAGTTGTAAAACAAAAATAAGCATAGCTGCCGTTGTGCTGACTTTGGGGCTGTGGTCTGCGGTCGTACAAGGCGCTCCTACCCTTGATCTTACTACAGCAGGATCTAGCGGCACCATTAACGGCGCCTTTTTCGAGCAGTGGGACGGACAGCCTACGGGAACCGGCGTATTTGATCCGTTTGTCAGGATTCAACATGACAAGCAAGCTGGGATAGAAGCCGGCTACAACACCGACGGAACAATTGAGTTTCAGACGAAGGATGATGGGGGTCATAATTGGACCCACTCACTGCCGGTAAGTCTTTTGATACCCGTTACGATAGGCGGGACCGACTACTATCAGTTTGCGCTCGACGTAGACGAAACTAAAGCGCAGGGAGGCCTAACAGGTCCCCTTTTGTCTCTGGACGAGCTTGAGATTTATTTGCAAGCCGGACCAGCTGAGTACCCATATTCGTCGTTTGTCAACAAAGTGTACGATCTGGATAATGGCGGTGATAACTGGATCCTACTCGATTACTCTCTTAACTCCGGGAGCGGCTCTGGAGATATGATTGCAAACATCCCCACGAGCCTCTTTATCGGGGGCGATTACGTCTATCTGTACTCCCAATTCGGGCTTAACCACAATGGGTATAAGTGCGCTGCGGATGACGGATTTGAAGAGTGGTCTGCGAGGATTATTCCTGCTCCCGGCGCAATTTTGCTCGGCAGCATTGGTGTAGGCCTGGTCGGCTGGATGCGAAGGCGCAGAACATTATGAAAAACTGTTTATCTTCAGGAAAATTACGCAGCCTTACGTTGCGGGTGGA
>DATLBB010000171.1:0-6231 GCA_035527155.1 Sedimentisphaerales bacterium
GGTATTAAAGACATAGCCGTTTTTCCGGTTAAATATCTTCGCCCTCTCAGTGACCTGTCGGCGTACTTCATCAGGTGTTCCAAACGGCAGCGTATTTTGTGTATCCACGCCGCCGCCCCAGAAAACTATCCTGCCGCCGTAGTTATCAACTAAATGCTGCGGGTCCATTCGGCTTGCCGAAGTCTGAACAGGATTAAGGATATCGAAACCTGCTTCTATGAAGCCCTCAATCAGCGGCTCGCAGCCACCGCAGCAGTGCTTGAGCGTTTTCCATTTTGTGTTAGCGTGAATCCAGTCGTTAACTTTCCTGCTGAAGGGCAGGTAAAGCTCACGGTATCCGTCCGGACTGCAAAAGAGCGTATTCTGCGCCGCCAGGTCGGTGCCATCCACAAACACGACATGTACCTTGTCACCAACCGCCTGATAAATCCGCTCCATATTCTTTATCGCAATCTCCGTCTGACCCGCAAAGACCTCTTTGATATATTCTCTTCGTGAGACAGTGCTTATATACCATTCTTCGATGTCACGAATCCCCTTGGGGTCCTTCATCCACGGTGCCGGCACCTTCGCTATGTCACCGAACGCCGTGCCCGGAAGTCCCGCTGCAATTGCAAGGTCGGTGTTTTCATAAAGCTGGTTTGCCTTGTCCTCGTAGAACTTCAAATCTTCTTCGCCAATGAGCGTAAAATCTTCGAGATTGTCCGCAGGATTTAACCTGGCTTCATCGATGGGCTTTTGACGAATAATCGAGTCAAAATAGAACCCACCTTTGGGCATTTTACCTGAGGCAGGGACAGATTTGTCACCCTGCGGGTACATCAGAATATCCCCATCAGGTTCGGGTTCGGTATTGAACTTGGCCGGAACCAGCACGTCCGTTCCGTCGAATGTCCGCCAGGGTTTCCAGCCTGCGTTCTCGAAGCCAAACATATTCTTCGGTCCGGGCAGGTTAACGACATCAATACCAAGCGCTTCTCGCAAGTCGGCGGCGACCTCGCCAAGCATTTGGTAAGGCTCGATGACCTTCACCGGCTCGCCTTTTCCTTCCAGACCAAGTGCCTTACGCAGATTTGCAATCACACTCACGTGTGCCCCGGAACAGGCAGTACCTCCCAAATCCACAGGAACACGGTCAGTCGCTTCATAGTTCAATGCCTTTAATACTCTTTCGCGTGAATTCATAGTGTTTGAATATTTCCTTTCTTTGCTATTGGATAATTACAACTGTTTGGTCTATCCGTGGCGCCGTTGCCGGGAAGTAAATGCTGCGTCCACCGTGCTCCGGCAGGCTCCGCCCTGACGAGTCACCGGCAGTAACCTTTACATGATATTCCAAGTCAGCTTTGATTTGCCCGGCAGGTATCGTTACCGAATATACTCCACGGGTAATATGGGCGAGGGCAACCTTAGTGTATTTGGCCGTGCCTATTGGTCGCCAATATAAAAATGCGTTTGTAGGCTGATTCTTAGCCAGGACAATCACGTTGAGTCTTAAGTCTTCACCAACCATCAGGGAGCTGCGAACAGTCGGCACGATTATTCGCGGCGATCCATCGTAGGGTTTTGAAGGCATAGCATCTGCAGGCAATTCCTGGCCGAGCATTTTAGCCAGTTCCTGACCGGGCTGCGTAAGTAAGCTCGGCATCACGTGCTGCTGCCAGTTGGCGACATTGCCCATTCCGCCGGTGGTAGTAATAGTCGCCAAAAGATAGCGGTGCACTTCGGCGACCTGAGCGACCAGCTTTTTCCGCAGCGGCAGAGCAGTTTGACGCGCCAGTTTCCTGCGGGCATCGGCTTGCTTTTGCTCCTTGACCTTTTTCATCGCGGCGTTGAACCGGGCCCAGGTGCAGTTGACCTGTCCCACCGCTCGCAAATAGCGGAAAGTGTTCAGCCAATAGTCGAAACGTTCCAGATTGCCAGGGCCTTTGATTCGTGGGCGCAGTTTCGCCAATTCATCTACAAATTTATATTCGGTGCTTACCTGCTCCCAGGCTCTTGCATCCGGCTTGATTCCTCCAGGCCCTCCCACCCAGGTGGAAGGTCTCGGCAGATTTGCAGTTTGTCCTCCACCTGTTGCCGGGGATCCCCCGTCAAGCTGTGTGAACAGTTTGGCTATTGGCTTTGCAGCTTCAGGCCCAAACTGTGTCAGCGCCCAGTCGGCGTAGAAGTCATCTATCGCCAAATCGCGCTGCCTGCTGTCGGATCCCGAAGACTGCAAGTCGGCCTCGTAGTCCTTGTATGCCGGGCCGCCACAGTTGATTTTCCTCATACAGGCCTGCCCTTGTACAGCGATGGCCGCGATGCAAGGAAACTCCACAAGCTTTACGAAACTGATGTCTAACAAATCATTAGTTACTTTCACATCGTCAAATGTGTAATCCAGGGCCTTGTTCTTGCCGACCTTTGCAAAGACGTCCAGCTTATCAATTACTGTTTTGCCCTGCAGTTTAACTCCGAAGACCCGTTTGCCCGCTTCATTGTAGTGCGGCTCGCAGAACTGCAATGTTACCTTATATTTGCCGTTCGGCACTTTCAGTCGATAGGCGCTGACATCCCAGCGGACTGTTTGGTAAAGTGGCTCATCCTCGGTGTCTGCCATAGGGTTGTTAGGGAAGGCAGCGACGTTGCCGCCTTCACGGCCCTCGGTGAGCTTCGGCTCAGGCGGTTCGATTTTTTTGCCGAAGTTCGGATTCCAGCCGCTCTGCTCCCAGGCCGCACGCGCCAGCGCCGAGACGTTGGGTCCGAGGATGCGTGTTCGCCAGTGGATGCCCATCAGGCCCGTACAGCCGTAGGCCACCGCGTCGGCTGCATCGCGCCGCATCCGGCCCGCCCAGAGCTGTGGGATAATCATAGCCGGGTCATCCTCCAGCCAGGGTATGGCCCATTTCGGCCGGCCCTTGAGACGCGCAAAGCTGGGCTCGACCGGCTCAAATCCTACCTGACGATTGATGCAGCTAAAAGGCATCTCTTTCGGCAAAACATTGTCAAACTGCGCACGGTCTTTAGGCGGGCCTAATACCCAGCCGCAAGTAGCCAGAGTAAACGGGGCATTAACATTTTTCGCCGCCTGAACTGCAAGCAGAATATCTTTTTCCGTTGCTGCCACCTGCTCATCTTTTGCTCCTCCCCAGGTCCAGCCTTCCGGTGTCCAAAGCCAGTAGTAGTCCAGAGGATGCGTTTTCTTTATCCGCTGGAACATACCTTCATAAATGCTCTGCACAACAGCCGGGTCGTCAGGGTTTTTACCTTCTTCTTTTAGGTGTTCCTTGACCATCTTTGGAATCGTAAGGGGTGCCTCGGTTCCGATGCAGGTCTTGATTCCCAGTTCTCTTGCAAACCCAAAAGCTTCGTTCAGCACGTTGCCGAAGCGATTGAATAGTTCGTTGCGAGCTTCGGCGGTTTTCGGCCAGGGGGTCATGCCCTTCATATAATCGGGGCCATAATCGTTGCGGTCGAACAACAGGTCGGCACCAAAACTGAAATCCGCAGTATCTTTGGATTTGTATCCCCAGGTGCCGCTGTGCGTAGTAAAGTGGCGTGACTGAGAGCTGAACTTGACCTGTCCATTCGGAGAAACATCATCAGGTTTACCGATCCATACCTCAGGTTCCGGGCCGACTCCGCCCTCCGGATAACAATGCAAACCAAAGAAATTCATTCGCAGCTTGGGCAGTTGCGCGATGACAGCTTTATAGTCGTCGGCATTCCACCAGTCCGGCCCTTCCGGGAAATCGTGGAAAGGATGAATACCGCGTAATTCAAATAACGGTTCACCCCGCTCATCCAAATCGGGCAATCTAAAGCTAATCTTCTCATCAGGCAAAACGTCCCCATGTATATAAAAGCGAACGCCAAAGTGCTCAATAAATCGATACGCACCGTAAAGCGTTCCTATTGAATCGCCTCCGGCAATCAGCACTGCTGGCTTTTTATTGATTCTGAAAGTTTTGATTTTGTATTGTTGGGCCTGCAAAGCAGGTACAGATGATTTAAGGACGGCATTTTTGTCCTGCATTCGTTTAATAATGTCCCTATCTTTTGCGCCCACAACTATCAAGGCGGTTTGGAAATCCAGATTCCTGCTGCTCCTGACCAGTGGCAGCAGTTTGCCTGTCCGCAGATACAGATAGCGACGAATCTCTTTTGCCGCCAAGCGCTCGGCCCCGGAAGCCTGCGATGAATAAACAATCCGGCAAAAATGCCGGCTCGAATTTTCCTGCTGTCCGCAAGCCTGCCTCGCTTTTTGACAACTTGCAACTGCCACCAGCAAGATTACCAGTAAAAAGTGAGTTTTTCTCATACTTGTCTCTCCTTTCCAGTTGACAGAAAGCTATCGAAGCTGATTATTTCAAAGAAACTACCGGCGGCATTTTAGCATGTTCGGTCAACTGTCGCAAATTGTTTCCGGGGGATTGACACCATTTTCGTTTTTCAAAATGGCTGTCTGTACCCACGTCCAAAATTCACGGTGATTACGAAGTTACCGTCTCTCAATTCCATCTTTGTTTTGTCTACGGGCCGCTGGAAATGTTCCAGGTGTACCTTAATCTTTTTCGGCGGGTCGCGGCGGGGTGGATTGATTTCAATGTTGGCGGAGCTGCCTTCCTTGGCCATTTCCAGGGTTAAACTGAGCGGCCCGAAGGAGGTTGGGATGTCCAGCATTTTTGTTACGTTTGCCGACTTGGTCCAGGCGTGTGGCAGGCCGTGCAGCAGATGCAATTCGTCGCCGCGTTCGAGTATCAAAAGATGACGTACCATGCGGATGAATTCGGCGCTGGCCCAATTGTGAGGCATGTCACCGACTTGTTTTTCCTTTTGTCCTTTGGGGTTCTGTTCCTCGCGCCAGCAGAGCAAAGGACAGGCGTGGTTGCCAAAGGCGTAGAGAGTGGCGGCGGCTTTTGTGCCGTGTTCGAGCCAAAGGTGGGCATGGCCGTAGAATGAAGCGGCGTAATTCCAGATACCGTCAGGAAGCCAGCCGGTGCCGTAAATCAGGCCTTCCCGCTGATTGGCATCGAGCATAGAGAGGGTACCGAGCATGAGTTTGTCGTCCGGGTCGAATATGCGGCCAGGAAAAATCGATTGCAGAAAGGCCCAGGCGCCGCGCTGAGGTAGTTGCTCCTGTTCGCCTTTCATAGTCACAGGCACATAGACGTTGCCGAGGCCATCGGTAAGCTTGTCCCGATTTCTGGCCTTGTCAAAGACCTGCCGGTAGTCCCGGTATTCGGCTTGCCACTTTGAAAGTGTTTGCTTGTTCAATTTTTTGGCCATTTCGATGGCTGCGCGGAGGCCGGCGAGCGTCCAGTAGACGTTGGTGTATTCGCGATGAACACCACCGAGGCCGCCATCACCGAACCCAGCCGGCATGAGCCCATAATTGGCCTGGGTAGGGTCATCCCGGGTCATCCGGCGATACTTGATGATATGGTTAACATTTTGCTCGACTTTTGGCCACATATTCTCCAGCCAGTTCCAGTCACCGGTGAGCTGCGCGTGGCGCCAAATCATCCATAGTCGCAGGCCGGTCTTCTTGGAGAACTGCACGCCGCTGGGTCCTTCGTCCTTGTCCACTTGCAGTTCCAGGCCCGCCCGAGTTTCTTTTCCGCGACCGAGATAAGTAATAGATTCGAGTATGAAGGGGCCATCCGCAGCCCATGTACCGCGATAGCAGGTGGGACCGACCTGGAATGCAGGCTGTCCGTTCCGCAGTTCTCTGGCCTGGTAAATGTTGCGAATACAGGAATCCAACAGGCCCTGGACGGCCGGATCCGGCACAATCATACGGTCGTATGGAAGGTCGATGTTTTGCCAGTATTCGATGGCGCGGTCCCGTTCACGCTTCGCCTGTTTTTCAGTAGTCTTAACTGAGGCTTGCTCACCTTGATAAAGAGTAATTAGCGCCCGATATTCCTGGTCGGGGGCAAGCTGCTTTTGTTCAAACAGGAGCTTAATCGTGTTGTCCATTTCACGAGGATACATCACGGTCAAGGCACGGTCATCAAGACCAGCGGCAAGAATCTCTTTTTCAGTGACGGTGGTTTTGGCGTCGAATACCCATAAACCACTTAGAATAGTATTTTTGTCTTCGGCATCTTTGGGAGAATAAACTCCCATTTTGATCATGCCATCGCCATTTTGGTCCTGTGCATCAAAGAGAAAAACTACGGGTGTGTTCCTGCCATATTCGGCGACAAGGTCAACTGAACGAACAACTTTGCCCTCGATGCGAAT
>DATLBB010000172.1:0-4600 GCA_035527155.1 Sedimentisphaerales bacterium
AATTAAGGGCAGGCTGTGCTACTCCGGCGCGGATAGGCAGCAAGCCCCGTAGAGATACCTCGAACAAGCGTAGATTTGCATGCGAAGCATAACATCAAGACCGGCGATGGGTCCGACCGAATTGTTCTGAAGAGCTTTTGTGCTCTTTGCTTTTCATAATGTGGGCATGGGCGATATCCTGATATGCTGCAAAGTTACACGAAGCGCTGGTTCTGGCAAAAATGAGAGAAAAAGCATCGAAAATGATTTGCCAAAAAGTTTTAGTAATAATGAAAGTACGACAAAAGCGGGCGATGGGATTCGAACCCACGACATTCAGCTTGGGAAGCTGACATTCTACCACTGAATTACGCCCGCGAAAAATTTCTTAAATGTTTACTCTACAAGAACTACCGGGGTATTGTCAAATGTATTTGCTGTGCCGAATGGCCGCTCGGCTCTCCTGAAAAATCTTCATTCAGTTGTCCTCACAGGGGACAGTTTTCTTGATGTCTGTTCTTTCATCTTTCTCTTCCACCACTTTGTCTCTAAAGGACAAAAACCGGCAGAATCTCCATAAAATCCTCTGCAATGCCCCTAAAGACTGATAAGATGGAGTTTTCCATAGCTAAAAAATTCGGTTTTTCAGCATTTTTATTCTTGACAACTCCAAAGCCCAATAGTTAAATTGGGATAATAAGGCAATTTGGACAGCCCTTGTACCAGAAGGAGTTAGTTGAGGAAGAGGGATAGACAAGATGAAGGATTTATTTACAACCGGTGAAGCTGCCGAAGTTTGCAAGGTCAGCCAGCAGACAATCATCCGATGTTTTGATTCCGGCAGACTGCAGGGATTTCGGATTCCTGGCTCAAGATTCCGGAGAATCCCCCGCCAGAGTCTCATCAAATTTATGAAGGAAAACAATATTCCCCTCGATAAACTCGAGTCCGGCAAAAGGAAGGTCCTTGTTGTCGATGATGACCCCGAAATAGTCGAGCTTATTGTGGACGTTCTCCTCCGTGATGGTAGATTCGAAGTCAAAACCGCATCCAGCGGCTACGAGGCAGGAATATCGACACAGCGGTTCCGACCTGACCTGATATTGCTCGACTACATGTTGCCCGATGTCAATGGAAATATCGTTTGCCAGACGATAAGAGAAAATCCAGAATTCGGAAACATCGCCATTATTATCGTGAGCGGGGTTGTAAAACAGGATGAAATCGACCAGCTCCTGAAATCCGGTGCCGAAGGTTTCATAAAAAAACCGTTTAACATTACTGAGCTGACCGACAAAATCGCTGCTGTTTTACGGATGAAATAAATTAGTGAACAGTCGTTAGTGGATAAATTACTTCGGTCGTAATGACGCCCACCGGTTGAAACCCAGGAGCGAATACAAACCATTAAGTACGAGGATATACCTAAATGCCGGATGAAAAAGCTGGTCTGATGACGGCCCACCAGGTAGAGCTTGTTATTCGTCGGCTCGATTCGCTTTCGATCTTGCCCTCAGTTGCAGCGCAATTTTTTCCCAGGCTCCTGCAACCCCAATTCTCACCCTCAGCCATAGCTGATATTATTGAATTAGACCCGGCTCTTACCACCAGGATGCTTTCGCTCATCCACCAGCAAGCTTTAAGCTTCTCTGTGCAAAAGTTTTCGCTTCGTCAGGCACTTGACAAACTGCCTGCCCACCTCGTTCGCGATGCAGTTTTAGCTGTTAAAGTTTTCCAGGCCTTCGACCATAACGACAACAGAGTCCTGCTCAGAAAAAGACTTATAGAACACAGCCTTGCAGTTGCCTGTTGTGCTGAAGATATCGCAGAAATCATATCACCTCGCATGAATCCCCGGTTGGTCTACTGTGCCGGCTTGCTTCACGATATCGGAAAACTTGCACTCGGAGAGGCAATGCCTAAAAGTTTTGTTCGTATTGTTGAAGAAGCAAAATCAGCAACAGCCTGCGCCTGTACTATCGAGCAAAAACACCTTGGCTTGGACCATACAATCCTCGGCAAACGTCTGGCTCAAAAGTGGCGCCTGCCGGAGCAAATTACCCTTGCCATTTGGCTTCATCACATCGACGCTGCAGAGCTCTCTAAAAGTATACCTGAAGCAAGGGTTGCTCAGGTAGTGCAATTGGCCGATTCTATAGCACGCCAATCTGGTCTTGGCCAATCCGGCAGTTTCGATTCGACCGAGCCGGCAGAACAAATCGCCCAATCGCTTGCAATAAACATCGACCAACTGGAGAAAATCCGTCAAAAGCTGCCGGAAACAGTCAGGCAAAAATCTGTAATTTTAGGCCTGGATTTACCAAACGCCGCGGTAACCTATTGCGACATTGTTCACACTGCTGCCGCACGATTAGCTAAGGAGCAAACGCAATTGTCTCTGGAAAACCGCAAATTACAAAGCGCTTCAAGCAATTTCGATTTTATAACAGAATTTCTGCTCAGCATAGATTCGGCTGCCGCAGCCATTGATATAGCAGAAAAATTTGCTGCCAATTGGCAAAAGTTTTATCAAACAGGTATGGTTTGTTTGTATTTAGCCCCCCAGGTTGACTCGCGATCTCTCGAAGCGGTTATTGTAGAAAATCTCTCGCGAACGAAGCAGGTTTACTTGAATGCCCCTGCCGAAACACCCGCCATCCCGAAAGTGATAACATGCGACTTTGCAATTTTGGATGCTCACGATTATCTTGATTGGCTGTTTGAGCAATTAGACATTGACTTTGACTTGAACCAGACTAAGTTGATGCCTCTACTCTCTAACGGCAAAGCAATCGGAGCAATTGTTTTTGAGCTTCGGTATCCGGGAGACATAGAGCTGTTCCGGGAAAATTTCATGACAGCCACTTCGATTGCCGGTTCTATTTTAGATGTGGCTTGTGCCGCCGCCAAACAACAGCGTTTTGTCGAGCAGTTTGCCCGGCTTCTTGCAAAACCCAGGGACACCCAGACCCGGATTACCACGGATAGCTCCTTGAATGCTTTAGTTGAGATGGCGGCCGGGGCAGCGCACGAACTAAATAATCCCCTCTCGGTCATATCCGGCCGAGCACAATTACTCGACCAGACCGAGTTCGACCCACAGAAAAAACAAATCCTGAAACAGATACAGGAAAACACCGGCAAAATATCTCAGGTTATCGAGGAGTTGATGAGCTTTGCCAGGCCGCAAGAACCCAGGCCGGCCCGGACAAATATCAAGCAAATGCTCGATGAAGCTGAACAATTAACCAGCCAAAAGACGGGCGTAGAACATGTCAACGTCCAAATCGAAGTTGCCGAGGATATCAAAAGTGTTTTCGTGGATTCAGCTCAGGTTGTATCGGCAATTGCAAATATCGTTTCCAATTCTCTTGAATCCTACACAAACCAGCAGGGGCCAATAAAGGTTACTGCTGATGCTGGTGAATCTGCCGATTTTGTCAAACTGCAAATCATTGACTTCGGCTGTGGAATGGACGCACAAACCCTCGAAAAATCGACGCAGCCATTCTTTTCCGCCAAGCCTGCAGGCCGAAAACGAGGTATGGGTCTCGCCTACGCTCACCGCATCATTCGATTAAACAAAGGGCGACTTCGCATAACAAGTCGGCCCGGCAGTGGAACCACCGTAACGGTCCTGTTGCCCTGTAAATAGATTATAGCGGATAGAAGAAAGCGCGAAGGTGGATAAGCTGTTTTTATGCCTCCGGTAGTAAGTCCGAGAATACAGGCAGATTGGTCCAGATAAGTAACGACAAGCTTTTGTCAATATCCAGCCCTTAACCACCATGAAGCTGATAACTGATTAGTTATCTGTGTCGGGGTATTGATATTAAGCGGATAACGCGATTTCGGGTACGTCAACACTGTTTTTCATTCCACTATTGTCTACGGACGTCTTTAGTTGTGCATCGTTTTGACAAGTCACGGTCAAGTCACGGAGTTTTTGGATTGCCGCCACTTCGGGTCCGGGTGGTATTTTGCAATATCTCAACGTAGTCGCTATGTCTTTATGTCGGGCAAGCTTTTGGACTGTTGCTGCGGGCACGCCTGCAAGGAAAAGGTTTGTAATGAATGTTACACGCAAGCTGTGAAAATCTACATCTTCCCCAGCGTCGCTCCTGAACGCAACACCGGCGTCTGCAAGGTCTTTTCGAATAATTGGTGCCGCCTGTGAGTTGTGCGGCAGGTTAAACGCTCTCTCAGTTGCCGCCTTGCCGGTCAAAAACGTTTTTATCTTCGCAGCCGTATCGTCAAGCAATATCAAGTTTGCACCTTCTTTGCCTTTGCTGTCCGATGCCGACAAGCGAATAAAACAGGGTCTTGCGTGAAAGCTGAAAGACAATACCGTCATCTTCTTAATTTCGCCATATCTCGCTCCGGTTTCGGTGGCTATGCGATATACCAGATTGGTCTGCTCCCCGAAAACTGGCCCAGTTTTTGTGAGAGTATAATCGAATAAGTTGGTGTATTTTGACCAAAGAAAGGAGATTGTACTCATGAAGAAGCGTTTTAGTGGTCCTCAGATCGTGGCCAAGCTCAGGCAGGCAGATGTCCTTATTGGCAAGGGCAAGACGGTTCCTGAGGTATGCAAAGAAATTGAAATATCCCAGCAGACCTA
>DATLBB010000173.1:0-4198 GCA_035527155.1 Sedimentisphaerales bacterium
CAGCAGCTTGATGCAATCAAGCAGTATAGTATACTGCAGGGTAATTCGATGATCTTGTTTTGTGGGCTCTCGCTTGTTGGGTTCCTGGGGTATTTGCTGTACACGAGGAGATACTTTGTGCGTTCTGCCGAACAAGAAAGCACTTCACAGCAGCTGTTATCTTAGCCAACAGAACTCTGAAGCCGGCCGTCAAGGCTCCGAGGCATCTTTTAGAAGGGCAGTTGGTGTTAAATTCGTCGAATTTGGGGCTCATAAAAGGTTTGCTTTAGAATCCGTTTTATATTAGAATGAGGCTTGTTGTTCGGGGCGTGGCGCAGTTTGGTAGCGCGCTTGACTGGGGGTCAAGAGGTCGCTGGTTCAAGTCCAGTCGCCCCGATTTTTCGGGCAAAGCCCGAAAAATAGAACAGGCGAACAAGTGATAATTTTGCTCACCTGCGGTCTACTGCTCAACTGTTCAACTGCTCAAAAGGGACGAATCAGATGGCTTTCATGTTCGAGAATCTCGAAGTTTATCAAAAAGCCATAGATTTTGCCGAGCAGATAACGATTCTGACCGAACAATTTCCCCGCGGTTATTATTTCCTGACCGACCAACTCAACCGTGCTGCTTTATCTATAGCTACCAATCCCGCCGCCGGCTTATCGTGGCCGCATACAATTCAAGAAATTTGACAATAATGACGGACAAGAAATGGGACATAAAGCTGTGGCCGCCGAGTTTTGCCGAGTGGTCGCCCAAAAAGGCGCCTTCGAAGCAAATCGCTGTGCTAATGAGCGGCGGGGTGGACAGCAGCGTTACCGCGCATCTGCTCAGGGAAGACGGCTGGGAAGTGTTGGGTATTACGATGAAAATACCCATATCATGCAATACAAAAAGCCGCTGCTGTGGTGCGGACGCTGCATTTGTCTGCAGGGAACTGGACATCCCTCATTACTATGTTGATGTTACTAAGGCCTTCCAGCAGCTTATCATCGAGCCATTCTGTCAATCATACGCCAAAGGGCACACTCCCAATCCCTGTATCGACTGCAATACTTTTTTAAAATTTTCATTAGTATGGGACTTTGTGCAGACAAGTCTTGGAATTAGATACCTGGCGACGGGCCACTATGCGCGAGTGATCAAAAATGATGGCCGAGTTTGGCTGAGCAGGGCCAAAAACAAGACAAAGGACCAAAGCTATTCTCTGTATGGCATCGGTCGGGAGAGGCTTGGGGACCTGGTACTTCCTCTTGGCGAGCTGACAAAAGAACAGGTGCGCAAAATCGCCGCAGGGCTGTATCTAAGCGTCGCCGAAAAGGATGAAAGTATGGAATTGTGTTTTGCCGGTGAAGGCGACTATCGAACGGCTTTGACCGCCGACGATGCCAATCAGGAAGGCGATATAACGGACATGGAAGGGAACAAGATAGGTACCCACAAAGGCATTGCCAATTATACGCTTGGGCAAAGAAGGGGTATTGGTTTTGCCGGCGGCAAGCCGCTCTATGTAGGCAAAATAGACGCCCGAACAAATACTATTGCACTGGGAACAAGAGAGCAGGTGTCCTCCCGTACCATCAGAGTAAATCAGACTAATGCACTCATACCTGATGAACTTGTTGCGGGCAAGCAGTTACGCGGCAAGATTCGCTCTTACGGTGAGCCTCAACCCTGCAGGCTTGCTGACGCGGGCGAGGCTGCCATGACGGTCGAGTTTGATGGGCCCCAATTCGCGCCGTGCCCCGGGCAAAGACTCGTGCTGTACAACAAAGACAATAATGTCATCGCCGGCGGGACAATAGTTTGAAACCTAAGCCATTGTAAACAACGGCGTATTACTATTGAGCCTTCGTCAGCGGCTTGATTCGGATGTTGCGATACCAGACGTTGGCGCCGTGGTCCTGGAAACCAATGTGCCCTTCGCGTTTGAAGTCCTTCAGGGCCGTGCTAAACTTGTTCTTCAAACCATCGGGGTTCTTACCCGGCTGCGTCCATTTGTTCAAATCCATATCAATAATCTGTTCGCCGTTTAGACCGATTGTGATTTTGTTGTCCTCGGCTGTGATGGTAACGTGGTTCCACTGTCCGTCTTTAGTCATTTCCTTGTTGGGTGCGAGGGCGTCATAGACCGCACCACAACTGTACTTGCTGGGATTATTGACGCGATTATAAACCTGCAGCTCAATGCCGGTCTGCACACAGTCCCGCGGGTCGTCGGTGCGGAAGAAGATACCGCTGTTGCCTTCGGTCTTGAATTCGAGGTCGAGGATGAAGTCGCCGAAGCGCTCTTTAGTCCAAATCATGCCGGCTCCTTGCTTTCGGACGAGAGCGCCGTCCTGGGCCACCCAGTTAGGCGAGGGCTTGCCGCCGCTGTCATTCTGGAAGCCGGTGAGGTCTTTGCCGTTGAACAGATACCGCCATCCCGAGCCGGAATTCAACAAGACATCGATTCGAGGGGTTTTGTGATTATAAGGCTTTAGCAAAATGTCCAGGTCGCCGTCGCCATCCAGGTCGCCGAGCTTGCCCTCGTGAATTCCCTGGCCGTGTGAAGCAACTGCTTCTTTGAAATTTCCCTTTCCGTCGCCATACCAGATATAAATTTTGGCATTGTCACCGGCGCCGGGGTTGCCCATCTCGCCGATAAAGATGTCAAGGTTGCCGTCACTGTCAATATCTCTTATCTCACAGGTGTGGCCGTGAACAACGTAACGGAGCTTATGAGTTATCCACTTTCTGCCGTTCCATTCGTACCACTTCGCATCTCCGTTCATATCACCCGGGCTAAAGACGACCTCGGGCCGGCCTCCCTTGATTAGCTGGCCGGCAGCACATTGCGTGAACTGCATATTGTCATCAATAATGTTCTCGGTGTAATTGGTGCCGCCGGTATGCTTGAACCATCGGCCTCCGCCGACGATGTCGAGCTTACCGTCCAGGTCGATATCGACGGGGATGGAGGGGAATCCTTCACGTTCTTGCCCGGATGACCATGAGTAAATCGTAGTGGAGGGCCAGGGCTGGGTGGCTTTCGGGTCTGATGGAATCTCAAAAAGAAGCAGACTTTTTGCTCCCTGGTTCCAGGAGACAAATTCCACATCACCGTCGCCATCGTAATCTGCGACGCTCTGATCGTGATGCTTGCGGGCTCCGGAGTTTTTGATGAAGCGTCTTGTCCAGGGCTTTGTGAAATTTGGATAGGGATTCTCCCACCACCAGATAGCGTTACCACTGTAATCCTGGCCCAAGACAATATCGAGGTCACCATCGCGGTCTATGTCGCTGAAATCGCCGCCCGCCTCGGGATTGAGCCTGGTGTTGTCAATAACGAATTTGTCCCAGCCTTTACCGTTGTATTTGTACCAAACCACCGAGGGCGTTCGGGTCCGTTCGCCGATGACGAAGTCATCAATGCCATCCTTATCGATATCGAGGATGAGACAGCAAGTCTGCTGTTTACCGTCGCTGGGAGCCGGCATATCAGCGGTTGTACTGCTTTTGCGCGTCCAGGTTACGTCGTCACCCACAGCAGTCGACCAGATAACAAGAGTCAGCAGCAGAATTACCGCCATTTCAATCGTCCGTTTTTCCGTGTTTTTCATAATCAGTAACCTCCAGAATAAATTTGCTTTAGTATGGGTCTTTTATAATAAGTGTAAGGTTTACAATAATCAACAAAATTTTTAAGCCTCTTATGGGGGACAGGATTAACAGGATTATTCTTGTTTTACTTTCATTTTATCATATAAATCATGTTTAAGATAAGAAATTTGCAATGGAGGCTTATAAATGGAAAGACGTGATTTTCTAAAGGCTGTTGGTTTTGGGGCCGTGAGTATGGCTTTGCCCGGATGCGCAAACGCAGCTCAACGGATTAGATTTGGAGCCAACAGGAAAAAACCCAATATCGTTTATATCATAGCGGACGACCTCGGTTATGCGGAAGTGGGCTGTTATGGGCAGAAGAAGATTAAAACGCCCCATATCGATAAGCTGGCAACTCAAGGGATGAAGTTTACTCAGCACTACTCGGGCAATCCGGTGTGTGCGCCCTCGCGGTGTGTGCTGATGACAGGCAAACACAGCGGCCATGCCCAGGTACGCGGCAACAAACAGGTCGGCGGAAAGGAAGGTTGGAAGCTGGGGGCAACTACAGGTGGACAGTGGCCTCTAAAGGCCGGCACTATCACGGTGGCCAAGATTCTTAAAGACGCAGGC
>DATLBB010000174.1:0-15917 GCA_035527155.1 Sedimentisphaerales bacterium
GTAAGAAAAAGGAGCAATAATGGCTAAAGAGACTGCAAAAGCTAAGAAGAAGACAACCAAAAAACGCAAAACCGCGAAGAAAAAAGCTGCCGCAGAACAACCAGAGCCTGTCGAACAGGCAGAGCAGGCAGAACAAGCAGAGCAGGCAGAACAAGCAGAGCAGGCAGAGCAGGTAGAACAAGTAGAGCAGGTAGAGGAACAGACCGAATTGGCCACGGCTACCGTTGAGGAGACCCCCAGCGTCGAGGAGACCAAAGACGAAGCCCAGCGAGCCAAAGAAGCTGAAGAAGAATCCACGCACGCTAAATACGAGCGGATAAAAAAAGGCAACCTGTATCTAACAGATTTGCAGAAACTGACCGTGTTAGAGCTGCACGATATTGCCAAGAAGGAAGACATCACAGAATACAGCGCCCTTAAGAAACAGGATTTGGTTTTCAGAATTCTCAAGGAGCGTATCCGCCAGAACGGCTTAATGTACGGCGAAGGCGTATTGGAAGTGCTGCCGGACGGATATGGATTTCTGCGAAATACGGATTACAACTATCTGTCATCGTCGGACGACATCTATGTCTCACCGTCTCAAATCAGACGTTTTGGCCTGCGAACGGGAAACATCGTATCCGGGCAAATCAGGCCTCCGAAGGAGTCGGAGAAGTATTTTGCTCTTCTGCGCGTTGAAGCGATTAACTATGAGCCTCCCGATAACCTTGCGGAAAAGATAGTATTCAGCGATTTGACGCCGCTGCATCCGGAAGAACGTTTTATACTCGAGACCACATCGGAAGAGCTAAATATGCGAATATTTGATTTGGTAACTCCGGTGGGAAAAGGTCAGCGTGGGCTGATTGTTGCTTCACCGCGCACCGGCAAGACAATTCTATTACAAAAAATGGCAAACGCCATTAGTACAAATCATCCCGACGTAAGACTGATAGTGCTGCTGATTGACGAACGGCCGGAAGAAGTTACGGAAATGCAACGAAAAACCGCTGATGACGTTGAGGTCATAAGTTCCACTTTCGACGAACCAGCCGCACGTCACTGTCAGGTAGCTGAAGTCGTTATCGAAAAGGCAAAGCGACTTGTCGAGTACGGCGAAGATGTGGTAATTCTGCTGGACTCGATAACCCGCCTTGCCCGCGCCTACAATTCCGAGGTGCCGCACTCCGGTAGAATCCTGACCGGCGGTGTCGATGCCAACGCAATGCAGATGCCGAAGAGATTTTTCGGCGCAGCAAGAAATGTAGAAGAGGGCGGTTCGCTGAGTATCTTCGCAACGGCACTGATTGAAACCGGCTCAAAGATGGACGAGGTAATTTTTGAAGAGTTTAAGGCGACCGGAAATATGGAATTGCACCTCGACAAGCGCCTTGTTGACAGAAGGACCTGGCCGGCTATTGACATCAGCCGAAGTGGAACCAGAAGGGAAGAATTGCTGCTCGACCCAAAAGAGCTTCAGCTTGTATATCGGCTGCGAAGGGTCCTCAGCGAATTAAACCAGACCGAAGCGGTCGAGCTGCTGAAAAACAGGCTTGCCAAGTGCCGCACCAACGCAGAGTTCCTGATGACAATGAACCTCGATTAAGTAACAGCGGATAGCCAACACCAAACACCATATACCGGCCGAAAAGCTTCAAGCTTAAGGTTTGCTTTACATTTCTGTCGGGCTTTGCTAAAATGTCAAGTCTACGGCATATTTTTGCCGGGTTTTTTTATAAACGGTTGTCTAAATCGAGCAAGTTATGGGTGAACAACTCTCGAAAGTTTACGAGCCTACAACGGTAGAAAAGTGGGCAAACGAAATCTGGTTTTCACACTCTTACTTCCACGCTGAAGCATCGCCGGATAGAGGTGGGCCTGCCCAGGGACCTTATACAATCGTTATCCCGCCGCCTAACGTTACAGCCCCCCTGCATGTCGGGCATGCACTGAATAACACATTGCAGGACGTTTTGATTCGTTTCCGCCGGATGCAAAATTACAACACGCTATGGATGCCGGGCACCGACCACGCCGGCATCGCCACCCAGACGGTCGTTGAGAAGCAAATTTTGTCAGAGGAGGGTAAGCGGCGAACGGATTTTCAACGTGAGGAATTTGTCGCCCGCGTGCAGGCCTGGAAGGATGAATACGAAGCCCGGATTATCGAACAACTGCAGGCAATGGGCTGTTCGTGCGATTGGCAGCGGACCCGGTTCACGATGGATGAAGTGTGTGCAAAAGCCGTGCGTGCCGCCTTCTTTAAGCTCTTTAAGGATGGGCTGATTTATCGCGGCAAAAGGCTGGTCAACTGGGACCCGGCTACGCAGACGGTGCTGGCCGACGACGAAGTTGAGCATGAAACGGTAAAAGGCCATTTCTGGTACTTACGTTATCCACTTGACGAACCGGTTGAGATATCCGGAGAGCGAGTTGAGTATATTACGGTTGCGACTACTCGGCCGGAGACTATGCTTGGAGATACGGCCGTTGCGATGAATCCAACAGATAAACGTGCCGAATACCTGCTTGGAAAAAAAGTTCGCCTTCCAATAGTGGGTCGCATCATTCCCATAATAGCCGATGAGCATGTCGTTCTGCCGGATCCGGATAGTGAGGATGAAAAAGCTAAGTTTTCGACCGGCTTTCTGAAGGTTACCCCGGCCCACGACCCGGACGATTGGGAAATTGGCCAGCGGCACGGTCTGGAAATTGTAAATGTGATGGCACCGGACGGCTCAATCAGTGACAAATACGGCTGGGAGGACGCAACTGCCCCGGAGGCACAAGCCTTACTTGGAATGGACCGCTTCGAGGCCCGCGAAGCCATAGTAGAATGGTTCCGTCAGGAAAACCTTCTTGAGGACGTTCGTGAATATGTCCACGAGGTGGGGCACAGTTACCGCAGTCATGTTCCTATAGAGCCGTATCTGTCTGACCAATGGTATATCGCTGTGAAAAAACCAATAAAGTGGCACGGGCTTCCAGCCCGTGAAGACACGGCCAAGCCTGTCCCGAGCGAAGTCGAGGGGATGGCCGTGCCACCATTAATTGAAGGGACCGATGTGCCGGTGAATTCTTTAGCTGGCTTGGCCTTACAACCGTTGCTTGACGGCCGATTGCGATTCATCCCCGAACGTTATGCCAAAACCTACCAAAGTTGGCTGGAAAACCTCCGAGACTGGCCTATCAGCAGACAGCTCTGGTGGGGACATAGAATACCGATGTGGTCGAAGCTCGGAGGAGGTGGACAATTGGTAAATGAGCTTTCAAAACTCCCGGACAAGGTGTGCTCCGAGCTTACAGATTCTGATGAAGGCCCTATAACATATATTTGTGTCACGCCCGGTAATGAAGATATAGAAAAGCAACTGGTAGACAACGGCTTCAAGCGAGACGAGGATGTTCTTGATACTTGGTTTAGTTCAGCGTTGTGGCCGTTTAGTACGATGGGTTGGCCGGATGATACGCCGGAACTAAAAACATTTTATCCGGGTAATGTGCTTTGTACAGCCCGCGAAATCATTACATTGTGGGTATCACGGATGGTGATGATGGGCCAATACTGTGCCGGCGATATTCCGTTCAGCGATGTGTACATCCACGCGATGATACAGGACGGCGAAGGACGCAAGATGTCCAAGAGTCTGGGCAATGGAATCGACCCACTGGTAGCCATTAACAGTCACGGAGCAGACGCTATGCGGTTTACACTGGCCAGTATGACTACAGATACTCAGGATATTCGAATGCCGGTGCAGAAGATGAAACTTCCCGATGGGCGAGAGGAAAATACCTCCCCAAAGTTTGACATTGGCCGAAACTTCTGCAATAAACTCTGGAACGCCTCACGTTTTGCGCTGATGAACCTTGAGGGCATCGAGCCGGGTAAATTTGACAAGGACAAAATGACCATCACCGACAGGTGGATTCTTTCCCGCCTGACCAGGACCATTGCCGAGACAACAAAATCATTGGAAGAATTCAAATACGCCGAGCCGTTAGCACAACTTTACAGGTTCTTCTGGAACGACTTTTGCGATTGGTATCTTGAGTGGATAAAACCGAGAATGCAGGACGAGCAGCAAAAGCCGATTGCTCAAAACGTGCTTGCTTTTGTGCTCGACCAGATTTTGCGCCTGCTGCACCCGTTTGTGCCGTTTATCACTGAAGGAATATTCCAGAAGCTAAACGAAATCACACCAGCGAGAAAACTCGAAGGCCTGGCGGAAGCTGGACAGGCGAAAGCATTAGTGGTTGCCGAATGGCCAGGGGAGGTCAACTCGTTGATAAACACTGCTATAGAAGGGGAAATTAACCTCATTCAAGACGTGATAACGGCAATCCGCGATGTACGGAGCAAACACTCAGTCCATCCTAAACGTCTTATTCCTGTATATGCTTTTGCGAAGTATGAAATTGTCACAAGTTTAAATAGGAACAGAAGCCTGATTAAAAAGTTGGCAGTACTTAGCAATTTCCAAGCAGGTATTGATATAACCAGGCCAGCTAACGCAGTAGCAGCTATAGTCGACAATGTTCAGATTTTCGTCGGCGATATCGTTGATCCCAAAGTAGAGCAACAGCGTCTGGAAAAACAGAAACAACGGCTTGACAGGGCCAAAAAGTCTACAGAGGCCAAATTAGCTAATGATAATTTCATTACCAAGGCCAAACCGGAAGTGGTCGAACAGGCCAAAGCGAGGCTAACTGAATTGGCAGAGCAATTGGAGGCTGTTGAAAAACACCTTTCGGAATTAGAAAGTTGAATTATTGAAGGCGGTGCCAAAATGGATATCGAAATGGAATTGTCGCGTATAATCATTAATGAAACGTCCGACCAGCAGATAATTGTCTTAAAAGAGCGTCACGGGCACCGCAGTTTCCCCATCGTTATCGGCATAGTTGAGATTTTTGCAATCGACCGTCGGTTGAAGGGCATCAAGCCGCCCCGCCCGATGACACACGATTTATTGGACGGTGTAATTGAGAGCCTCGGCGCTAAAATAGAAAAGATAGTTATAAATGACCTGCGCAATCATACATTTTATGCAAAGATACACCTAAGCTCGAACGGGCGGACCGTCAAAGTTGATTCCCGGCCTTCCGATGCAATTGCATTAGGGACGGCGTCAAATACCCCTATTTATGTTGCTGAGCACGTCCTGGAGAAGACTTCCGAGTAAAAAAGCATGAAATAATCATCAACCCGACACCTACACAAAGCAGACTGTCCGCGACATTGAATGCAGGCCAATGTTTGCCCGGCCAGTACACAACGTCAATGAAGTCACGAACTGCCCCATCATTATTAAAGATTCTATCGTAAAGATTTCCACAAACACCGGCGGCAAAGAGGCCAAGAGCGATGTGAACTAATCTTCGTTCAGTTCCGCTAAAAAGGAAAATCCAAAAGATTACCATCAATGCAATGATGGAAATTCCTACTAAGAAGTAACGCTGTCCGGCTGCTATTCCAAAGGCGGCTCCAGTGTTTCTTGCTTCCACCAGTCGCAAAACTCCATCTATAATTGAAATGCTATTGTTTTGCTCCTGTTGTAGCCACTGGAATACAGCTCTTTTACTCCACAAATCCAGCGCTAGACCGACTGTCATTAAAGGCCAGAAAATAAGCTGTTCTTCCAAGCCCGGCATAGCAACACCTCGCCCAAACGGGGCGCGGCGAAGTGATTTTTCGTTACGGGACAAAAAAGCCCGACCAGAACTCGGCCGGGCATTACTTTCTTCTTTCTTCGGCTCCATCATAATCAGCGTTTAGTTGATCAGCTATTTATTTTCCTTCGAATACATCTGTATAAATTTGAGCAACCTCTCGCGATGAGGCTGGTCGGGCTTGATGTCCAAAGACAAACGCCAGTGCGAGACTGCCTTGGCCCGCAGCTCTGTCTTTAGCTGCTCATCCTCAATAGTCTTATCGATTGCCTTCATCATATAGGCAACACCGACGCCCCTTTGTGCTTCCCAATCGGTATCATTTATCTCAATCGCCCTGCTGTAACTTTCTATTGCTTTGTCCAGCTCATCAAGTCGCAGATAACAATATCCAAGATATTGACAGGCGGCGCCATTTTCAGGTTGGATTTGTATCACTGATGTTAACAGTTCTTTTGCCGGCTCATTTTGATTAGTGTTTAGATACGCAACCGCCAAAGAAGTCATAATCGCCGGGTTATTATGGTCTATTTCCAGTACTCGTTTATATGAGAGGATAGCCTGGTCATAGTTTTTTTGCGATTCATAAATACCGCCAAGCCCCTTATGTGCTTCCCAATCGTCATCATTTATCCCAACCGCTCTGGTGTAACTTTCTTTTGCTTTGTTCGGGTCATCAAGCCGCAGATAACAATACCCAAGATATTGGTAGGCGGTACCATTACCAGGTTGGATTTGTATCGCTGCTGTTAACAGCTCTTTTGCCGGCTCATATTGATTAGTGTTTATATACGCAACCGCCAAAGAATTCATAATCCCCGGGTTGTTACGGTTTATTTCCAGCGCACGCTTATAGGAGATGGCGGCCTGTTCATAGTTCTTTTGTGATGCATAAATACCACCAAGCTCCTTATGTGCTTCCCAATCGTTATCATTTATCTCGACCGCCCTGGTGTAACTTTCTTTTGCTTTGTTTGGGTCATCAAGCCGGAGATAACAATATCCAAGATACCGGTAGGCAGTACCATTGCCCGGTTGGATTTGTATCACTGCTGTTAACAGCTCTTTTGCCGGCTCATTGTAATTAGTGTTTAGATACGCAACTGCCAGAGAAGTCATAATCCCCGGGTCGTTACTATCTATTTCCAGCGCACGCTTATAGGAGCGAATAGCCTGGTCATAGTTTTTTTGCAATTCATAGATATGGCCAAGCATCTTTTGGATTTCGTTCACCTTGGGATTGAGCTGTTCTGCTCGGCCTGCTGCCGCCAATGCGTTGGTGTAGTCCCTGATTTCATAGTAGCATTTGGCGGCGTTTATATGCGCCTCCAGATGGTCGGGCCTGAGTTCACAGGCCCTGCTGTACGCCTTGACCGCAAAGGCAAATCTTTTCAAAATCTGGTAAACCCGTCCAAGATTGAAATAATCTTTGAAAGACTGGGGGTTTAGCTCTGTTGCCTTTTCGTAGGACGCAGCGCTTTTTGCATAATCCTTTGTTTCCTGATAAAGGTCGCCAAGCAAAGAATAGGCCGATGGAAGGTGCTCGTTTAATTTTACAGCCGAGTTGAGCCTTTCGATGGCCATTTTATTCTCGCCGAGCTCTTTGAGCATTACGCCATCGATATAAAAATCAATCGCCTTGGCCTGTTGCTGCTCCTCACAGCCTGCAGAAAATAACAGGATTACGCCTGTCAGGCATATACAGATTATAAGACCTATTCTCATGCTATAAGACATATATACACCCTTTCACTATATCCTGACGTCTCTGCCGGCACTATTTACAAACACCTGGCAAAGAAATTCTTAATCGGCGACAATTATACCACAGCAGCCATCACTGTCAACACTTTTAGCGACTCAAAGATTTCATTTTCGAGCGTTTTTTCAATGTTTGACATTCTTAACACACCTCTATATTATATCGGCTTAATAAGTAAGAAGGTAAAGTACGGATAGCTTACTTTTGTACTTCGTATGTGAAAGGTCCTTCATGGCAAGACCAAAAACGGTTTTGAAAAACAAGCCATTCATTCTAATTATCCGCGACGGCTGGGGTTACAATCCAAATCCGGATGAGGATGAATATAATGCCGTCAGGTGTGCCAACACCCCGGTGGACGATATGCTGATGGCGGAGTATCCAAACTGCGTTATCCATACCAGCGGTGAAGATGTGGGCCTCCCGGATGGGACGATGGGCAATAGCGAAGTAGGACATCAAAATATCGGAGCCGGCAGAATCGTCCCCCAGGAATCTGTAAGAATCAGCAACGCCATTCGAGAGGGGTCATTTTTCGAGAATACAGAATTTCAGAATTTGGTCGAATTTGTAAAAAACAACAACGGCAAAATGCACCTTATGGGCCTGTGCAGCGACATTGGTGTGCACTCACTGTTGAATCACTTGTACGGCCTGCTTGAGTTGGCAAAAAGAAACGGCGTAACGGATGTTTTCATCCACGCCTTTACGGATGGCCGGGATTCGCCGCCGAATAGTGGCGCAGGATACATAGCCGATATCGAGAAAAATGCCCAGGAAATAGGAGTGGGCACAATCGCAAGTGTAATGGGCAGATTCTATGCGATGGACCGCGACAGCCGGTGGGACCGTGTGCAAAAGGCATACGAATGTATGCGGACCGGCAAAGGCATCAAAGCCGCCACGCCGGCAGAGGCGGTCGCCAAAAGTTATGAAAAAGATGTGACCGATGAATTTATCGAGCCAACCTGTATTGTCAATAGTGAAAATGAACCTTTAGCCACTATCGAGGATGGCGACGGTGTGATATTCTTCAACTTCCGCGGCGACAGACCTCGTGAAATCACGCGGGCATTCATTCAGTCAGACTTCAAGGAATTTGCCAGGCCAACCAGGGCAAATATATATTACGTCTGTATGACCGAGTACGATGCATCGCTGCCGGTGCCGGTGGCGTTTCCAAAGCCGCCAAAAATGAAAAATATCCTCGGAGCATACTGGGGCTCTCTGGGCCTGAAAGAATTTCGCTGTGCCGAGACAGAAAAATATGCACATGTTACTTTCTTCTTCAATGATTACACCGAAAAGCCCTTCAGGGGCGAAGACAGACAAATAGTGCCCTCGCCGCGAGTCCGGACTTACGACTTAAAGCCGGAGATGAGCGCTTACGAGGTTGCCGATGTTGTACTGCAGAGGCTGGACTCGAACAAGTATGATGTAGTAGTGGTCAATTTCGCCAATCCTGATATGGTTGGCCATACTGGAGACCTGGCCGCAGCGATCAAAGCGGCTGAGGTGGTGGATGGATGCGTCGGCCGGATTCTTGAGAAAGTTAAAAGCTTGGGCGGCAGAGGAATAATTACCGCGGACCACGGCAACTTTGAAAAAATGTGGGACATAGAAAAGAATCAGCCGCATACCGCGCATACTGTTGGTGACGTGCCTTTGATTGTTTTTGATGAGCGCTACAAAAATGGAAAACTGCGAGAAGGCGGAAGGTTAGCAGACGTGGGGCCTACTTTGCTGGGAATGATGGGACTGCCGCAGCCTAAAGAAATGACCGGCCGGAGTCTGCTTCTGCCTTGACATATAAAATTGAATTCTGGTTAGCCCCGCCATCACCATGGCGGGGTCTTTGTTTTGTTTTCCGCCATCACATGACGGGGTTTTCTTTTTTTCAAACCCTGCGACGTGGTCGCAGGGCTAACCATTATTATGACTTCGCTCATATCTGACTTTGTTTTCAAGTTCTTCATCCGTGAAACAGAATCTCTTATCAAATCCTTTTGACCAGATTTTGCCATGACTTACGAATTTACGCAGTGCCAAAGTTGCTGAATATTTATATCGATGAACAGCCTGTTCGATTGTTTCTTCGGAAACTCCAGCGACTATATGCACATGGTCTGAGCAAACGGCAATCGCGAATATTTTGTGATTTATTCTCTGGGCTTCTTCGGTAATGGCATTTTCAACAATTTGTTTTTGTTCTGTATTAAGTTTGACTGTCGGATATTTTCGTTGCCTTTGATTTGCCGATTTTAATTTATCGTTTTGCGCAAGGATTCTACCATTTTTTACATATCCTCTTTTATCACCCTGCAGCCAGCTTCCGTAGGTAGTCCAGGTAATCATATAACCAATCATTCTTTTCATAATTTTTTGATAATATCCGCATTATATTTTGTCCATAACATTTTTAAAGTTATTCTGTATTTGCTTAGCCCCGCCACCACGTGGCGGGGTTTTTAATGTCTCAACAACGAAATATTTGAATTTTCGTAAGAAATGAATACAATAAGTAATCTATGGGACAGATAAAAATCCTTGACCAAAATATGGTTAATATGATTGCAGCCGGCGAGGTCATTGAACGCCCTGCCAGCGTGGTCAAGGAACTGATGGAAAACAGCATCGATGCGGGGGCGACAAAAATAACAGTATCTATCGAAGATGGAGGCCGAAAATTATTATCGGTCGCCGATAACGGCTGCGGTATGGACGCCGAAGATTTGGCCAGTGCATTTGAGCCGCATACAACGAGCAAAATCAAAACCACCAAAGACCTGCGAGGCATATCGACACTCGGATTTCGAGGTGAGGCATTGGCAAGCATTGCCTCGGTGGCACAGGTCAGGGCTGTGAGCAGAATGAAAAACTCAGAAGGTGCTAACTGCATTGAGATTGATTGTGGAAATACGGGCGGCGTCAGCCCGGCCAGTGCAGATTACGGTACAACAATCCAGGTCAGAGACCTTTTTTATAAACTACCTGCCAGGCGCAAATTCCTTAAGACCGCTAATACCGAAATGGGCCATATCATCGAGCGGTTCACACGCATCGCACTGGCAAATTGCGATTTGGATATGACGCTAACGCACAACGGCAGAGAGCTTCATCGATTATCGGGAAGAGACGACCTTCGCCGGCGAATAGCTGAACTGTTCTCATCTGAGATTGCTGAAAATTTGGTGGAAATCAAAAGCAATGAAAGAGGATTAGATATTTTCGCTCTGTTAGGCAAACCCGGCATTTCAAGAACAAATAACAAATTTCAATATGTATTCCTGAACGGCCGATTCATCCGCGACAAATTCATCTCGCACGCAATTAAAGAGGCATATCGAGGATGCTTAGAGCCGGACAGATTCCCTGTCGTCTTTTTGTTTATTCAGATTCCCTACGAAGATATAGATGTGAATGTGCATCCCACGAAGATTGAGGTGCGTTTTTATAATGCCAACCTGGTCCACTCTCAGGTCCTCGGATGTCTGCGGGAAAAGCTCTTGGGGACAAATCTTGACATTAGTGCAAAACTGCCGGCAATTCCAACACCAAAAGGCTCTTCTCCGGGTCCTGTTGTAGTGCGGGACAAAAAGATTGCTGAAGCAATGGCTGAATTTTTTAAAAAGCACAGACCTGTCCCAACGCAGCAGCAATTTGCACGTGAAAGGGCAGGCGCAAGCGGTGTGGCCGGCCGTGGCATGGGCTTCCAGCCCATGGAAACACGGCCAGGATGGCCGGGCCACAGACGAGAGACGAAATACGAAGGGCCGCAGTTTGATAGAAAATTCCTGCAAATACATGACAGCTTTATTGTCGCCCAGATTGACGATGGATTCATCATTATCGACCAGCATGCGCTTCATGAACGCATAATATATGAGAATCTGTGCGGGCGAATACGGGAAAGCAAACTCGAATCGCAGAAACTGCTGATACCTGAAAGTTTTGAGGTTACTGTGTCCCAGGCCGATGCGCTTGAAGCCAATGCCGAGCTGTTCGAAAAGTTGGGTATCGAGCTTGCCCCGTTTGGACCTAAGACGATGGCTATACAGGCCTTTCCCACGCTATTGCAAAAGGCCGACCCGCTCGATTTCGTTCAGGATTTAATCGACTTGCTCGGTCACAAGGACGCAGACCTTGATGCAGAAAGATTGCTCGATGAAGTTTTGAATATGGCTGCGTGTAAGGCGGCCATAAAAGCCGGCCAAAGGCTAAGCGACAACGAGATAGAGAAACTACTTGCAGACAGAGAAATAGTAGAGAGGGCAAGCCGTTGTCCCCACGGCAGGCCCACTACGATAAAATTTTCGATAAGCGACCTGGAAAAACAGTTTAAGAGAACCTGATGAAGAAGGAATGGTACACCTATTTCGTTCTCTTTGCATTACTTCTATGTGTTGGTGTTTTTGTTCCACTATTAATCAATTTTAACAAGCCAAGTCAAAGCCTAAAAAAAATACAGAAGACGCCCGAACGAATCGTTTCGCTTGCTCCCAACTTAACAGAAATTCTTTTCGCACTTGGGCTTGACGAGAAAATCGTTGCGGTCTCAAACGACAGTGATTACCCTCTCAAGGCGGCTAACAAGCAAAAGATAGGGACCTTCTGGCAGCCAAATACTGAAGCCATCATAGCATCTAAGCCGGAATTGGTGGTTACGCTGTGGTTCGAGCAGCAAAAAGCCGTTGCGGACAGCTTAAGACGTCTGGGTTATCAGGTCCTGACTGTACGAATTGAGAAAATTCCGGAGCTTCTGGCAGCGATTCAAGAAATTGGAACCGCAACAGGCTGCCAACAGCATGCAGCCCAACTGGTTGAAAACATCCACAATCGCTTGAATGATTTGCAATCGAAACTTGTCTCCGCTGATAAAGTCAAGGTGTTGTGGGTGGTGCAGGCTGAACCTTTACGTGTGGCCGGCAGAGATACCTTTATAAACGAATTGATTGAGTTAGCCGGCGGAGAAAATGCTATCGGCCAGACTATTCAACAGTATCCGCCTATAAGCACCGAAGAGCTCCTGGCTTGCGGTGCAGAAACAATAATCCAGTCGGCAATGGGGAAAAGCAATATGGCAGAGCAGCAAAAGGCCTCAGAGAGATTTTGGGGCAGGTGGCCAAATTTACCCGCCGTTAAAAATAACAAGATTTATGTCGTTGAGCCGGACACTGTTGTAAGATTAGGGCCAAGATTATGCCAGGGCATAGAACTGATTGCTCATTGTTTACATCCGGATATCATCCGGAGAAAACATAATGGCTCGCAACAGACCAGATAAATCAAAAGCTGAAATGCTAACATCAGAAAAATTGGCAATCAGAGTTGTAATCTGTTTAGCAGTATTGTGCGTAGTGATGTGCCTATGTGCAATGGTGGGGCCACAAAAGGTTTCTCTGCGAAAGGTCTTCGCCGGCCCTGGTGAGGAGCCGGGCGGGAACATTGATTACGAAATTTTTGTTGGCGTTAGATTACCGCGAGTGATTTTGGCTGCACTGGTGGGAGCAGCATTGGCTTGCTCAGGCGTCATCTTGCAGGCGATTTTACGGAATCCACTGGCTGACCCCTACATTCTGGGAATATCCAGCGGTGCGGGACTCGGGGTCATTATCGCGGTTTTGTCCGGTATAACCTGGACATTCTGGGGTGGCTCACCGATTGCAGTTTTTGCATTTGCGGGCGCCCTCGGCACAGTTTGGCTGGTCTGGTGCATCGGACATTTTACGGGGAAATCACAAGTTACAAGCCTGCTGCTGGCCGGCGTTGTAATTAATGCCTTCTTTTCAGCAGTGATTATGTTCTTAACCTCGATAGCGAAAAGTGAGCAGGTACATTCGACAATATTCTGGCTGATGGGCAACATAACAGAAAAAAGTCTGTCGGCGCTGGGCGTTAGTGCAGGGTGTATCTTCGCAGGAATATTCGCATTATTTTGCATTTCTCACAGGTTAAACGTTCTGACCTTCGGGGAAGAGGAGGCAAAGGGACTTGGTGTTGATACAGCAAGAACGAGAGTAATTGCGTTCGGCTTTGCAGCTTTTATAACCGCGATTGCGGTTAGTCTAAGTGGGCTTGTTGGTTTTGTGGGTCTTATCATCCCACACGGAGTTCGGCTGGTATTCGGGCCGGACCATCGTCAATTACTTCCCCTAAGTAGTATTGTCGGGGCGATATTCCTGGTTGCTGCCGATACGCTTGCCCGGACAATCGTTGCCCCTGCCCAATTGCCGGTGGGTATTATCACAGCTATTGCCGGTGGGCCGTTTTTCCTGGTCCTGCTGGCAAAATACAGTAGAAAAGTTAGCTGGCTAAAATGAGTGCTATTATAAAGGTTGAAAATCTAAGTTTCGGCTACAGGTCGCAAGCCACGATTTTGAAAAATATCAGCTTTGAGGTAATGCCGGGGACCTTTCTGGCAATAGCAGGGCCGAACGGGGCAGGTAAAACAACGTTGCTGAATCTGCTTTGTGGATTGCTGTCAGCCAAAGCGGATTCTATAAAAATCGATGCAGCGCCTATAGAATCATATTCAGTCAAAAAACTTGCGCAAAAGCTCGCTGTTGTTCGCCAGGAATTTGTGCCGGTATTTGACTTTACGGTGGCCCAGGTCGTGTCGATGGCAAGAACACCATATTTGGGTACGTTTGGATTTGAAAGTCAAGCCGATAAGAAATTTATAAACGAAGCGCTGGAAATGACCGATACCGCGCAGTTCAGCTCACGACCACTCGCGGAGTTGAGCGGAGGTGAGCGGCAGCGGGTTTTTATTGCAAGGGCACTTGCACAAAACACCGCTATTTTGCTTTTGGATGAGCCGACAAGCTTTTTGGATTTGAAACATCAGGTTGGCATATATGATTTGCTGAAAGCCATGCAGCTTGAAAAAGGCAAAACAATCGTCGCCGTAACGCACGATATCAACCTGGCAGCTCAATACGCAGATGTTACTCTGCTTCTTGGGGCTGATAGCAGCTACCAGCATGGGCTCGCCAAAGACGTTTTTTCGCCCGAGCAAATCGAAAGAGTTTTTGGCGTCAGGACTTTTGCAGGCAGGATTGGGCAGGAAAAATTCTTCATTCCTTTAGGAAAATTTGCAAAAGATAGGAGCCGAATCGACCGAAAACTGGACAGCAGTTGATAGAAAAAGCTGTACTCCTGCACCATAACTACTTATGTAATAAGACGATACAGACGCCTCCGACGGATCTGTTTGTATAATTTGGCCGTGCGGGTATATTTTAAGAACCTTGTTGCGATTTTGGCCAAAATAAATGCTGTACGATTCATACATCGATATGTTAGAATACTCGGTTTATAGACATCTGAATACCGTTTAGTAGTAAGGTAAAATAAGAAGTGGCACAGAAACGCAAAAAGACAGTCAGAAAAAAAGCAATCTCAACCCGGACAAAGAAAAGTCGGTTGACTGCCGCTACTATTGAGCATTTCAAGCAAATGTTATTGGCGAAACGCCGAGAGCTTGTCAGCAACGTAAAAGAGATGGGAGACGAAGCTCTCAAACAGTCCCGGCTGGATGCAAGTGGAGACCTGTCAAGTATGCCAATTCATATGGCCGATATCGGAACAGATAACTACGAGCAGGAATTCGCTTTAGAGCTGATGGATAGCGAAAGGAAACTACTAAACGAAATCGACAGCGCCCTGCAGCGTATCGAGGCGGGAACTTATGGCATCTGCGAAGGCACCGGCAAACCAATACCCAAGGCCAGGCTCGAAGCTCAACCCTGGGCCAGATATTGTGTTGAATATGCCCGAATGCTGGAACAGGGCCTTGTAAGAGAGGAGGAACAATCGATGTCAGAGCCGCCGGAATCTGAAAGCGAGGATGAGTCGGAGGAGGAACTCTCTATCGACTAAAGCCGGTTTTGGCTTGTTCGGGCAAATAATCATCGTAGGAGAAAATGTTCGACAGGCTATATTTTTCACATTCGCCTCATCATTTTTCTCATCAAGTCGAAACGGCGGGCCAAAATATATTTCATTTTGCGATTGAAAAGTGTAGACTAATATCCTGGTATGAAACACAGATGTCCAGTTTGCAACAGCGTAGTCAGAGTATCGCCTCAAGGCCAATCCGGAGAAGCGAAGTTCTTTCCCTTTTGCTCCCGGAGGTGTAAGCTGGTTGATTTGGGCGCCTGGCTGGACGCCAGCTATAAAGTAACTTCTATTTTGCAGTCGCAGGAGTCCGGCGAGCCATCCAATACTTTCTCTGATAGCCCCCTGGACAAGCAGTAAAGGACAATATTTAAAAATAAAACATTAAAAATATCTGTTGAAACCGGTTGACAACGATTATATATTTAGTGTATTGAGCTTAGTATAGGACGATTGTAACCCTTTTTGAAAGGACACAAAATGGGCAACGAAAAAGAATCACATAAAGTTCTTGAAAAACTTCTCTTTCCAAAAATATTCCAAAGTTTTCGAATAGCCATCAATTGGAAGAATTTAATAATCGCCTTTTTGGCAGTGGCTG